>JBKDHV010000041.1:0-35876 GCA_046336915.1 Bdellovibrionales bacterium
GCTGGTGGGAGCAGCGTGGAGATCAGCAAATGCTGCGTCTCGATAGGACCCTCAAGATTTTCAAAGCGATCACTGAGAATATCGGACTTTTTGGCGTGCTGAAGCTTCTTGCGGTTGATCTTTTTCAACGCTTTCAGTACATTCTTTTTAATTGGGTGGCCATTTAATTTTTTTATTTCCATAAAGCTTTGTAACTTATTGAAAACACAGATTGGTTGATCCACTCAACCTTTAAATTTCAACTAAACCTGGGACATGGCCAAGGAGCGCGCATAAAAACAGAGCGGCGATTATCAGGCTACGAACCAGTTTTCCAATAGTTAGCTGGAGTGGTGTTTTTTCGAGCGGCATTTCAGAGACGGAACGAACGATTTCACCATAGGCCGTACTGCGACCCGTGCGCAAAACTCGAATTCGAGATTTGCCCATAAGGATTTTTGTGCCTGCAAATGCCAGTACCTCTGGATTTACAAGTATCTCATCTTGCCCTATTTCAGGGAAGCGAATCATGTAGGATTGCTTCTTGATTGGAAAAGATTCGCCGGTGAGAGCAGACTCATCAATTTGCAAGTCATCAGATCTCTCAATAATACTGTCAGCAGGCACCACATCGCCACTCTCTGCTCGAACTAAGTCACCAGGAACGATGTCTTGAGACTGGACCCGCTTTTCAGTCGAATCGCGAATAACAAAAGCCATCGTATTCAAGTTTCCTTTAAGGGAACTTATTGCAGACCGGGTTCGCCAATGAAGAAAAGCGTCCATGAACATAAGGGGGAGAATCGCAAGAAGTAAAGTTGCTGCGTCAACCGACTGGCCAACTACGAAGAATACGAAACTAACGCTCCCAAGAAACCACACCATTGGATCTCGGATTGTATCTTGAAATATTTCATTCCAGCGATTTTTCCCCGAGTCGAGGATGGCGTTAGTACCAAAACGCTTTCTCTGTTCTTCGACTTCGATCTCGCTAAGCCCCCGGTCTTCAATTGGAATATTCTTAATTGTGGCAAGCGATAGACGTATCACGTTCAACCATGTTTAAGCAGAATAGTTCGAGAGTTGAGCATTCTATGAAGAATAAAGAAACCAAAGGTCATAATTCCAGCTACGCTGAAGCTCCATAATCCCAAGAACGTCATGGATAGAGGTTCGCCATGTCCATACGGGCCGTAAAAAGTCAGAGACACAATGGTACTAATAACGAGCAGGATCAAACTTAAAACATAAGCAAACTGCCATTTTTTCCATTCGACGATGGTAGCGATGCCTGCAATTATCACCCCCCCAGAGACAGCTAGTTGGAGAAGGACATGGGGCCATATGAAATCGAACTTTGCCTGAAATGAATCCCATCTCGTAAAAAGAAAGAACGTCCATAAGCTAAGCCATATAAGTCCGATTATTAAATTGAAGAGCCCGATCAATCCTTGCTCCAACGGGATGGCCTTGTTTCTGAAGTGTAGAATGGTTCTAGATTGTCCAGGATCTTTTCGAAATCCTGACGTCTTAACAAGAATACTCAATGTGACTAGATAGATTATCGCCGCCAGTATAAGTCCTATAGTTGCAGTCACGAGACATCCCTTCGATTTTGAAAGTAAGTATATTAGTCACTATCACCATGTTCAGAGGGAAGTACTTCCCCTTGGGGATGCGAAACGGCTTTTCGAATCTCAACGTGCATAATTTTCCCTCCAAGGTTAGCTGTATAAAGCATGAGACCAGAATTAATAATAGCCACAAAAGCAAGCGTTGCGAGTACAGGCCTTTGTGAAGCTCCCGGTGATTTGCGGATCAAGAACATTCCAATCATGGCGACTATTGCCATAAGCTCTGTACTGATCAGTGCATTGAGACTAAAGTCCTCATGCTTTTCTATCAATGCTTCGCTGACGCCAGAGATATGTTCGACGACCTCTTCAGCCGGTTCACCTGACAAAAAGACTGGGATTGCCAAAACACCAATAAGTATCGCGACACCTAATGTCAGCTGGGTGACGGCCCGATCGTTCTTGTAGAGGGAGTACGCGACAAGGCCAAGTACGGCCATCGATCCCAAAACTGGAATATGGTTAATCACGAGATGAAGATGCGCAAAATTCACAGAACCGTCCTTCCGCGACATGTATAGAAACCATAGCTGATATTGCCTTTGCAATCATCACGCCGATCAGAACCTATCACAACTGTATCCTGGCAAACTTGGATCACTCATGATGAAAGCAATGAGACATTTTGGCCGACTCGAGAGCTCGATCACTGATTTTCACCTTGTAAGCGAACTCGGGTTCCGTCTTTCACAAGATCACCCGGATAGACCAAGACAATTTCACCTTCATGCAACCCCGACTTGACCGACGCCTCTTGAAAGGCCTTTGGCAGAGAAGACTTTTTTAATTTGGGTGATTTCTACTTCAACTGACATTTCGACAGCCCTCCATCATTTTTTTGAGCTCAACGACTGTAATTGATACAAACGCCGCTGGAGTCACCAACAAAAGATCTTCGAGAGAAAGCGGACGCAAATCAAAAACTTCTTGTGAAAAGGGAATAAAGTGAAGACTCAATTGCAAGAGCCCCGTCATGAGAACGACGCCGAGAAGCCATAGATTACTAAAAGCCCCAACTCTCCAGAATATTCTTGTCGAAGAGCGAGCCCCAAACGCGCGCAGAATCTGACTGAACACGATTGTCGTAAAAGCTAGGTTACGTGCTTGCACATCGTCACCAGTTTGCATCAGGTACCAGTAGAGTCCAAGAATAACTGAAGCTTCCAAAAGTCCAATCCACAGAATCTGACCCCACTCAGCTTTTCCCAATATCTTCTCATAGGAATCTCTTGGTGCACGCTTCATGATATTTGGAGATAGCGGATCTGCAACTAACGTGAGCGCAGGCAACGCATCAGTGACCAGGTTAATCCACAAGAGGTGCGTGGCGAGTAATGGCAGCGGCAGACCAAGCACAACAGCGCCAAAGACAAGCGCGATTTCCGCAAGATTCCCGGTCAAGAGATAGGTGATTGCTTTTCTGATGTTCTCAAAGATTCCTCGGCCTTCGCGCACCGCCGCCACAATAGTCGCGAAATTGTCGTCTGCAAGTATAAGATCTGCCGCTTGACGAGTGACTTCTGTTCCAGCTCGACCCATGGCAATTCCGATATGGGCCTCGCGCAGTGCCGGTGCATCGTTGACTCCATCTCCGGTCATGGCCACGATCGCCCCTTGATTTTTCCAGTTTCGAACCAGCCTCAGTTTATCTTCAGGAGTCGCACGTGCATGGACTCTACCGCTGATGGATTCGCCCTCAAGAACAAGTCCAAGCTCTCGTGCAATGGCTGTAGCAGTTTGCTCGTGATCGCCGGTGATGATAATAGGCGTGATTCCGGCAGTGCGAGCCTCCTTTAGGGCTTGCATCGCTTCGGCGCGCGGAGGATCGGCCATGCCAATCAGCCCGAGAAAGGTTAGATTCTGCTCGACCGCGCCTTGACCAACAGCAACGGCCAAAACCCGTAGCCCGCGTGAGGACATATCTGTGGCCGCTTTTATAAGAGCGTCGAGGTTTGCGCACTCCTTAATACAGACAGGAAGAATGCTTTCAACAGCTCCTTTAACGTAATTGATTCCGTCTTTTCGGAAAATGGACATTCGTCGACGATCCGAATCGAAAGGCTCTGTGGAAACACGTGGATTATCATTTTCAGTTTGCTGTCGAGTAATCCCATGTTCACGAGCCGCAATAAGAATAGCAATCTCCGTCGGGTCCCCCGTTCCAGTGTCATCACCGTCACTCAGTTCCGCGTCACAACAAGAAGTGGCGGCCCTCAAGAGATCGCTATGGTCTTTACCCCATAGCTCGCGGACCCGCATGTTTCCCGTCGTTAGCGTACCTGTTTTATCCGTGCAGATAACTGAAACTGCCCCTAGAGTTTCGACACTGGGAAGTTTACGAACGAGCGCATTTCGTGCCGCCATCCGCTGTACGCCAAGAGCGAGAGCCACTGTCACGATGGCTGGCAACCCCTCGGGCACTGCTGCGACCGCGAGGGACACTGAAAATATTAAGAGGTTGATCCGTGGTGTTCCCTGGATATAACCAATGAGAGCGACAAGAATAACAACAGCCAGGCAAAGATAGAGCAATGTTCTTCCAACCCGCGAAAGCTGCGCCTGTAAGGGTGTTTCTTCGTTCACAGCGGTAGAAATCAGGTGTGCAATCTGACCTAATTCCGTTTTCATTCCCGTAGCGGTAACTCGGGTTATCGCAGTGCCGGTCGCAACAGCCGTTCCCATAAAGACTTCTCCATCACGTTCGGCCAAAACTTTTGCTTCTTTGACGCCGCTAGTGGATTTTGCAACAGAAAGACTTTCCCCTGTCAGCACGGCTTCATTGAGCTGAAGGTGGGAGGCCTCGAGGATCTCGGCATCCGCGGCGACAATATCACCTGCGTCCAGAATCAGGGTGTCCCCTGGAACGACATTGCATGCGAGAATGACGGACTGGCGCCCATCCCTGAATACCTTTGCCCGTGGCGCGGTCATTTCCCGTAAGGCAGAAATCGCTGTTTCTGCTCGATATTCTTGAAAGAATCCAATCACAGCGTTAATCACGAGAATAGCGCCGATCGAAAGTGCTTCCACGATTTCGCCAAGAGCCGCTGAAATGATACTAGCAAAAATCAGTATGATGACGAGTGGGCTTTTAAACTGGCAAGCAAATAACACCCATGCGGGTGCTGATTTTTCCCGTGCAATTTCATTGAGCCCATACTCTTCGCGTCTTCGATTTGCTTCAATTTCTGAAAGTCCTTGTGCACTCGTCATAATGATCAGGGAGTTGACGCCACTTTTAAAACACCATCCTTTCGACTTCCGTTTGCTTCATTGAGAACCTCCAGAGATAACGAAAGATTTGATCGACAGCTTTTGCTGACAACAGCGCCCTATTGATTTCAAATTAGACTTATTGTGTGTCAGCAAGAAAAGGGCCACCGGCATACTGACTGCTAGTACAGAATAGAAGATGATCTAAGAGCCATTCATAGAGCATAGATCTTCTAGTTGTGACTTAATGTCTCTTCATATGACAAAAGGCCTCAAGCAAGAGCAAATCGGAGATGAATGGATCGGTGTTGTAAAATTGCAGTAAATGGAGGGCCAGGCGGTGGAAAGACAACGGCTACCGACCTCTATCGCCGGGAAATCGGCGATGATGTTATTCTTGTGCCAGAGGCCGCAACAATCCTTTACCTTGGTGGCTTTCCCCGTGCAGGTGAAGTCGACGTGCCCCGCGCAACCCCGAGAGCCATGTATCACGTTCAACTTAATCTTGAAGATGCACGAACCAAGATTGATGACTGGCATTGGCGGTACAACAACATCAATCCACATTCAGCATTGCGTATGAAATCACCGATTGAATTTGCAAAACAGAGAGAAGTTATCTTAGCAGGCTAACGCCACCTGACTTAAGGATCTCTGACTCACAGAATCTTGGGAGAACCGCCAGCCTTGTGACACGGCGCCAAATTGGGGGATTTCTCAGAAAACACCAAAGGAAGACTCAACGAATCTTGACCTCTTCTCATCTTTTTTTGGTATAGCTTATGACCAAATGACTCTTGATGAGGAGGTCCCATGCGGCTTTTGTTCTTCACTAGCCTTGTTCTTTTGGCGTTTCAAACTCATGCTGCTTCGTTGATCAACGGTTCTGAATGGGACCCTCGAATCCAAAAGAAGTTGGCAGAGGCAGTCTTCCAAAAATGTGAAAGAAACGGTTCGCTCCAGCAGATCCTTGAAAATCAACAGATCGTTCAGATCGACCAGGGTGTTACCGATCGGACTGTTGAGACAACGATTCAACTGACATCTCGCTTTGAGCAAAATATCATGATCACGTTTGTTTCAAAGGTTCGTTGGTCGCTTTATGATGCCTACGATCACCAGGACCAGGCTTGGGGCCACTTCGAACTGACAAGCGTAGATTGCCGTCAGGTTCCGTAGCTTTCTTGGCGGTCCGTCTTTTTTGAGTCGAGTCGAGTCTGGACTTCAATCTGATTCTCAGTTGTCATGAATCTATGTCCTGAGGATCTGCGATGAAATTGAAAACAGTTTTTGTGAATTCGATCCTGGTCTTGGCGTCCGTTGGACTCACTCTGGCGGCCGCCGAGTTATTGGCGCCCCGCCTGGTGGCGCTTTTGCCGGTCTCTCCCCAAAAGCCGGATCCGTCTCCCCGGATCTACTTCGACTTCCAAACCTTCCCTCGAAAGACTCAATTCGATGTTTCGAAGGTCCCGCAAAAGGCCCTTGAAAAACAGGCCTATGTCGATCCCACGGACAAAGACTACGCGGGGATGTTTAAAAATGGTGACATGATTTACGCAGACAACTTCAAGCTTCTGCCGAACAAATCGGTCGAGATTGATCTTAAGCAAATTTCGACAGGAAAGTCTCTCTTCCAAGGCCGATACTCCACAGACGCTCTCGGACGACGTTTGACCTTGCCTCAGGTTGATGGCGCCCAGGCTCTGGTTGTTGATGGGTGTTCATTTACTTTCGGAGATGTCATCCAAGATCATGAAACTCTGCCAAGCCAACTTCAAAAAATTTTGCCGAAAACCAAAGTTGTCAATTTAGGTTTTCCAGGACGAAGCCCCGCGAGTAGTTACTACGCAGCTAATTTAGATAATTGGAAAATCGTTGAGGATCTGAAAGATAAACAAACCGTCCTCGTGTATGTTTTTATCGATTTTCATATTGACCGGATCCTCGCGAACTCATCTTGGATGCGCGACAAACTTCATTATGCCCAAGAGCCCATCTATCGGCTTGAAAACGACAAATTGGTTTTTAAGGGTCTTTCCGATGAATATTATTCGGGACTTTTTGGAGCCGTTTTCAAGTGGTACACGCGCTCTCAATTCTACTCCACTTTCCGTCGTGAACTCCTTCACTACGATCGGGCCTACAAAATGAAATTGACCTCAGAATTGATTCAGGAGTATTTCAAGTCTGCCGCGACAGCACTCAAGACACCCAAGAAATTCCTTGTTATTCATCCGTGGTCTTGGAACTACAACCAAGATCTCAAAGAACTCTTGTCGGGAACCGACGTCAAAATTCTAGATTATAGTGCTTATGATGTGCAGAAACTGTTGAATGGTCACGATCGAACTCTGGAGGGGCATCCAAGCCCCCTCTTGAACGAACTGCTGGCTCATCTCATATTAGCGGATATCAAGGAACAAACGGAACTTCGATAGTCGCCTAAGGAAACGTACAAGAAACTTCGAGATCCTTACAAACTGACCAACCCTGGAGCATGCAGTCCACCGACTTAAGAGTGTGAGACTTTGATCCATCCTTATTCGCCTTCACTGAAGCACCCGCCGCTTTAGCCAAAGACAGAATCGAGTAAGCCACGGCTCCGTGGGATTCGACAGTCTTCCCGTCTCGTGATTGAAGGATACACTTATTCTCGAACGAGTAGCGCGAATTTTCGATACACGTCAAAGTCCCCGCCTGCAACCGAAGGTCAAGGTTCTTAAAGGCGTCTTCAGAGCACTTCGCACCGTTGGTAACACCGGCGAAAAATTTCTCCATATCGCCTTTAACTGATTTGCCCCACGTGGCTTGCGAAAGAACGCCTGCGCTATGAAGAGCTGATGCCAAGACAACGGCCCCCTGCCCCTTCAAACCTTGTTTGGCCATCGCCAAAGCAGAAAAACTAAAAACAGAAAGGAAAACGAGCGAAAGATGTCTTTTCATATGATTAAACTCCCCAAGATCGAATAGTTGTTCACATTCTAAGGGAAATTAAAGCATAGAAACAACTGTTGATTTCTGAACAACGAAAACAAAGCCTCGGAAGGCCTATCTTGCGGCGCACCCGGCCCAAAGACTTAACGGTAAAGCCGGGAAAAGTCCGAAAATACCTCTTCCCAGGATTGCTTTCGGATTTGATCTCGAAGGCGGACCTCGGAAAAGAGCTGTTTTTCAATTTCCGGGACCGGACCTTGCGGGTCCATGTTCATGTACTGAATTACGTTCCGATATTTCGCAAGCTCAAGGTCGTTTTGCAGCAAATGCTGGTTCGCCTCGAGTTTCTCTCGGACCACGGACTTGACGTCGTCCCGTAGGTTTCGAATTGAAAAGAAGTTGAGGTCATGGACTAAATTGAAATCAAGAGCAACTGAAGGGAAATTGCGATTTCTCCACTCAATGTATTCAGGAAGAAAATAGACGTTAAAGAAACTCACCGAACAAAAAAGTATAAGCTGAGTGTTTGCCCCTTTCTGCTCGGAGTATTTGCGAATGTTGCCTTCAATCTTTTCAAAAGAAGCTGGATACCGTTCGTAGTGGAGTCTTTCGTGAATATCATCCACACTCAGACAGACCTGAACTCTTTTAAATTTTTTCCACTTTTGGACCAAAGCTGAATCAAACAGGGTGGTGTTTGTGTTATACAAGAGACTAATTTTTTCGGCACGACCGGATTCAAGAATCAGATCTTCAAGCTCTCGATTCTCAGGACTTAAGAGAGGTTCGCCTCCAAAAATTTCGATATGTTGAACCTGCGGAATCAGGCTCACGAACCAGTCTTTTTCTTTTTGACTTCCCAAAATTTTGTAACTTGAAAGATACTTCTTCTCTTGAGAGTCCATGGTCAGACTTCCCCGCTTCAGTTCTTCTTCGAGAAAGGTCGAAGACGCGATGGGTCCGCAGATTCGGCACTTGAGATTGCACTTTTGAGAAAGCTTGAGGTCAAAGGCAATCGGCGGTTTAGCAAGAGGTGTTTGGAAATCCTTCTCTTCAAGACCTTCAAGGCGATGCTGCGCGAATTCCATGCGGTAAGATGGAACACCACTGTCCTCTTCTTTCCAGCATGTTCGACAACCGGGATTTCTTGTGTCGTTCAAAAAGTCTTGCCGCAAGGCCTGCATTTCCTGAGAATTCCAAATCGTTTCAAGCGAGGACTTGTTTAGATTTCCAAGATTAACTGCGCCCTGTTCCGTCGGCTGCACGAACTTGCAGCAAGGGCGCACCGAACCATTGACATCGATTGAGACGTTAACCCAAGGAACGATACAAAAGTTCTTACGTTGTGAAGACATCGTGTCTCCAGGCTTCAAGTTGAGCAATAAGACTCTCAAAACGCTTCACATTCGCCTCGGTGGGGAAGGACTCCTTCACTTTCGGCGGAGAATACTTTTTGAGCACGGCGAGTTCACGACTGTACTCTTTAATAATTTTCTCTAACTCTTCTTTAGGCAACTTTCGCAAAGAGAGGTGATCGGGGAAAAGGACGGTGTTCAAATTGACGTACAAGTTCTGCTCTTGCCCCCAGCGGAACAATAAAGGTATCTCTCGCCAATTCACAGTCATAGGGCAAACTGCAAGGTCAACCCCGCGTCCCTCGCGTCTTGAGTAGTCTAATAGATAGTCAATGTTTTCACGGACAGCCCGATAATCCGCATTGACCCGAATCTGCTCATAGGTCTTCGGCGTCAGCGCATCAAGAGAAATGACGAGCGTGGGCTTGAGTCGCTCAAGAATGCTTTTCACCTTTGGAGTCAAGATCGTCGCGTTCGTTGTAATACTGACGGACAAGGAAGGATTCTCATTCACAATATCTTCCCACATCTTGAAATAGAGCGAATTCAGGAAGGGCTCTCCCCCCAGGAATCGGGCTGACATGGCGTTCTTCCAAAGGGGCCTAAGCTCGTCGACGAATTTTTCGTCATAGACAAAGGGCAAGGGCGGAAGCTTTTCCCGATTCTTTCGAATTAGGGACGAAAAAAAACCATTGCACATGACACACTCAAGATTGCAAACATTGCTGATTTCGAACTCTAGAATCAAAGGCTTTTGTCCTAGATCCCGAGGGAGTTCCTCCCGCAAAACATCAAAATGACGAGCGTGGACCGAGTAATAGTTCTGACTCAGAAGTTGTTGCTCACAGTTGTAACAGCCCTTTGTGAGGTCATGTCTTTTGATGGCCTCACGAAGCTCGGAAGTCGCACTGGAGTTTAGAATTTCCTGGATCGACTGATCCGGGTATTTTCCTAAAGGATGAATCACATTATAGCAGCAAGCCCGAACATTTCCGGCCTGATCAAAGTTCAAAGAAATAAAAGGAGCAAAGCACAGGGGCTCGTGAAGCTTCGTGTTCCGCGTCTGGTTGTAAGCCTGAAGTAGAGAATCATGGATTGGCATGGGCGAAGGAGTCTCGAATCAAAGACTGAGAGGGCGCTTGAGTTAAGGATTGGCGAGCTCGAAGTGGCATACTAAAAGACTATTTCTTTCAGAAATTCTTGTCCACCTAAGAAATCGGGGGCTGCGTGTCCTAGCGCATCGGAACGCGAGAACACCGCTGGGATTTGACTCCGATCTCGCCGTCACTCGATATCCTGGTTGATCAAATCGAGCACCTTGATTTTCGCCAATTGAAGGTCCCGACGGTACTCGAGATTTCGAATCCGAGCCTCAAGAAGTCGTTCAGAAGCCCCCACCATGTCGGGAGAGTTTTTGACCCCCCGTTTATACTCAGACAGAGTGGTCTTGTAGTACTGCTCCGAACGAGCCAGGTTCTTTTCCTCAAGATCCAGCCTTTGATTGAGCATTTTCATCTGGGAAATCGTGTTACGGGCTTCTGCCTCCATCTTCAAAGAGGCCTGATGTAAATTCATCTTTTGGGCCACGACCTGAGACCGGTTTGACCGATTTCCGTGAACTGTCGACAAACCAGAAAAGAGGGGGACACTGAGCTTCAGCATGACTGAGTAGTTGTCGTCTTCCCGAAAAAGCTGATCATCTGTATTGATTCTTCCATACAGAGCCTCAACATCCACCTTCGGGAAAAACTCAGACAGCGTGATCTTTTTATCCAACTCGGATAAAGTAAGATCCGTCTTAGATTCCATCAATTGAAGATTCTGCTGCGACACTTTTTCAATGACGGTTTCTAAGGAAAAAACTTTCGAGTCTCTTTTCAAATGTCCCTTCACATCCAAAACTTCATCTTGTGTCTGTCGCCCCAGAACCGTCGCAAGCTCTCGAGATTTTTGCTCCTTTTCTTGAGCCAAAAGGACAAGGTCAGATCGAAGGGCGGAATCGCGAAGTTCGAATTCTAAAACATCCGCTTGCGAGGTAAAGCCTGAGTTTCGTTTGGCAACCGCCATCTTCATCTGTTCAGCGTTTAAAGAAATCGCTCTTTCTTTTAAGGATAAACTTTCGGCAATGAACAGAATTTCGTAGTACAAACGCGCGACTTCCCGGCGCACTCGAAGACGAACGGAATCCGAGCGTTGTTTTTCAAGATCCCGCGCAACCCGATTCTTCTCAAGGTTCGAGCGATCGGCGCCCCCTCGGTACAGATTCCACTCCGCCCGTCCGTAAAGACTTGTGCCGTGGCTTCTTTGATCGTCGAATCGCATGGAAACCGGACCTCCTTCAATCGACACCTCGGGCAAGAAACCGCTTGAGCTTCTTTGCACCAAGGCGTCCTGACTTTGGAACGTGGCCTTGGCCTGTTTGATCGCGAAGTTGTTATTTTCAGCCTCCGTAAGCAATTCCGCGAGAGTTACACTCCCCTCATTCGGGTGATCTCCCCAGATGAGGTCAGCTTTCAAAAGAACAGACGGGTCGACCCAAATGGGTTCCCACCACGGAATTCAAAATATCCGCTAATGATTTAATTGTTCCAATGTTTCGAATGAGAAACTCTTGAGACCCCTGATTAAAGTATCCACCCGTGGTGTTGAGGCTGATTTTCGACAGCGCGTCGCCAATCTCTTTTAAAGACAACTGCTTTTTTTGGATCTTTTCAGCGGAAAGAAGGATCTGGTACTGCTTAACACCACCGCCAATCGCAATCACTTGGGCAATGCCTGGAATCGCCATCAGTCTCGGACGCACTCTCCAATCCGCAAACGTGCGCAGATCAAGAGGACTTAAACTTGAGTTTGTTGAAGAAAGCCCGATCAACTGGATTTCGCCCATAATCGAGGAAATGGGACCCATTGTGGGAACGACGCCTGAGGGAAGCTTTTCCTTCGCTTGCTGAAGCCTTTCCGCCACGAGTTGGCGATTTCGATAGATGTCGGTTTCCCAGGAGAACTCGACGTAAACAACCGAGAGTCCAATTCCGCTTGTCGAGCGAACCCGCTCCACACCCGGAATTCCGCTGAGCACGGTTTCCAGAGGAAGTGTCACCAGAGTCTCAACCTCTTCAGGTGCCATACCTGAGGCTTCAGTCATAATATTGACGGTGGGACGGTTGAGATCGGGAAAGACATCAATCGGCATTCTCGACACGGTCACGAGCCCATAGGCGGTGACCAGCACCGCCATAGCGATGACGAAGAGTCGATTCTTAAGTGAAAACAGAATAACGGAATCTAACATACAAAGACATCTTCTCCGTAAGTCGCCACACTATTTGTGGTGACCTGAATGTTCGTCCGTCTTAGCGTCACTTGTCTCGAACTTCAACGGAAGTTGATAAACGGCTACATTGCCCTGCTGCATTTCCCGCTTCGCGAGAATTTCCAGCTGACCTTTTGAAAGGTTCTCACCTTGGGGCAGCTGGCACTCAAAAAAAAACTGCGCTGGTTGACACTTCAGCTGCTGAACTTTTCCCTTCTTCTTCAGTTTGGCTGAAAGGGTGGAGTTCACGATCGTCGGGTTCTTCCACTCCATATCGAGCAGATACACGTAAAGTCGTGAGCTGGCAGCCTCGTGACGGACCTCAACGTGAAAGGCGCCGGGCATTCGAATGAAACCACCATGGGGCCCCGCCTGATCTTCGCCATGGGCAACAGCAAAAGACCCTAGAAATGTCATGACAACGGTCATCATACAAATTTTGAAACTCATAGCTCTCTCCACTTTTCATTACCTTTCATCAACGGATGTCGGCCGCCCCTGTCCCGCCCCGAGACAGCTCGCGAGAGCCTCAAGGGGTTCAGGGCCGCCGCCCCACTTCTCCCTTGACACTATACCCCCGTATGGTATAAGTCAAGGGAGAAGTTGAGCTAAAGGGAGAAAAAGTATGGCTGAATCCTCACCTAAGAAACCAAAAGCGTCCGCACCACGTAAAGGAACGCAATCCGCGAGTTCCAGCCCCTCTCGGAGGCCGCCCTCCGAGAGTCCAGCGGGGACCCACTCCCGCCCCGATCACTCCTCCCACCTGAAGCGATTGAACCGAATCAAGGGACAGATTGAGGGTATTGAAAGAATGATTGTAGGCCATCGGTACTGCCCGGATATCTTGACCCAAATTCGAGCGGCCACCTCGGCCCTGCAAGCAGTGGAGGTTGAGATTTTTCGAGACCACCTCAAGGGCTGCGTTCGATCCGCTTTTCAAAGTCGAGACACTTTCGATTCCGAGGAAAAAATTCAAGAGATTATCAAAATGATCTCCTAGCGCGCCAAAAAATCTTTCGCGCCCGAAAGGAAACTTCCATGGAAAGCTCCCAACAGACTTCAAATTCTTCACACGCAAATCACCATCACTCCGATCATGGGTCGCACCCCAACTGCCACCACGATCATTACCACCCGGCCCCTTCTCGCACGACACTCGCGGAAGATCCCGTCTGCAAAATGAAGGTGGATCCACAAAACCCAAAAGGGGGAAGCTCGAGTTACGAGGGCGAAACCTACTTTTTCTGCAGCTCAAAATGCAAAACGAAATTTGAAGCCGATCCAAAGGCCTATTTGAAACCTCAACCCTTGCCGATGGATCAACACAAAAACGTCGAGTGCACATACCCCATGCATCCCGAAGTTCGGCAGATGGGCCCGGGCAGCTGTCCCCTTTGCGGAATGGCCCTCGAGCCCGTCACGGTTTCACTGCATCACCCCGAGGATCAAACGGAATACCTGGATATGAAAAGGCGCTTTTGGGATTCGATTCGAAATCAATCTCTTAATATGTTCACTCTGATCGGCCTCGGGGTTGGGGTCGCCTACCTCTATAGCCTGACCGCCGTGCTTTTCCCCGATCTGTTTCCCCCATCCTTCTTTGATCCGATGACGGGAAAAGTGGGATTGTACTTCGAAGCCGCGAGCGTCATTGTCACTCTTGTTCTGCTGGGCCAAGTGCTCGAGCTCAAGGCTCGAAGTCAAACCAGTGCCGCCATTCGCGGACTGCTTGAACTCGCACCCAAGACTGCAAGGAAAATCACAGCCTCAGGAGAAGAGGTCGATGTTGAGATCAAGTCCCTACAGGTGGGAGATACCATTCGCGTCCGCCCTGGAGAAAAAATTCCCGTCGACGGTGTCGTCATCACGGGAAGCTCAACGATCAATGAATCGATGATCACCGGTGAACCAATTCCCGTGGAAAAGGGACCGGGCTCTCGAGTCGTGGGCGCGACGGTCAACGAGACCGGATCCTTGATTATGAAAGCAGAAAAAGTCGGTGAACAGACACTGCTCTCGCAAATCGTCCAGATGGTGGCCGAAGCTCAAAGATCCCGGGCTCCTATTCAGAAGCTCGCCGATCAAATTTCGTCCGTCTTCGTCCCCGCGGTCATTGGCGCCGCCGCCCTGACGTTTTTGATTTGGGCGATCTGGGGCCCGGAACCGAAACTGGCCTACGCGGGGCCGCGGCGATGGCGTTGAGTTCCGTCTCGGTTATTGCGAACGCGCTCCGCTTGCGCCGAGCTCGACTTTGAAGAGGACACTCGCACGACACCACACTCCTAAGACCTATGTCGGAAGTTAGGAAGTCCGGCCTGTTCAGTTGCGGGTTTTGCTTCATAATAGAGTCAAGTCAGCACTTTGCAGGGAGGACAACCGTGAAAGTTTTCAGTTTGATTCTTGGTTTCGTTCTTTTATCTGGTCCCACTTGGGCTCAGCAAAGTGGTGACGGCTGGGTCTTTAGCGCGAATTTTTCAAAACTTGACACCGAAACTGAAACAGAAAACGCAGGCTCGTCGGAAAACAAAGTGACTCACCTGGACTGGACTCTCGGACACATCTTAGCCTCGGGAATCTACGTGGGCGGGATCTACAGCACTTCTTCTCAAACTCTTGATGGCGCCACCGATGACCCTCAAACAACTCGAATGGGTGTGTCACTCGGCTTTATGGCCTCGAACGGTTTCTTCATTCATGGTCACTATTTTCTGAAAGCCGAAATCCAAGACGCCGTTGCCGCTGGAGATCGAACCGATGGAACGGGAACTCAATTTGACCTGGGCTATAACGTCAACATCAGTGGACCGTTCTATCTCGGGGCTCAGATCACACGGCGCACCGTCGAGTATACGAAGGTCGATACCGCTTCTGGAAGTACAAGCCAAGACCACACGGTCGAAGAACTCTACCCCGCAATTCGTCTGACTTTCATTTTCTAATCGTTGCTGTGAAGAAAAGAGAACAGTCGAAGACCTCGCATTCGCTCAGGTTTTTCTCCTAAATCACCGAATGTTGGTGGGCCAGAGGGAGACCACCTATGAGTTTTCGAAATAAAGTTTTGGCCATCATTGCAATATCCTGTGTGATTTGCGCTGTCATTTCAGTTTGGGTTTCCGCTAACAAGCTTCACGATCTCGGCGAACAAGCCTTGGTTTCGAAGTCACGCGCCATTCTCTCGCGCCTTGAAGCGGTTCGTTCATTCATCGCGACACAAGGGGGCCTGAAGACGGTCATCGAAAAAATGGTGGCCACTTACCCTGACGGCAAACTCCCCGATGAGGCCAAAGAAGGGTCCTGAAGCAGGTCCCCATTTTTGCTTCCATGCAAGTGGGAGCTCTCGAGGCCGAGAAAGAAGGCTATGAGTTTCGAATTTTCTCTGAATCTCCTCGAAACTCGAAAAACAAAGCCACCGACAGTGAGATGGAAGTCTTCAACGTCTTCCGCAATGATCCAAAACTCCCCGAAATTGTGAAAACAACAGAAGACAAGGTCTATGTTTACCGACCCGTTCGACTCTCCGAAGCCCAAGGGTGCTTGAACTGCCACGGAAACCCCAGCACTTCTCCTTGGAAAAACGGGAAAGACATTCTTGGAATCCCCATGGAAAACTGGGCCGACGGACGACTTCATGGCGTCTTCACCATTATCTCGAAAAAAGATGAAATTAAGGCCGCTGCAAAAAGTGCGAACTTCAGGATCGGGGGATGGATGCTCTTGATTGCGACCGCAGCCATTGTCATCGGTACACTTTCTTTGAAGGGGCCTTTGGGCAAAATTACAGAAATTGCCTCGAACCTAAAAGATTCCGGAGAGTCGCTTTCACGCGCCAGCGTAGAAATCGCAAGCTCAGCCCAGTCTTTGAGCGCCGCCTCAAGCGAAGCCGCTGCGGCTTTGCAAGAAACAACGGCTTCGACGGAAGAAATGTCGAGCATGATCAAACTGAACTCCAACGGAGCTTCCGAAGCGAAGACTCTCGCCTCGGAGTGCGAAAGCAAGGCTCGAAGTGGACAGAATGAAGTGAAAAAGCTTGCCGAGTCGATGCTCCGAATTTCAGAGTCGTCGAATAAGATCCGAGAGATCATTACCGTCATCGACGACATCTCTTTCCAAACAAATCTCTTGGCTCTGAATGCAGCCGTCGAGGCCGCACGAGCGGGAGAACAGGGCAAAGGCTTCGCGGTCTTCGCCGAAGCGGTCCGCGCCCTGGCCCAACGAAGTGCCTCGTCCGCAAAAGAGATCGGTGATCTGATCCAGAACACCACTCGTAAGATTCAAGAAGGCTCGGAAATTGCCGGTTACAGCGATAAGGCCCTGGAAGAAATCGTAGACTCCGTTTCCAAGTTGGCCCAGCTGAGCGCCGAGATTTCTAACGCCTCAACAGAACAATCGCAAGGTGTTCAGAATATCAACCAAGCGATCAACGAACTGGACAAGGTCACCCAGCAGAACGCAGCCGCATCTCAAGAGACAGCCGCGTCCAGCCAAATGCTGAAACAGCAGTCAACACAGCTGTACTCCTTGGTTGAAGAGCTGATGCAGGTCCTGGATTCCAAAGGTGACAAAGGCGCAGCCTAGTGTCGCCACTTGAAGCGAAAGAAAACCATCACGAGGTTCATCCTGCTTTGTGATGGTTTTTGATTTTGGCGAATCCGACTAAATACCAGGTCCTAAAGCCTTTCGTAAAGTCGGAAACGCCCCACTCGGTGCGACGAAGGCTGGCGGTTCCAAATTGGCTCTCCTTTTGTCTGAAATCCTTAAGAAAAATCGCGATTTAGAACCAAATTCAATAGTCTACCCTCACCTGTTCGATTATGATAGGCGACATGGGAAGTGGTGGTTCTGAATTCTCCGTACGACAAGTTTTTCAAGCGGCCCTCTTGTTCCTGCATTTCGAAAAGCGCGAAATCTACTACATCATTGTCTACACCGTGATGATTGGTGCGGTCAGCTTTGCCTCGACAGTCTCGATTCAGTTTCTTGTGAATCAGATTACTTTTACTGGGCAAGCCTACCCCGTGATCTTGCTGGGCGTTCTGACGGTGATCGTTTTGATCTTTGGAACAGTTCTTCAAGTTATGCGCCACATCGTGATCGAATTGATTCAGCAGCGAATTTTTGTGCGAACTGTTTTTGGTGCCGTCGACGCCTTAGGACACGCGGCCCTTGACCGCAAGGAGTGGGATCGTCGAGAAATCGTTCACCGCTACTTTGATGTTTTCTCTTATCAAAAAGCTTTAAGCGTCATCCTTTTGGACGGGATCGGAATTGTTATCGTGACAGTTCTTGGAACGATCATCGTCACCTTCTATCACCCTTTCCTTTCGTTCTTCACTTTGTTCATCATCGCGATCTTCGCCTTTATCGTCGCTTTCTTTTTCCGCAAGGCCGTTGAAACCAATTATGAACAATCAAGTCAGAAGTATCGAATCGGAGCTTGGCTGTCTGACATCGCAGAAAATCGAAGCCTTTTCTGGAACTCGCTGACTCACAAATTTGCGCTCGATAGGACGGACGCCGAAACTCAAGAGTACCTCAAGCGCCGTCAGGCCCATTTCTCGGCCCTCATTTGGCAGCAAGGGGGGCTCTATGTTTTGCAAGCCGCCGCGGCCGGTCTGCTATTGGGGGTTGGTGGAATCCTTGTCGTCCTTGGACAATTGAATTTAGGTCAGCTGGTGGCGGCCGAAGTGATCTTGATGGCGGTTCTTGCCGGTCTTGTGTATTTTGGAAAAACTCTTGAAAACACATATGATCTGATGACGGCAGGACAAAAGCTCATGCCGCTTTTGAGCTGCGGCAACTTTCGACTGAATCAGGGACTGGTCAATCACGTGGACTTTGTCGAGGGCGCGAAGCTCGAGGTGTTCTCGGAAAAGCGTCACATCACCGCCACTCTTTCTCCTGGAGATATTGTCGGTCTTCGCGGTCAGGACTCTGAAAGCCGGCGTGAATTCCTGTGGCATCTGATCGGATTTGAAACTTCACCGCACTGGGATATTGAAATACAAAAAACGAAGCTACAAATGATCGCGGAATCTTGGAAGAGAGAAAATATTTTCTTCGTCGATCGACCCTCGGTTTTTGATGTCGATCTTCGGCTGAATCTGAGTCTATCCACGGCCAAGATGATTCGTTCCGAAACGCGCCCCGAGCTGCTTCAAGACGTTCCCTTCCTGACCCAACATGGGCTCAAGATTGATGACATCACACCCGCCAGTCAGTGGGCGCAGGACCCTCGAGTCCGGCTTCACGTGGCTTTAACACGGGCTCTTTTCACCCAGGCGAAGATTGTGGTGATTGACGAGCTGTTTATGGGACTTGGTCGCGATGAAAAGCGCGAGTTTCTTGAACATTTCCGACGGCATTGTAAGGACAAGCTCTTGATCGTCAATTGCGATGCGGATCTTGATCTTCCAGTTTGGACGAAGGTGATCACATGGACGTAAGACGAATTGAAAAGATCATTCGACGAACGTACTCCATGGGATTGACTCGAGAAGGGAAACTTTTCGGTCAAGTCTCTCAGGTCCTCGCGTATTCCATCATCATTTTTATTTTTTGCGTTCTCTTTATTCAGTGGCAGCAAACGGCTGTTGGCGAAGGCCGAGTTATGGCTTTTTCTCCTGGCGAGCGCGGTCAAAACGTCACAGCGAATGTCGATGGTCGAATTCGGAAATGGTTTGTAGCCGAAGGTTCGCGGGTCGCTCAAGGGGATTTGATTGCCGAGGTTGCTGACAACGATCCCGAAATCCTTCAACGCCTGGAAAGCGAGCGAAAAGCCACTTTACAAAGACTGAAGGTCATTGAGATCTCAATCGATGCAGCCCAACGGAATTTGGAACGCCAAAAAGAACTTTTTAAAGAAGGAATCTCGTCGGAACGCTCATACGAACTTGCCAAGATTGAGTTAGCCCGCTTTATGAACGACCGGGCTGCGGCCGAAGTTGAGTTGGCTCGCATTGATGTTCGCTTCTCTCGACAGAATATGCAGGAAGTTCGCGCGCCGATTACAGGAACTATCCAGAAAATCGTAGTCGGTGAAAACTCAGAGCTTCTCAAGGCCGGTGACGTCATTGCGTTCATGGTCCCTGAAACCAAAAATCGCGTGGTTGAGCTTAGCATGAAGGGCCGCGATCTGCCTTTCATTCAAATCGGACAAAGGGTGCAGCTGCAATTCGACGGCTGGCCCATTCTGAACTTTTCTGGAATTCCTGAAGTTTCCGTTGGAACCTTCCGGGGCGTTGTCCAAATTATCGACCCCTCGGATGACGGCAGTGGCCGCTTCCGCGTGATTGTGGTCCCAGGCGCAAGTGACATTTGGCCCACGCCCACTGTCCTGCGCCAAGGTGTCCGCGCCAAGGGCTGGGTGCAAATGAATCGTGTTCCTCTATGGTTTGAAATCTGGCGACAAATTCAATCCCTACCCCCCATGCCACCGCCGATCCTTGAAGACAAGAACGGCAAAGCGAAAGAGGGGAAGTAAGATGTCGCGAGTCCTTCGTGTTCTTGGACTTTTCTTGCTTATCACAAGCACAAAAGCCCACGGGAAACCTGCGAAGACGAACTCTCAGTCCCCCCCCGCCGAAACTCAAGCTTTGACTCTGGAAGAGGTCTTGGATTCGGTCGATCGCTACTTTCCGGCCATTCTCCAGGCCCAATCCGAAGTCGAGCAGCAGCGTGGCCTGTACGATGCCAGCCGGGGCCCCTTCGATCCTACACTTGCCGCCAGTTGGGGCAAGCACCAAGAAGGTTATCCCGAAAACGAACTTGTAGGCGTGAAACTCAGCTCGCAGATCCCGATGACGGGAATTCGAGCCGATGTTGGCTTTGATCGAACTCAAGGCTCCTTCCCCATTTATGAAGGAGATTTAGTCACGGGATCACGCGGACGCTGGAAAGGTGGCCTTACAGTTCCTCTCGTTCGAGACCTGATCATCGACAATGCGCGAGCCCGTCGAAGCGTTGAGGGTTTTAAATTTGAAGAAAAAGAAGAAGCCGCTCGAGTCATTCGTATTGAGACCTACTCGCGAGCGGCTCTTGCCTACTGGGACTGGTTGGCTCGAAACGAAGCCCGGTCGATCATCTCGAATCTTTTGAAACTGGCTGAAGAGCGTGACGTCTTCATTACAAAACGAATCACTCGAGGCGACGCGCCTGCGATCGATGGCGTCGACAATCAGCGCATTATTCTTCAGCGTCGGGCCCAGCTCTTGAAGGCTCAGCAGGAGCTCCTGAATGCGGACCTCAATCTTTCACTGTACCTGCGCCAAGACTCCGAAACTCCGCTGCGCCCGGCTCCGGAACGTGCTGTCACCTGGCTTGAGCGAAGTCGAATTGATCGCCCAACAGATCTGACCGACGTGGACAAGGTCGTGGCCCAATATCCTGGAATTCGGAAGCTCGAATACGAAGTCCGACAGCTTGAGGTCAACCAAAAGCTCACCTTCCAGAATCTGTTCCCCCAACTCGATCTCCGAATGGAATGGGCCCGCTATGACGGGCAACTTCCCAGTTTCCGCCCTGACCGGAACGAAGCTTTTGTCGGACTTCAGTTCTCAATTCCTCTTTTCAACTTTTCACCTCGCGGAAGGAATCGCTCAGCCGAATTCGAACTCCAGGGTCGAAAATTTGAATTGAGTCTTAAGAAACAGCAGCTCCGCGTTCAGCTGGATCAGCTTGTGTCAGAACTTCGAGTTGCAAAAGAGGTCATCCTCAACAACTTCGGCGAAATCGAAGCTTCGGATCGACTGGCCCAGGCCGAAAGGAAGAAGTTCGAACGTGGGGACAGCAATCTCTTCATCGTGAATGCCCGCGAAGTCGATGCGGCTCTGGCGCGTCTGAAGGCTGTAGAATCTCTTTTGGACTTTCACGAAAAAGATCTTAAACTTCGTCTGATCCAGAATTCCTGGATCCGGCAGTATTGATCTCGACCCCAATGAATCAATTTCAACTTAGTTCAAGGAAATCCGACAACCTCATGGCCTCCGTCATCTTTTCTTCAAGGAGAGATCCCTCGAATGTCTCACACAAACGACGTTCCGGTTTAAGTTCCTTAACAAAACAGAATTGTATTTTTACTGAGTGAATAATATTTTAACTAAAATTCTGTCTTAAGCCGACACGCTCCTACAAATTGGCCTCCAGGTACGTTGAGAAATTCTGAGACTGATTTTCTTCGACATCCCGGAAGGTCTTCTGAGAAGAATTCCCTTATCGAGTCAACTCACGTCGATCTTTTTGAGCCATGCTTTCGATTAAATGAGAGATGATCGAATTGGGAAATCGTTTCTGTCGCGTAATTGCGTAGAAGCGTTGCTCGATGGAAGCGGCCTTCGAAATAATCGAGAGGTCATTGGAAACCAGATCGTTCAAAACTCCCATCTGAGGGACTGCAACGACGGCTCCTGACTTCACGGCAAAGACACGAAGAAGAGCGATATCATCGAACTCTCCGCGAATTTTCAGAGGGATTTTGAGCCGCTCCAAGAAAGCATTGAGTTCGGGTTTGGCCTCGAAAGCATCTCCCGGAACATACAGGGGCCGAGCTTTAAGGTAATCTCGCAGATCGGCTCGCTTGATCTTATGGGCCGAGGCCACGACAAAGACCAGGGGTGAGCTCTTGAGCACATGAGAACGAAATCCGATTCGCCCTTCTGACTGGACATTGTGAGAAGAGAGGATCAGATCAAGGGAATGCTCTTTCAAAAGTCGAATCAGCTTCTCTTGATCTCCAGTCGTCACTTCGATCTTGGTTTGATCCTGATCGAGCAAGGGCTCAAAGAACTCGTACAAGAAGTTACGCGACAGCCCCGAAATTGCCCCAACCCGCAAAGTTTTCTGATTATCTTTCTCACCAATCTTTGACCATTTCAGCAGCTCATCTCCGGCCTCAAAAATCGCCTGCGCGTAACTGACGACTTTGAGTCCCTCTTCTGTGAGAACGGGTTTACGTCGGTTCTGCCGATCGACCAAGACAAGGCCCAATTGGTCTTCAAGCTGCTGGATCTGGGACGTCACGGCAGATTGAGCAATTCGCAGCCGCTCGGCCGCTTTGGTAAAGGTGCCCTCTTGGGAGAGCACCCAGAACAGGTACAGATGATGGTAGTTAAGACGCTCCACGACATCCTCGATTGAAATTCTCTCTGAAACCGGCTTAAAGCGCGATCCCAAGTCTTTTAATCTATAAAATAGATTGAATTCAAATATAGAATCTATTTTATATAAATATGAAAATCAAGGATGATGGGGCCATGGAGGACTTGACATGAAAACACCTAGAATTACGGTTGCGCACGGAGATGGAATCGGGCCTGAAATTATGGCCGCAACGCTCAATGTGATGGAGGCAGCAGGAGCCAATGTGGCCCTGGATACCATCGAAATCGGGGAAAAGGTCTATATGCGAGGCCTGAACGCCGGGATCGAGGACTCCTCATGGGAAACACTCCTTCGCAATAAAGTTTTCTTAAAGGCTCCCATCACCACACCTCAAGGTGGCGGTTTTAAAAGTTTAAACGTGACAGTTCGCAAGACTCTCGGACTCTACGCCAATGTTCGTCCTTGCAGTGCCTACGCGCCCTTCGTTCGAACAAAACATCCCAAAATGGATGTAGTCATTATCCGTGAAAATGAAGAAGATCTTTATGCAGGAATCGAGCACCGACAAACAGATGAGGTCTACCAATGCCTGAAGATCATCTCTCGTCCGGGTTGCGAAAAGATCGTTCGCTACGCTTTTGAATATGCGAAGCGCGCAGGTCGAAAGAAAATCACCTGCTTTACCAAAGATAACATCATGAAGATGACGGATGGTCTTTTCCATAAAGTCTTTGATGAAATCGGCCAAGAGTATCCACAAATCGAGAAAGAGCACTGGATCGTCGACATCGGGGCCGCCAAGCTGGCGGACACTCCAGAAGCCTTTGACGTGATCGTCATGCCAAACCTGTACGGTGATATCCTCAGCGACGTCGCGGCCCAAATCGCAGGCTCGGTTGGTCTTGCGGGCTCTTCCAATATTGGCGAGCACGGAGCGATGTTCGAGGCGATCCATGGGTCTGCACCTCGTCGAGCGGGCCAGAACTTGGCGAACCCAAGCGGACTTCTCTTAGCGTCTGTTCAGATGCTCGATCACTTGGGTCAAGGTCTTGTGGCCTCGAAGATTCACAACGCTTGGCTGAAGACGATTGAAGACGGCGTTCACACGTATGATATCTTCCAAGAAGGCATCAGCCGCAAAAAAGTCGGCACTCGCGAATTTGCGATGGCCATTATGGAACGCCTGGGTGAAGAACCTCGCACTTTGAAGAAAGCTGAGTATCAAGATCAAGCGCCTTTGGATCTTAAGTATCAGTTCGCGCCAGCCTCTCGTCGTGCCAAAAAGGAGTTGGTGGGTGTCGATATCTTCGTTCAAGAATTTGATCGCAATCCTGAGACTCTCGCCCAACGAGTTCAAAAAGCGGTGGCGAATCTGCCCGTGGAGCTGCAGATGATTACCAACCGCGGCGTAAAGGTCTGGCCTCAAGGTTTAAAAGAAACTTTCTGCACGGACCATTGGCGCTGTCGTTTTCAGCCCAAAGGTGGCGGAACTCTAAAGCCGGAACAGGTTTGGATGCTGCTGAAAGAGTTCAGCCAGTCTTCAATTGAGGTCATTAAGACCGAGAACCTGTACCTGTTTGATGGAGAAAAAGGCTACTCGCTTGGACAAGGGCAGTAAAAAACATCCTCTGTACGGCGGCCAAAAGATTTTCTTTGGAACTCAACATGAGAAAGAAAGAATTTTGGCCCCCGTGTTTCGAGACCTTGAAATTGATGTTCAAGGGGCCCCTATCAATACAGACCAGTTCGGAACTTTCTCAGGGGAAGTTCCGCGCGGGGGCGGCGTTCGAGAAACCCTTCGACGAAAAATTCAAGAGACCTTAAAATCCTATCCCCAGGCTGAGCTCCTCTTGGCCTCAGAGGGGAGCTTTGGCCCCCATCCTTATTTGCCGTTTGCTCAGAGCAATCATGAGGCCCTTCTTTTTTTCGATAAAAGTCTTCAACACGAAGTTTATGTCGAAGAGATCACACCCGACACAAACCATTGCGAAATTGAGTTCACTTCGGACGAGGAACTTGAAGCGTGGCTGAAACAAGTGAGTTTCCCAAGCCATGGGGTCATCGTACGAAGCCCGTCTCAACCGGATGAAATTCGCAAGGGACTGACGAGTCGCGCGGACCTGGAAGCCGCCCTTCGAGATTTTCAGCGCTCTTCACCCCGATTGATCCTCATGACCGATATGCGAGCCCACTTCAATCCGAAACGCCAGAAGGCAATTGAAAAAGTCGGACTTAAACTGCGGGAAGCTTTGCTCAGTCAGTGCCCCCGATGCCAAACACCAGGATTTGTGATCACTCGAGGTCAACCAGGTCTTGTTTGCAGCGACTGTGGATCAGAAACAAACCTAATCAAGCAAGTCGAGCTTGAGTGCCGCTGCTGTGGTTATCTTGAAAGCCGCCCGCGACCCGATGGGCTTCAGGCTGCAGATCCAGCCGAGTGCCCCTTCTGCAATCCTTAATCTGGGACACTAGAAAAGCTGACTTACGCCAATGTAAAAAGGAATTCCTAGCAGTAAATTCATTGGAAAGGTCAACCCGAGAGGCAAGGCCAAATACAGACTGGGATTGGCTGTGGGAACCGAAGCGCGAATCGCGGCAGGGGCCGCAATGTAGGAAGCACTTCCCGCAAGCACGGCCAACAAAATCTGATCTCCTCGACTTAGCCCCAAGAGCGAGCCTGCTGCCAGTGCGGCCGTACCAAAAACAAGAGGAAAGACGATGGCGATCAAGAACGCAAAAAGTCGGTACTGCCAGGCTTCTGGCATTTGTTTCTGAGCGAGCACGCCCAAGTCGAGTAAGAAAAACGCAAGGACACCCTTAAAGGCTCCTTGCACAACCGGTGCAATTCCATCCCAGGAAAGCTGATTCATCGAGAAGCCGATGACAAATCCCCCGAGCAGCAAAACAACCGACTTCGCAGAAAAGATATACTTCAGGATCGAGCCCGAAGACGAGTGGTGGGCCACGGCATACTTCTGATAAAGATAAACCCCAATCAAAATCGCGGGGATTTCCATCAAGGCCATCACGGCGACCATATAGCCGCTCGACAGCAGACTCTCTTTTTCCAGAATCCCTTGAGCCGTGATAAAAGTGACCGCGCTCACAGAACCGTAGGAAGCGGCAAGAGCGGCGGCATTGGCAAAACCCAAGCGTCCCCGGAACACCCAAAATAGAACAAAAGGAATCACAAAGCACGATGAGAGCCCTACGAACAGGGCTGGAAGAAATCCCGAAAGATCCTGGGCCATTCGAACTTCATGCCCCCCTTTAAGTCCAAGACTGAGAAGCAAGAAGATCGAAAGAAATGTGGAGATCGTGTCGGGAATCTCAAGGTCGGATCGAATCCACGAAGCAAAGACGCCTAGAGCAAAAAAGAGCATAATCAGATCGAAATTCGCAAAGTGCTGCATGCTGAAAATTGTCAGCATGACAAAGGTTAGCGTCAAGACGTATCCGCGAATTTCTCATTCAGATTTCGTTAGAGCCCGTGCTCGTGATCCGAAGACGCGCGAGGACGGCTTCGGTAGCCCTCCGGATGGGTGCGATGCCAGTTCCAGGCGTGAGTCACGATGTCATGCAGACGTGGAAATCGTGGATTCCAATTTAAAACCTGGCGAATCTTCTCTTGACTTGCAATCAGAACAGCAGGATCCCCGGGACGCCGTGGCTCCTCAATGACGGAAAGCCGTTTGCCGATAACTTCTTCACAAACTGACACCACTTCACGAACTGAAAAGCCTGACTGGCTGCCGACATTAAAAACGTCGAACTGCTGAGGCCCCAAATTCTCAAGCGCCAGAATATGCGCTTGCGCCAAATCCACGACGTGAAGATAATCTCGCAAGCAAGTCCCATCCGGTGTGGGATAATCGACGCCGAAAATTCGAACGGGCTCCTGCGTGTTCAAAGCGGATTTCAAAATACGCGGAATCAGATGGCTCTCAGGCTGATGGTCTTCCCCCATTCCGCCCTCGGGCCACGCGCCTGCGACATTGAAATAGCGTAAGATGGCCGCACTGAATTCATAGGCGCGATGGAAGTCGTGAATGATCATCTCGCTCATCCACTTGCTACGTCCGTAGGGATTGATGGGAAAACAGGGATCCATTTCTTGAATCGGTGTTCGCTCAGGGTTCCCATAAACGGCGGCTGTCGAAGAAAAGACAATCTTGCGCACCTTCTGATCGTTCATCGCCCGAAGAAGATTGAGCGTCCCGACAACATTGTTGTGATAGTAAAGCCCGGGTTGCCGAACACTTTCACCCACTTCGATAAAGGCGGCAAAATGCAAGACAGCATCGACCTGAAAGCGCTGAAGAAGATGGCGAATCATTTTTGTATCTTGAAGGGATCCCAGTCGAAACTCGGCCCGAGAGTCCACAGCTTCTTGATGGCCATGACTCAAATCATCGTAAACCACAACCGAGTGACCGCGGTCCAAAAGACATCGGACCGTATGGCTGCCAATGTATCCAGCTCCACCCGTCACAAAAACATTCATCCAGGAACCTCATACTCAAAACAGTCTTTACTTGTCGTGCCCCTACACCTACCTTCGCCCCGCAAAGCTCGCAAGGGTCGGTGTTGAAACACAATCTCCTTTCTCTGTAAAAAACGATCGACTTTTTGTGAGCTCACAAAGAATCGAGAACTCTCTAGCCCATCAAAAACCGATCAGTTTAGTTTCATGGGATGAACAAGAAAAGCTTGGTTAAACCAAGTGGGCGAAGTCTTCATCTTTACTCGCGCCGTCCGCTTGGTCCCGAACTTGGAGCCCCCGAGCCCTTGCACCATCCCCTGAAGGGCAGTCAGCATCTTCGGTGGCACGCCCTTCGCGAAGAATGGGTTGTGTATGCTAGCAATCGGCAGAATCGAACCTTTCTGCCGCCCAAAGAGTATTCGCCCTTAGCCGTGACGACAGATGAAAGTTTTCCAACTGAGCTTCCCGCGGGCGATTATGATGTGGCCGTCTTTGAGAATCTTTTTCCCTCGATGACAGACGAAGCGGACGAGTCCCCCGAACTTTTCACGAGCACCCGTCCTGCGAAAGGGAGCTGTGAGGTCATTGTCTTTTCGCAAGATCCTCAAACTAGCTTAGGTGAACTAGCCCTTGATCATCTTGAACTCATTTTGCAGGTTTGGGCCGAGCGAACAACGGAAATCGGGGCTCGCGAAAACATTCAGTATGTCATGCCGTTTGAAAATCGAGGAGTCGAAGTCGGGGTGACTCTTCATCATCCCCACGGTCAGATTTACGCCTATCCCTTTCTCCCACCCGTCGTAGGGCAGTTTCATAAAAGTCAAAACGACTACCTTCACAAGCAGGGACGTCGATTGCTTGAAGACTTTGTCCAAGACGAACTTCGTGATCGATCCCGCGTGATTTTCGAAAACGACGGGGCCTTAAGTGTCATTCCTGTCTGGGCCCGTTACCCTTACGAAACGTGGGTCTTGCCAAAACGATCCGTGCCTTGGCTCTCGGATTTAACTCCTTCTGAAATAACGGACTTAGCTCAAGCCCTGAAAGTGACGCTGCAAAAATTCGATCAGCTCTGGAAACGCCCCTTCCCCTACATTTGCATCCTGTACCAGGCCCCGATGAAGACCGAGGGATCCCGTGCCTGGCATACCCACTTCCAGTTCTATCCGCCCTATCGAAGTCGGGATCGGTTGAAATTTTTAGCGGGCACCGAGATTGGCGCAGGACTTTTCGTCAACGACACGTGGCCCGAGGAGCGCGCGGCGGAACTGCGCGATGTGAGGGTGGATCTATGATTCAGTACAAGGGCTCGTCTCATGGTCGCGTGAACTTGATCGGAGAACATACCGATTACAACGGGGGTTGGGTCCTCCCCACTTTGATTCCCCAATTTACCACCGTCTTTCTCACGCCTCGAAAAGATCGCGAGGTTCATGCTTCCACGGCCGCCACCCATCTGCAGAAGAGCAGCGGACTCACCTACCAGATTGGCCAAGAAACTCCAACCAAGACTTGGATCGACTATGTTCATGGGGCGACCAAAATTCTTCAGCAACTTGGCTTTCGATTGGGTGGCTTTGATCTTTGGATCGAGTCCAATATTCCGACAGGCAGTGGGCTTTCCTCGAGTGCCGCTCTAGAGGTCAGCCTTTTGAAGGCGCTTCGTTCGGCCTTTGGTTTGACACTTGAAGATTTGGACATCGCTCGCATTGGGCAAAGAATCGAGAACGAATTTGTGGGGGCAAGAGTTGGAATCATGGATCAAATGGCCTGCAGCCTAGGGCAAGCCGGCGAAGCCCTCTTTCTGGACACTTCGAAATTAACTTATGAAAGAATTCCGCTGCCCCTCAGCCAGATTGATTTTTTGGTCATCAATTCGGGGTTGGCCCACCAGCATGCGGGCGGAAGCTACAATGAGCGCCGAGCGGAATGTGAAGAGGCGTGTCGACTTCTGGGAGTTCGCTCTCTGCGCGACCTCGCCTTCGGCGATCTGTATCGGCTCGACGCCCTTCCCACAACACTGAAACGTCGCGCGCGTCATGTGATCACGGAAAATGATCGTGTTCATAAAGCCGTCAAGGCCCTTCGCGAAAACGATATGAAGCGCTTGGGACAACTTTTCTATGAATCTCATCTTTCCATGAAAGAGGACTACCTTGTCTCAATTCCTGAAATAGATCTTCTAGTTGATTTGTGTCGCGCCCACCCCGAGACCTTAGGAGCCCGCCTGACCGGAGGTGGTTTCGGCGGCTCGATTGTCGCCCTCACTCAAAAAGGACGAGGTCCCGCTGTGGCCGCCCAAGTTCTGGAGGCCTACTCGCGCCAAACACCGTACAAGGCGCAATTGCTTGTGCATTAATGGAATGATCGAGCCGCCTGAAAATTCATAGACTCAAGGCCTCTCGATCTTTCGGAAGACGATCTCAAATAAACAAGAACTTTCGAGCTGAGCGTCGCACAACCTGAGTCGCAACATTTCCAGCCCAAGAGTTCTTACGTCGCAGATACATCAGTGCGATCAATCCGCCCACAATTCCAATCGCTGCCCAGGCATAGTGCTTCGGATCAGGCGACTGTTGAAGCGCGCCCGTCGAAGCCACATCAGAAGCCTTCTGAATCCGGGGCGCCAAGGGAGCTGCCACATTGGCCTGAAGAGAGGCCGTTGCACCCTGAATGACGTCTTGAACTTGTTTCACCCGCTGTCGAGATCTTCTGGCGAACTCTTGAACCTTGTGAAGTTTCTGTCCCGGGCCTTCAACTTTATCAGCCAAATGCTCCATCGCAACTTCAAAACGGTTCAGGTTATTTTGGACCTCTCGCTCCGCTTTTCTAATGGACATATCCTCAGAGTCAGTGGATCGTTGGCGACTCATGGCGCTCTCCTTTCGCAGCTGATTTCACTTCATCAAACTTCTTTTGAGCGGATGAAATTTCTGTGTTCAAAGCCGCCTTTGTTCTGGGAAGGGTAAAATCCACATCCTTCAATTTTTTGTAGGCCCGGTAGGCCAACAGACCGCCCACACCTGCAAAGACCACCGCGACGATCAAAGAGCTCAGCCAGTAGCGATCCTCGAGCGCACGGCCCAGGGCAATCACCAGGAATGCGATCATAGGAAACACACTCAGAACCAACAAGAGGCCAAACATGAAGAGCTGAATGGCGTGGCGAACGGCAATTTGAGCCGTTGATTTCAGTTCCACCTTGAAAAGGCTGACTTCACTTTGAATAAGATCCTTAGCGCTATTTCCAATCTCCTTCATGACAGAGCCCAGAGATTGAGTCTCAACTTCCGACCTTGGAATATTGTCGACGGACATACGACATCCTTTCGTTTGAGTTAATCCCTCTTATAACGGAGCAATCGAGGTACCAACCGAAGCCTTCGGAGATTCTCCAAAAAATCCGAGGCTTTTCGTCATGAGGCTGAAAGACTCGGGGCTGGGGAATTTTTCCGCGAGCTTAAACTTAGGAAGAAGACACCTCTTGAGCTGTCGAAACAGACCAAATGAAGGCAAGGATATAACTTAGTTTTCATAGAGGTTCCAAACCTTGAGATATTCAGAATTATTCCTGTCTTTCGTGGGAAGAATTTCGTAGGATTCGACCCCATGTTCGGGTCTTGTCTTCTTCACTCTGCTTTTGCCGAAACACATCTGCACCACTCGGGCCATGCCGCGACTGTTCCTGTGGAATCCGCCGCCTCAACCTCCTCACTCTCGACGTCCTGGCTGAGCACTTTTTCACAAGCGGATTTCATGCCCCACGGACATTGTTATCTCTGGCAACCCGCTCTGGTGTGGACCCATGTCATCTCGGATCTGCTGATTGGGATTGCCTACGTTTCCATTTCTTTCATTCTCTATTTACTTGTTCGAAAGATTCGACTGCCCTTCACTCTTGTTGTGATGTGCTTCGGCGTCTTTATCGGCGCCTGCGGCCTGACTCACTTTCTCGAGACCTGGAATCTTTGGCATGCGGATTATTGGGTTGCAGGTTTTGTGAAGGCCACCACCGCCATCGCCTCTGTGGGGACGGGAGTCTATCTTTTCCGGCTTCGGCACCCCATCGTGACTGTTGCTGAAGCGGCCAAACTCTCCGAGCAACGACGTCTGGATCTCGAGGCCCTCACAAAAGATCTGGAAACGCGAGTTCAAGAAAGAACTCGACAGCTCAACGAAAGCCGCTTGGAAATCATTGATGTCATCAATGCTCTGCCCTCGGGAGTTATTCAATTCGAATTAGACTTTCGCTACAGGATGGTGAACAAACTCTTTGAGCAGTGGTTTGGTCTTCAAAGAAAAGATGTCATCGGCCGCCACATCTCTGAAATTCTCGGGGCCGATTCGTTCGAGTTTCTAAGACCCTACCTGGAGAGAGCGAAAAACGGAGAAAGCGTCCAGTTCTCCATGCAAAATTACAATCCTCAACAGGGCCTCCGATACGTCGACATCAGCTACATTCCCCGGTTTGTTGACGGATCTGTTGAAAGCATTATCGCTCTTGTCACGGATCGAACAAATGAACATGAATCCAACCTGAAAATGGAAAAGCTGGCCACAGAGTCAGAGCGGGATCGCGCCCAGCTGGCGGCCGTTTTCAATGCCGTTCGTGATGGAATTGTTGTCGTGGACCCCCAAGGCCAATTTTTATTTTTCAACGAAGCCCTGGCCCAAATCAGTGGATTTCCCGATGCCGCCTCGATGCGCCGAGATTTCGAATACTTTAAAGGAGTCTTCGAACTTTCTTCATTGGATGGCAAAAAGCTTCCAGTTGAGCAGTGGCCCTTATCGCGCGTCCTCCGGGGCGAAGGAATATCGAACGTTGAGCTTTATGCTCGGCGCACGGATTTAGGCACAGAATGGGTCTACAGTTTCAGTGGCCAACCAGTTTTCGATGATTCGGGAAAACAGATCCTCTCGGTCGTCGTCTCGCGAGACATCACAGTTCAGAAACGTCATGAGATGGCTCATCTTCAGGGGCTTGAGCAGTTTAAAACTCTGGCCAACGCCATTCCCCAAATGGCGTGGATGGCCCACCCTGACGGTGGAATTTTTTGGTTTAACGATGAATGGTTTCAGTACACAGGCCTGAGCCTCTCTGAATCCGATGGCTGGCAGTGGACCCAAAGCGTGCAGCCAGAACACCGAGATCTCGTCACGTCCCAATGGAAGTCCCACATTCGTGATGCAAGGCCCTTTGAAGTCGAGTTTCCCTTGCGCTCAAAAACGGGAGCCTACCGCTGGTTCCTCGTTCGTGTTCGCCCCCTTCAGGATCCCAACGGACGCGTTTGGCGTTGGTTTGGAACGAGCACCGACATCGATGATCAAAAACGTGTCAACAATCTTTTGATGATGGCAAAGGAGCAAGCCGAAGCTGCGAGCGCCGCAAAATCCCGGTTCCTAGCCAATATGTCTCACGAACTGAGAACACCCTTGACCGCTGTCCTTGGTTTTACGGACTTGATTCGGGACCCCCAGCTCAGCGTCCCTGAACGACAAGATGCTTTGAATCGCATTGAACGCAGTGGTCGGACTCTTTTGCGCTTGATCGATGATGTTCTTGATATTTCAAAAATCGAGGCCGGCAAGATTCCTGTTCAGAAGTCTCTTTTTTCGCCACGTGACCTCGTTCAGGATGTTCTCTCACTTTTCGCTCTTCAGGCTGATGAAAAAGGTGTCAAACTGATCCCCGAGATCCTTGATGGCGTCCCAGCTCGAGCCTGCACGGACGGCTCTCGTCTAAGACAAATTTTAACGAACCTTCTTGCGAATGCTATCAAGTTCACAGATCAAGGCGAGATTCGGCTTCAAGTTTCAGCGGAAATAACTGCGGATCCTCAAAATCAGGTTCTAGTTTTCCGAGTTGTTGATACAGGTATTGGGATGAGACCCGAGGACCAGAGTCGAATTTTCTTTCCGTTTGCGCAAGCTGACGGGTCAATTACGCGTCGATTTGGAGGATCCGGACTCGGTTTGGTTCTTTCTCGCAGGCTCGCGGAACTCCTCGGCGGCTCGCTTGAACTCGAAAAGAGTGTTCCTAATCAGGGAAGTACTTTCGTAGCGAAAATTGAAGCAAGTCCCTTTCACTACGATGGACCGCGTTCACGCGAGGGCGCGCCCTCCGAGCTTGGGACCCAAGCAAATCATGAGGCCACAGAACTCGCACGCGCGCGAATTCTTCTCGTCGAAGATGTTCTCGATAATCAAATTCTTATGAAGAAATTCCTTGAGCAAGCGCAGGCTCATGTCGATCTTGCGGAAAACGGAGTCGAAGCGCTTCAAAAGATCTCAAGCACTTCCTACGATCTGATTCTGATGGATATTCAGCTCCCTGTGCTGGATGGAATTCAAGCCACTCAAATTCTTCGCCAGCGCGGCTTTCAGAAACCTATTATTGCCTTAACCGCGCATGCCTTACCTGAGGAAGTTCATCGCTCTCACCTTGCTGGCTGTAATGAGCATCTGACGAAACCGATCTCTCGTTTGGATTTAATTGAAGCGATCTTGCGGTGGTTACCAAGATGAAGGCAACCATTGGTTTCGACCTAGGTGGGACAAAGCTTGCGGCGGCCCTGGTCGATCACCAAGGAAAAATTCTGGAAAAGGTCAAGCTCCCCATTCATCTCAGCCGATATACCAAGCCCGCGCAAGCCCAGTCACATGTCATTCAAATGATGGTCGACATTGCGGTCGACTTCAAGCGCCGCTACCCGAAGGCCTGCTCACGCACAGCTTTGCAGGGCATTGGTTTGGCCAGCGCAGGTCCCATGGATATTGAAAAACGTATTCTTGTGAACCCCGCAAATTTCCCAGGCTGGCGGAGAGTGGCGCTCCCGGCAAGACTGGAATTGGCTCTCGAAAAAAATGGAATTCGGTCTCGAGTTCATTTCCAAAACGATGCGATGGCCGCAGCTTTTGCCGAAGGCTGGGTGGGAGCTGCGCGCGCTTTGCAAACTTACGCCGTTGTGACTGTCGGAACGGGTATTGGCACAGGTGTAATTCTCAATCGGCAACCCTGCCAATCGCGCGGGGCTGGCCCTGAGTTCGGCCACATGCTGATCGATCGAGATCCACTTCAGTTTCGACAAGAAAGTTTGAAGCACGGCTCAGTCGAAGGACTTGCTTCGGGAACCGCACTTGTTCGGCGGGCTCAGGCTCTTGGTTTTAAGGGACAGTCCGTGGAAGAACTCGTTCATGGAATGAAGCCACGCTATCACTCACTTTTTGAGGATATGAGTTGGGCCCTGGCCATGCTTTGTTTCAATCTTTCGATCGGATTTCATCTGGACGCGATCTTTTTCAGCGGCGGCTTAATCAAAATTCAAGAGCTCTACTTTCCGAGGACTGTCAAAATTTACAACCAATTGATCCAAGAGTTTAACCCCCTCTTTCGAGCCCGACTGTCGCTCGCCAAAACTCGCAATCAAGCGGGGCTTTTAGGGGCCGCCTACTTGCCTTGGGCTTCCCAACGCCCGAAAAACTCACGGGGTCCCGATTTTGAAGCAAGGAAAAACTAGATGGATTCGAATTCAAAAAGACCGAGCTCAGAGACTGTTCAAACTCATATCGAGATTCCTAACTCAACGGGAAACCGAAAACGAGTCGTGATCGTGGGCGCTGGCTTCGGGGGCTTGAAGGCCGCGAAAACTCTGGGCGGGCATCCTGAACTCGAAGTCATCTTGATCGACCGAAGAAACTATCATCTTTTCCAACCGCTCCTCTATCAGGTCGCCACTGCAGGGCTCTCGCCCGCCGATATCGCCGTTCCCATTCGCTCTGAGGTGGCAAAACATGCCAACGTCCAAGTCCATATGGGCGAGGTCAAACAGGTCTTCCTGCGTGAAAAAGCGATTCTTGTTGATCATGTTCGTATTGGTTTTGATTTTCTGATTCTAGCTTGCGGGTCGATTCACAGCTACTTTGGTCAAAACTCTTGGGAAGAAGCAGCTCCTGGATTAAAGACCCTTGAGCAGGCGACCGAGATCCGACGTCGAGTGTTGAATGCCTTTGAGCAAGCGGAGAACGAACTCGATCCGAAGGTGCAGGACGAGTTCCTCACCTTTGTTGTTGTTGGTGGGGGCCCAACGGGGGTTGAGCTTGCCGGCGCTCTTGCAGAAATCAGTCGCAGCATTTTAATTCAGGATTTTCGCAGAATCGATTCTCGCAAAACAAAAATTCTTCTTGTCGAAGCGGGTCCTCGCCTGCTTTCCACTTTTGCACCTGAACTTTCCGCACGCGCCGAGCAGGACCTCGTTAAGCTAGGCGTTCAGGTGATGACAAATACAAAAGTCACAGAGCTCGATTCCACTTGCGTCAAGACGACGACCGGCCTGATTCAATGCCGAACTATCATTTGGGCGGCTGGCGTGCAACCCTCGAATCTTGGGCGGCGTCTTGGTGTTGAAGCCGATCGCTCAGGTCGAGTTTTTGTCGAGCCCGATCTCAGTCTTCGGAATTACCCAGACGTCTTCGTCATCGGAGACATGGCTCACTTTAAAATGGCCTCGGGCAATCCTCTGCCGGGGCTAGCGCCCGTGGCCCTTCAGCAAGGACAGTTTGCAGCCGAGAATATCCTTCGTATCTTGAACGGACGTTTGCCAAGAAAATTTGAATATCGGGACAAAGGGCAGATGGCGACTATTGGAAAACATAAAGCTGTTGTAGAGATGAAGTCCCTGAAGTTTGGCGGCTGGTTTGCCTGGCTGACCTGGTTGGTCGTTCATATTTATTATTTAGAGCGAGTTCGGCGATTTGATTCGTCAAATTTCGTCAGTTATCCACAAATTTTCTGATTTTTCAGTCGAAGTTTTGTGGATAACTGGGCCGATCGCCGGCCACCGGTCCCGAAGCTCCAGCCGCTATGCCATTTG
>JBKDHV010000042.1:0-1327 GCA_046336915.1 Bdellovibrionales bacterium
GCGGTCTACCAAGATCATTGTCTCCTGGTTGAATACCTTCTGGCTACCCCATGCAAAGACAGTGGAAATCGTTATTATTACAGGGGTATTTGTGCTACATAGCAAGCGCGAACTTGGACTCTCAAGGTCTCATATCACGCCTTACCCCATCCCTCCTCACTTCCCAACGACAGTATATGCAAGAAAACACAATGTAGACTCCCTCCCGCATCCCAGCACACCCACCTCACGCTAAGATTTATCTACTCCTTGTCTCTGTTGTGACCTTCAGCAAGAATTGCCAAACACATCTTCACACATTTGGTCCTCTTCTGCAGCACTCCCGCTTCGAGCTCGCCCACACGAGCCTGAGGGAAGACTTCTCTTCGCATCACAATTGCAGTTCAACTTCCTAAAAAACAATACCAGCCAGCGTACAATAGCCACTTACAACCCACTCACGAGGAGACATGGGCATCACCATCGACTGCTGCACTCCATCGACGGCTTCTCGTAACGCCTTGCATACGGAATGTTTCCCAAGAGGGGAAGTATTGAAGAGAAGCCAATTCCACCTACGAACACAACAGGAAAACTCCGATGCTACATCCTAACATTAGAGCGAAAAACCTGCACTTCACCGGTCCGAAGACCTCCCATTCGAACCCAGTCTACAAGCTGTGGGCTTTAAGACCTGCGACCCAAAAAGCTACTGACAAATCAATCCACGCATACATACGGAATTTCGCAGAAACTGTTCCAATAGCGGCCATTCAAGTCGACGGAGTATGACTCCAGTTCTAGAAATCTTTAAACGCCATTACCAAGGCCCACCAACAAATGATCCCCTGTGAATGAAGACCACCGCACACCATCTTTGCAGAGGACTTCCGCTTTCCCTGCAGCTCGGCCAGCCGAAATATCACCACCAACGTTCGCTATTTCATCCAGGGCTCCTTCACATCTGCTCGTGAAATCACGACTTTTAACACCTGACACTTCAGCCTCCTGACTTTCTTCAAATTGACGCCCCTGCGAACATGGGAGAGAAACTAAAACTCACCAGCACGAAATTCAGCTGCTCAAGGCTCTCCAGTACCAGCCAATCCCAAGGGAAACCAGCCAAATTCCACCGAGTTAAGTCCAGAAGCAACAGACGAAAAGAAAAGGGGAAATCGACATTTCATTGTGCCAGCATATTTTGCTGACACTCTATTGCAAATAGCATCCCAAAAACAATTCTCCAAGGCCTCCCTTTCCACGGCAAAAATTGACTGGCTTCCAAATTCGCAAAAACACACAACACGAAAAAAGTATATGCCTTATAAGTCCCTATAAACCCTTATAA
>JBKDHV010000043.1:0-11276 GCA_046336915.1 Bdellovibrionales bacterium
TTTTTGGCCGCTTTCAGTACGGTCTTCTTCATTGGGTGGCTCCTTCTTTTTTCTGGTTTCAAATTGTGTAGTAACTTATTGAAAACACAGATTGGTTGAGCCACTCAACCTTTAAATTTCAACTAAACCTGGGACATGGCCACCGAGCCAGACTTTGTATGAGCAAGCGCCCAATCCAAATATTTTCCATAAGCAGCTTTATTCCCATCGATAAAAACAGGGCCTTGGCGCTTTTTCTGAAGCGAAATGTTGTGGGAATTGCGGGAACTGTTTCCTTGGGATTTCTGCTAGGCCTTGCGCCCGCGATTTTTACCTTTTTAGGGGTGTCGACGGAAGTTCGTCACGTCACTCTGTCAACGGGTTCGCTGGCGGCTGCGATGACCTCGCTTTCTCCGATCTTTTTCAAGAGTGCAGCCTTCTGGCTTGCGATCTTAGGAATTGTCTCGATGGCCGCGCTGAATGTGCTGGTTCCGTTTTACTTGGCTTTCATGCTGGCGATTCGCGCGCGACGTATTCAGGCTCCCGAGCGAGAGCTGATCTATCAAGCGATTCGAAAGCGACTTCGGGAAAATCCGCGGGCCCTCTTCTGGCCGTCTTCGAAGAAAGACAAGCCAGGAAATTAAAGTGGGAGTGCTCCCAAAAAGAAATGTGGGGCCCTCGAACTTTTTGTGTCAAAGGGCTAGTAGAACAAGGTCGGCTGTGAATCTGGATCCGATTCGATTTCAGAGGCGGGTTCGCGCTGCGGATTCAGAGTTCTGTACCAGTGATAGTTGCGTAGGATGAAGGCCACATACTCGCGAGTTTCGCGATAGGGGATCGTATCGACAAAAAGAAGTTGATCCGACGTGGGATAGCGTTTGATCCATTGCTCGACTTTCTGGGGTCCTGCATTGTAGGCGGCAAGGGCTAGATGCACCTGTCCATCGAACTTTTGCACAAGCTTTTCCAGAAATTTAACTCCCACCTGAACATTTGAAGCCGGATCTTTAAGCTGTGACTTATTCAATCTTGCGATTCGGCGAGCCGTCGAAGGCATCAGCTGCATCAGTCCCGTTGCGCCCACGCGGCTGCGGGCTTGAGGATCAAAGGCGCTCTCTTGTCGAATCAGGGCCTGGACCAACCAGGGATCGAGCGTCTTTGTATTCGCTTCAACGTGTTCAAAGTACCAAGTTGGAAAGAGCATGGACTTAACAGTTCGAGATCGAAACTGCGGATAGGTGTTCACGACGCTGGCAAGAATCTGGAATTTGCGAATTCCCGACTGGGCCTGGTGAAGCAGAAATCCCCAATAGACTTGGAATTCGGGTTCCGCCTCTTGAACGCGTTCGACCCGAATTTTTTCTAGGATCACTCGAGCCTTTTGAGGTTCGTGATTGGCCATCATCTTTTCGGCCAAGCGAGCCGCGGAAGATAAAAGAGGATTGCGATAAGATTCTCGGCGTACTCGAGTTCTGACAATCTCTTGTGAACTGTCTCTGTCGAAAGGCGAAATAGGTGCTGACTGCGCAAGAAGGCCTTCGATCAAAAGCCGATGATAAGAAAAGTAAGGTAGCTGCGCCGAAACTTTGGCTTTTTGGCTTGGCGATTCGCCCTGGCATTTCCAAGCCCAGTAAAGCGAGCGGGGCTTAAGATGATCCTCTGTCGCGCGCGAAACTTTATCAAGAAACGGCAAGGCTTTGCTGCAATCCTGATTCAACAAGTGAAGCATTGCGGCCCGATAGGACGACAGGGCCATCGCTTTGCTGGCGGGACATTGGCTGTTCTGGGCATAGAGCGCAAGAATTTGTCCCCGAACCTGATCATCGGGAAGCTCGTCCTCGAGAGACGTGGCTAGGGCATGTCTCATTTGAAGCGTCGAACAGCTGTTATCGCGAAGTAGAGTTTGAGCGTAGTTTTGAAGTTCAGCTTTTTTGGCCCGGCCGAAAAACTGAAGACTGGATTCGATCGAGTACTGGCTCAGCTCTGCGAAGCTTTCAGACTGAAGTTGCTTTTGCAGTGTGCTCACAAAGCTGCGATTTGCGCGATCTTTGCGGCGAGAACGGCGAACGCTCACTTCACAAAGATCTTCTTGTCGTGCACAAAGGGCGTTCAGCTCGTCGGCCCATTCCGCATGAGTGGCGGGTGAGCGCAAGTGAAGCTGGTGAAGGTCCTCTTCCCAAAAGGGAAGTAGATCCTCCAAAACCGCGGAGTCGGACTCTCGGTGCTGAGTCATGAGCTCTTGAGGCGCGCTCATTCGACAGGCCGAAAGAAATAGAATCGCAACGCTTGTCAAAACGATAGAAGAAGCCGTCATGAAAGACTTATCGTCAGATCACAGGCTTCCTGAACGGCCAAAAAATTGAATTTTTACAGGAACTTTGGTCGGCCCCTAGACTCGATCAGACTAAGACGAAAAGTTGTCAGAATTTGCGAATAAGTCCAGTGACGTGACCCCGGATGTTGACCTGGGATTCCGCATACCACTGAGACGCGAGTTGAGAATTCGAAGGGCGAAGCTCAACTTTTTCATCTGGACCATTTTTGGGATGGAAGTAGATTCGTTTCACGGTCGCTTCAGGCCCGGCTGGACCTTGGATGGAGGCTACGACTAGATCTCCGTTGCGAGCGACTTCTCGTTTGTGAACGATGATCCAATCTCCGTCGTGAATGCCCTCTTCAATCATCGAGTCTCCTGAGACGCACAAGGCGTAGGACTGTTCAGGATCCTTCATCAGTTGAGGGGGAACTTGCAGGGTCTCGTTATCCGTCATGCGTTCAATGGGTGCGCCTGCTGCCACTCGACCCAAAAGAGGAATTGGCCGAATCCCCATAGGAACCTGGAGGAGTTCATCCCGTGGGGACTCGGTCGTCGCATTCTTTGAAACCTGTTTTAAAGTCTGATTTTGAAAAGCTGTGGCGCTCTTGAGAACTTCAAGGCCCCGCTTTTGGTGGGGGTGAGCGCGTAGATAGCCCTTTTTCGAAAGTTGCTTCACATAATTTTGAACTGAATTAAAGGAAGCGAAACCGAAGTGCTGGCAAATTTCTTGGTAGGAAGGGGAGATCCCTGTTCGGACGATTTCGGATTCAATGTAAGTGAGAATGTTTCGCTCGTTTGTCGTCAGAGAGGTGATCCCGCCACCCGATGAAGCCCCCTTCGCTGAGGTCGACTTGACACTCGATCCAGTCGATTTCTGTGAAGGAGATTTCAACGAGGACGTTTTTGGGAGGAGCGACTTCTTCATCAGTTACATATAATTTACACCCACATGCGGGTCAACAGGATTTTGCATGAAATTATTCGGCGCAGGGTAGCTTTGTCGAAACGAAGCGACAGAGCCCTTGCTCATGTACGGAGCTCACGCCCCGATAGACTTTCGTATCGTGCTCGGAGTGAATCGGAAGAATCGAGCAATTCTGATAAAACAGAATCACCATTGGATTCAAAATGAACAGAACCGCAAAACTTGTGGCCCCTCGACGGTCCATGCTCGGATTCCTCCCTCATTTCACAGTCATTTCGCCCCATGCTTCTACAATTCTACAAGACCCTCGACGAAGGTCTGCAGTCGAAACTTTTGAATTCTCAATTTGAGATAGAGTGTTTTTGGACTTCGTGAGAGACTGTCTTAGATGAAAACACTTCTCTTAACCCTGTTCAGTCTGTCCGCCTTTGCCTCTGGCCATTCTGAAACGTGTGTGAATCTCCTCGACAAAGTGAAAGGTCCCTTTCAAGCCAAGTCTCTTCAGAAGGTCTGCGTGTCAGCGCAGCTTTTAGAAGGTTGCTCAAGCGTCAAGGGAACTCCCATCATTCACTTTGACAAAACGGGCGTCGACAAATCGAAGAAGCGAATTCTCGTGTTCAGTCTCATCCACGGTGATGAAGCGGGCGCAGGGGCGCTTGTCCGATACTGGATGGAACGGCTGGCTGAGATTGAGCCTCGCAATGATTGGCGAATTGTACCCGTCTTGAATCCCGATGGTTTCGCAGCGAAGACGCGAACCAATGCCAACAAGGTGGACCTGAATCGCAACTTCCCAACTCGTGATTGGAATGACGAGGCCCAAAGGTATTGGAAGATTGCGACCTCGTCGAATCCTCGGCGCTACCCTGGACCCGTTGCAGGGGGCGAGCCGGAAGTGCAGTGCGCCCTGAAACATGTCGAAGACTTTAAACCCGCGTTTGTGGTTTCGATTCATACACCCTTGGGAGTTCTTGATTTTGACGGACCCCGCGTGACGCCGCCCGCATTTGAATATCTTCCTTGGAAGTCGCTGGGTCATTTTACGGGAAGCCTAGGGCGATTCCTTTGGGCCGAGCGTAGCGTGCCCGTCTTGACAGCAGAACTGCGTCCGACGATGCCTTCGACGTTTGATACTTTTGATCGGCTTCAAGATGTTTTGGGGCAGCTGGCGAAGTATGAGCTGAACGCGCCTCACGCGGCGGCGGCTTCTCTTGAGGACTCTTCAGGCCCCGTAGGTCCCTGATTCGGGTTCTTGAAATTTCAGACGCACATTTGCATCAGTGGATATTCGGATTGGTGAGAGCCTGATTGATTTGTTCGAGTCGATCCTGATGGCTGATCACATGATCCTGAATCGCTTCCAGCTTCTTGATAAGCTTCGCCTTAGCCATCTTGATGGCTTCGAAGATATCATCGGCTAGGGCCTCTTCGGAGATCTTGGTCTCTTCTTCTTTCAGGACAATCGCAATTCGATACATTTTGGCCAGACGTTTTTTACTAATCGACTTGCCCTCTGTCTCAAGTTGAACGCGAAGCTTAAGGGGATCCTTCACCATGACGGATACCATAGTTTGGGGCGTGACATAGGGCTCAAAGTCCACAATTTGCTGATAGATAAAGGATCTCACTTCGGGGTTCTCATCAAGGACGTGGGCGAGATTAGGATTTACAAGATTAGACATACCGCCTCCTTCCTGAGTTACTTTTGACCTACTCTTAGTATAACAATGAGTCGTTTTAAATGCTTGGCAAGATACCTGATGGCTGGGAAAAGAAATTTGTATACCTCTTAAAGTCCTGCTAAAGAGAAGAAACAAGGTTGAACTGTTCCATTCTGAGTCGCGATGAATTTGACGACTCAACGTGGGACTTGACGAAAGACTTGAAGGCCTTTGGATCGGTTTGAGTCATGGCAAATGTGAACGTCAACATCAAGATGGAAGAGTCCTGGAAGCAACGTCTGGAGTCAGAATTTCATCTGGATTACATGAAAAATCTCAAGAAGTTTCTGTTGCAAGAAAAGCAGCAGAAGAAAGTCATTTATCCAAAAGGTGACGAATACTTCGCAGCCTTAAACCTGACCCCTTTTCATAAAGTCAAAGTCGTGATTCTCGGTCAGGATCCCTATCATGGTCCCGATCAAGCTCACGGACTGTCTTTTTCGGTTCAGGATGGAATTCGATTTCCTCCGTCCTTGCAAAATATCTTTAAGGAGCTTCACGAAGATCTTGGAATCAAGGCGCCCAACTCGGGTCACTTGCATAAGTGGGCTGAACAAGGTGTTCTGCTATTGAATTCGGTTCTCACAGTCGAAGCGGGCAAGGCAGGGTCGCACGCGGGAAAGGGATGGGAGAAATTCACCGATCGCATTATCTCTCTTCTAAATGAAGAAAAAGAGCACGTGGCGTTTCTTCTTTGGGGCGCTTATGCGCAGAAGAAGGGATCCTACATCGATCGCCAGAAGCACTTTGTTTTAGAGACGCCGCATCCGTCCCCGCTCTCTGCCCATCGTGGTTTTTTTGGTAGTCGGCCCTTTTCCAAGATTAACGAGTATTTGGTTTCGACGGGTCAATCGCCCATCGACTGGAGTTTGAGTTGAAGAAAGTGTACGCCATCGTTGAGAACCTTCCCGAGATTCCACAGCCGGAGCGAACACTTCTTATCTACGATCAGGTCCTTGCGCGAAACTCGTCCATCTTCAAATGGATCCGCGGTTTTTCCCTTCGCTACTCGGTCCGCTCAGGGGAGGGGTTAAAGGATGTTCGAAACCTCCCGGCTCATTTACAAAAAATTTTAGGGTTGAAATCCTCGTTTGATCGAATTGTTGTCCTGGGTGGCGGCAGTGTCGGAGATTTCGGCGGCTTCATCGCTTCGATTTATCATCGAGGCGTCCCCGTTCATCAGATTCCTTCAACCTGGTTGGCCGCTTTGGATTCAGCGCATGGCGGAAAGACGGCTCTCAATGTGGGGGGCTTTAAAAATCCTGTGGGGACGTTTCATTTTCCAGAAAAAGTTTGGATTGTTCGAGAAGTTTTAGAATCCCAACCTTCCTTGCGACTTCACGAAGCAAGTGGTGAATTTTTGAAAACCGCCATGATCGGAGGCGAGTCGCTTCTTCCAAAGCTTGCCAGCTGGGACTGGTGGAACTGCAAGATTGAATGGCAAGATTTAAAGAACTTCATCGAGGTCAAATACAAGGTCGTCAAGGCGGACCCACTTGAAAAAAGTGGACATCGTCACATCTTGAACTTGGGTCACACGATGGGACATGTTTGGGAGGCGCGTTTTGGACTTCCTCATGGATTGGCCGTTTTCCATGGGCTTTTGTTTGATCTTGCCTGGAGCGTGCACGAAGGGCATTTTCCCGCTTCACGCTCGTACAAGATGATGGATGAGAGTCCCTGGAATATTACTTGGGATCGGCAATTCCAAGATCGGATCGATCAAAAACTTTTTAGCTTAAGCCCTCAGGAAGTCCGTCGCTATCTTTTGCAGGATAAAAAGCTGAAGGCCGATGGACTTCGTTGCACTTTTGTTCAAAAGCCAGGTCAGATTCTTGTTAAGAAAAGAACGGTCGATCAAATTTTGAAGGAGTACCAGCGGCAGCGCAAGATTCTTGAAGAGTTCTATGAAAACCTTTAATTTCCAGGGTGAAGTCGAAAGTTCGAAATCGTACTTCAACCGGGGTCTGATTCTGCAGTCCTATCGCCCGAATCTTGTTCTTAAAGGGCGATCTCGAAGCCGCGATGTCGTTTTTCTGCGCGAAGCCCTGCAAGGCGAAGGAACAAATTTTGAAGTGGGTGAGGGCGGAACAACGTTGCGCTTTCTAGCTTTTCGTCTTTCTCGAAAGCCGGGCGAGTGGAAACTTCGGGGGTCGCGCCGACTTTTTTCGCGCCCTCAAAAAGAGCTCGGGACTCTTCTTTCTCAGCTTGGAGTCGAGATGAGTCTTCACGAAGACGAGCTTCGATTGAAATCTTCCGGGTGGAAACCTGTGGAAGAAGTGCAAGTGAATCTGTCTCAGTCCAGCCAATTTGCTTCGGGGTTGTTGCTCAATGCGTGGGAACTTCCCTTCGATCTTCGTCTTCGCTTGAGCCAAGAGCGGGTGTCGGACGGCTACCTTAAGATGACGTTGTCGCTTTTGGAACAGGCGGGAATGAAACTTCATCGAACTGAAAACGGTGTTGTTGTTCCCAAGGGACAGTCGGTCCAAATCTCTGAACTGTTCATCGAGCCGGATGTCAGCTCGGCCTTTGTCGTCGCGACCCTTGCAGCCGTGCGCGGGCAGTGCCGACTCGAAAACTTCCCAAAAAAGAGTTTGCAACCCGATCTCGCCTTCGTCGACATCTTCAAGCAGATCGGAGTTCCCCTTCAGTGGGAGGGCTCGACCCTGTGTATTCAGAGGGCCCAAGAATTGAGTCCGCTTCGAACTAGTTTGCGGAACTCACCTGATCTTTTTCCCGTGTTGGCGGTCTTGCTGTCGCGGGCCTCGGGGGAAAGTCTGATCTGCGAAACACCTCAGCTTGCTTATAAGGAATCGGACCGGCTAGCGAAGACTTCAGAGCTCTTAACATTTATGCAGGTTCCCCATCAGGTAAAATCCGATGGCATGGTGATTCGGGGACCACGTCGTCACCATCATCAGTATTTTCAGTTTAATCCCGATGAGGATCATCGTCTGGCCTTTGCGGCGGCTGTTGCACGTTCGGCGGGTTATCGACTTCGAGTCCTTCACCCCGAAGTCGTCGACAAAAGCTTCCCTGATTTTTGGACGCTGATCAGTGGAGGACCTGGACTATGAGAGTCGTGCTTGTCGGTCACCGTGGAGTCGGGAAAACTTCTTTGTTGTATCGGTGGAAGGATATTTACGCTGAAGAGGGCGTCTTCTATGATCTGGATCGCGAAATTGAGCTCAAGATTGGGAAAAGCATTTCGCAGATCTTTTCCACTGTGGGCGAAGCCGGGTTTCGTGATCTTGAGGCGGAAACCTTTCAGAAACTTTTAAAAACTCCTGCGCCCCATCTCATTATTGCGGTGGGCGCGGGATTTGAACTCAATCGCATTCCGCCCACGATGACCGTTCTTTGGATCCGTCGAGACACCGATGAAGAGGGACGAATTTTTACGAATCGCCCGCGACTAGAGCCCTTGGTGAATCCTCTTGAAGAGTACCGCCGGCGCTTTGAGGGGCGCGAGTTGAAATTCCGCAGCCGAGCGGATCGAGTCTACACGGTCCCTGAAGGGCTGCAGGCATCTGATCCCCTTGAGGAATCGTTCCTTCTTAATCGTCCCGTGTCTTTGAAGGCGCTGCTGACGTTGATGCCCCGACATTTGCGAGCAGCCCCGAATTATCAAGATGTTCAGTACGAAATTCGCGATGATCTTCTTTCGGTCGCCGAGCAAGAAAAAGCGCTCTCTCTTTTTCCCCCCGAGTCGCTTCTTTTTTCAAAACGAACAGACGGTCCGGCGATTCCTGATTTTGTGACGTCCCGGCAGATTGCATTGGATTGGGATCTTCGTCAGCCACTTCCAGATGGGGTTCAGGCTTCTGTAGTTTCAACTCACGAAAAGAATTTTAGTCAGGCGCTGCAGATTCTTCGTCCTTATGAGGGAACAAAACTTCATTTGAAATTGTGTCCGCTTGTGCAGGACTGGGATGATCTGTGGAAAGGTTACGAGTGGTTTCAAGAGGACCCCGCGAACCGAAGTTTTTTGCCTCGATCGCTTGACGGCCGCTGGGCCTGGTTTCGACTGCGCTTGAAGGGACAGCAAAGATTAAATTTTGTGCGTGAGGATCAGGGCTCTTCGCAGGATCAACCCACCATTTGGGACTGGCTTTCCTGCCCGTCGCCGGTCAAGAATTTTGCGGCCGTCCTGGGCGATCCCATTCGGCACAGCTTTTCTCCGGCGTATCATAAGAATTTTTTTGCGAAGTTGAACATGCCGTTTCTGAAGGTTCGACTGGAAAAACCCAATTGGGAAAAAGCCTTTGCGATTTTAGAGCGCTTAGGTCTTTCCGCGGCCGCCGTCACATCCCCATTAAAGCAAGAGGCCGGGTCACGGGTTGGCTTGGCGGCGCTCAATACGCTCGTAAAAACTCCGTCCGGTTGGAAAGGAATAAACACCGATCTTGCCGGTGCTCAGGCCCTTCTTGAAGAGTTTCGAAATGAATCTCTTGTCGTTTGGGGCGGAGGGGGTGTGCTGGACTCTTTGCGCGCGAGCCTTTCGCAGGCTTCGTTCTACTCGGCTCAATCAGGGACTCCACGCCAGGGGGCTTCTGAGGTTTCAAACCCGCGAGTCCTGGTGTGGGCAGCTCCGGATGGGTCTTTAACTCGAATTCCGCAAGGTTGGAAACCCGAGATCGTTGTGGATCTGAATTATCGTCAGAATTCAGAGGGACTTTGGTTCGCGCAACAAGTCGGGGCGCGCTATGTTTCGGGGCTTAAAATGTTTCAGGTGCAGGCAAATGAGCAGCAAAAGTTCTGGTCGACTTTCAAGTTTACGCCCTCGTGAAAGTACGCTAAAACTCACTCATGTCAGCGAATAGTTTCGGATCTCGCTTCGTCATCACAACATTCGGAGAAAGTCATGGAGCCGCGTTGGGAGTCGTCATTGATGGCTGTCCCTCGGGTCTGACATGGAATCAAGATCTTATTCTGAAAAATCTCAGTCGTCGTCGACCTGGAACTTCGAGTGTGGTCTCGGGGCGGCAGGAATCGGATCAATTTGAAATTTTAAGCGGAGTGTTCGAGGGAAAAACGCTCGGCACTCCGATCGCGATGATCGTTCGCAATCAAGATGCACGCTCTCAGGACTACGACCAGATTAAATCGAATCCTCGTGCGGGCCACGCTGACGACGTGTGGAAAGAAAAGTTTGGTTACTCTGATCACCGCGGCGGAGGACGTTCTTCGGGACGGGAAACTGTTTGTCGCGTTCTTGCCGGATCGGTCGCACAGATGCTCGTGCAGGCTTGGGTCCCGAAGCTCGAGGTTCAAGCCACCGTTGTTCAAATTGGCTCTGAAACAGTGCAGGGCCCTCCATACACGCCAGAAGTTTTGGCGCGTTTGGAGAAGGCTCAGAAAGAGGGCGAAAGCTTTGGCGGCGTGATAGAAGTTCGTGTCAAAAATCCTTCGCGTAGCTTGGGTCAGCCTGTGTTCCATAAACTGAAATCCGATCTTGCGGCTGCCTACATGTCGATCGGGGCCGTGAGTGCCGTCGAGTTAGGTGCGGGAATCGAGTCCCTTCATAAAAAGGGAACCGAGTTTCATTCTGAGTCGGCCTCGTCAAACTACGGTGGAATTCGCGGTGGACTTTCCACCGGTGAAGACATTCTCTTTCGAGTCCACGTGAAACCCACATCCAGTCTTTTGGACGTCGCGAAGAAGGGACGACACGATCCCTTTATCGGAACTCGCGCCGTGCCGGTGGTTGAAAGTATGTCCTATTTAGTTTTAGCTGATCACCTACTTTGGAAAAGAACAGACCGCTTAGAAGAGTAAAGGAGAAATTATGAAACTTTTTGCTTTCATTTTCGTCGTCGCACAATTGACGCGGGCCCAAAATGTGGGAGTTCAGGTCAACGATGCCGCTCAGGCTGAAACAACAACAATCGAAATTCGCAAAGGCGGTTCGAGCAGTGGGCCTTCGTCGCCGTCCCAGTCTCAGTTCCAGATTACTGAAGGTCAGACCGACCTTGAGGCCGATGGCGCGCCGCTAGCGAAAGACGCTCGCAAGAATTGGACTAAAGCTTGTGATGCTTGGAAGAAAGAACTGCGTGAGCTCAATAAGGGCAACGAAATTCTCGTTCATGATTGTGGTCGCCCCACTTGTGCATTTCAATCTGGCGAAAATATCTGCACGTCAAAAGCGACCTACAAACTTAAAGTGAAGGTCAACTAGAGGTTGAATCATGAGAATTATTAATAAGTGCGTTGGATAACCAACATTATCTTGCAGTCTAAAGAATATTCTTGTTAAACTTTTTCCATGAGAAAAGACGATGCCAGACAATTAGACCATCAGACGCTTGAAGAGTTACGAATAAGATCAGTAAAG
>JBKDHV010000044.1:0-36741 GCA_046336915.1 Bdellovibrionales bacterium
ACTTACCGGCATTATGGATTTTGCTTCGAAAACTAACTGAACAAAATCACGTTGACATGACTGATGCAATCGAGGAAGTTGCATGAAACAAATCGCCACTCAACCTTCGAATTTCAACTAAACGAGGGGCAAGCCCCTCTCGATACGAAAGACCAGCTTCAAGTAATGATTCTATCAGCGCAGAGTTTCTTTTTCTGACTCGGCCAATTCTGATGCCCTTGGCTTTCGCATTCTTCATTCCTGCAATCACCCGCTCACGAATTAATTCTCGTTCAAGCTGGGATAAACATCCTAATATCGTAAATAATGCAATTCCCATTGGAGAATTTGTATCTAGGGCTTCAGTGATCGAATGAAATCTAACAGTTTTTTCTCTAAATTTTTCCAAGGCTTTTAAAAGATGAGTGGTACTGCGTGCAAATCTTGAAAAGGCAAACACTACCACTTGCTCAACCAGCCCTTCTTCCACTTTTTGCATCATACGATTAAGTGCGGGTCTACTTTCTTTAGCGCCGGAAATTCCATGGTCGGCAAAGATCTCAAAGTTTTGAATTCCATTCTTACTTGCCCAATCGGTTAGAGCCCTTGTTTGGCTTTCAGCTCCCCCGACCTGATCCATGGTTGAAACTCGAATATAAAGACAACAAATTTTTGAGGACAATCAAAAACCTCCAAAATGAAAAGGCCCTAAGGGTTAATCCTTAAGGCCTTGGTTAAAATATTAGGAACTGACCAGTGCTATTACTTAGTCAGTTCACGTGTGTATTTTGAATATGACATGATTCCGTTTTTAGACTTTTCAGCAGTAAGTCCCATCATCACAAGAGTGCAGGATTTAAGCTGCCCGCAAAATGCTAATAAAAGCCCAATTCTGATCACCCAAACATAAAATCGTAAAAGCCCCATCCGTTTCTCCTTTAAAGAAAACTTAATTCCTCTCAAGAAAAATCAAAATGGCAGGCTGGGTCTTCTTGTGTTTCTCACTCGAGTGGGTGACCTGAAAAGCCAGGTCACCCAAGTCACCCGATAAAATGAAATCAAATGAATCATCGTGAAAAGCCCATGAACTCGAATGAATTAAAATGAACTTAGATTTGCGCGAAAAGACTCTAGAATTTCATTAAACTGCCGAAATCATTTATGTTTCTAATTTCGCTCTCTAGACATCAGGAAGTTCAGGCATAGCCTTGGGGATACTGGAAGTGGCGTCGAGGATCAACGGGATTTCCGCCCTTTTCCCTCCCAATCCGAGGCCTGACGCCCGTCCCCTTGCGAGTTTGTGTGAGGAATTCTTTGATAACGGAGTCGACCGACGACAGGAGTTCCCGCATGTTCAGATTCCGATTCCAGAGTCTCTTCGTCTTGCTCATGCTCATGGCCTCTTCGCTGTGGGCGCAGGCCGAAACGACTCACCCCTGGGACGCCTTCACGGGTTGCTACACCACGCTGTCCGTGAATGGAAAGCCCGTTGCCGAAAAAGATCCTCGCGTGAACTACTCGCGCTTTCGAACCAAGATCAATAGCGTCCTGCTCAGTTTGGATCGAGAGTCCCTTCCCACGTTCGAAGTTTCTGTTTTTTTAGAAGTCTCGGATGAAGCGATTCCGGGACTCCCTTCGGGGCCCTGGCGAGTTCTGCAAGTTCTAGGGGCCAACTTTTCGGGACGCTACTCCCAAGAAGGTGGAACTTGGATTTATGAAGAAGAGGGCCTGTTTCGAACGATTTTCGATCTGGAACGCCCCGTTCGGGTTCATCAACGAATCCGCCTGACCCCCTTGGAGGATCAAAGACTGCAAGTCGAGCTGTATCAGAAAACCCGAGATCTCGAGGGACGGCCTACCGAAATCAGCGACATTCAAGGGACCTACGAGGTCCGTCGCTGCCAATAAGAAGTTCACCAGGACGAAGCCGCTTCAGACCGGACTCGCCTTCGAGTTTTGACTGGGACTTTTTTGCGCCACGGGGGATACCCCTTAGGGATCTCGAATCCCGAGAGATTCCAATGCGAAACGGAAGATGTAAGAATACTCCTCGATCTTTGCCCGAGTCGCAAAGGGGCCGTGATTCTCTCCGTGCGGCTGAACAAATAGATAAAACTTGTCGCGATCCGGTCGTACGTAAAGCCGACGGAAGAGCTTGAGCGCATGGCCCGGATTCACATTCGGATCACCGTAGGCGGTGCGGAGAAGGATCGGAGGGGGGCGCGGCTGGGCGGGTAAGCTCTGATAGGGCGAATGCGCCTGCCAAAAAGCTTTCACTTGCGGATCTTTAAGGTCGCCGTAGTCACTCATGAGCCAGGAGATCCCCGCTAGACCATCAAGCCGCTCAAGATTTGGAACGTCAGTTACGGGCGAACCCGAAATCACGGCGCCGTAAAGGTCGGGGCGAAGCTGGGCAGCTGACAAAACTAACAACCCACCCCAACTCCAACCCTCACTGACGATACGCCCTTTGTTGGCAAAACCGCTTTTTGCGAGAAATGAGGCTGCGGCGTTAAAGTCGTCGATCGTCATCTTTTTCCCAGTCCCGTGGGACTTGATCCAGTTACCAACACCGGCCTCCCCACCGCCTCGAAGGATGGCTTCCGCAACGAAACCTCCTCGTTTCAGAATCACTTCATAATGCGGACGAACATTGCCGAAAGTGATGATATTGAACCCACCATAGGCCTTCAGCACACCAAAATTCCCGTCTTTGAAGGTTTCGAATTCGGCCGTGTGCGTGATGGAAATTGGCAGTTGTTCACCGTCGTCGGCGGGGTACAAAAAGACTCGCGTCACATAGCGAGGATCCTGGATTCGGTGCGGTGACTTGGCCTGGCGACGGAACTCTCGACTCTCAAGATCGTAGCTAAAGTTTTCATAACCGTTCGGCTTTGAGTAGCTGCTGATCAACAGCTTCGAGCCATCCATTCTTTCGATCTTCCCCAGTTGATTTTTCGGGAAGGGCACCCGTATGAAATTCGAAATTCTTCGGAACTCTTCATCAAATTCGTAGACGCGAAACTGACTTTGACCATGACTGAGCAGTTGAAGAACCAAGGAAAGCCGCTCTGAGGACGGACTCTTATGGATTCGGACTCCGGTTGGGACGTCAATCTCGAAGAGTTCATCTTGATTTCTCGAGCTTAGCCTTACAAGATTCGCATCTTCCTGCAAAGTCTTCTGATTCTCCACGGGGTTCAAATGTTCAGGAACACGAACATCACCAATTCGATGCAACTTCAGAACAAAGCTCGACTCGGGCCCAGAACTGTCAAAATGAGAGTAAACAAAATATAATTTTCCCTTGATCTCGATCGGGAATGTTTCAACTAAAGTTCCTCGAGTACATCCCGTCCAGATTTGCGCGACCATAGCCAGGTCGGATTTCCGAAACGCGCGATGCAAACAACCATTGTAATAGCCGAAAGACTGCAGGAAATAACCGTGAAAATCCTTAACATCCGCTTCTCGAAAGAAGTCCTGATCAATGTTGTTGGATTCAGATTCTTCATCCTTCGGCGGCGAATAGCGAGGAACTTGCGCTAGGCTTTTGACGATGGCCTTATCCACCGTGACCGACGCCATGCTTTGGAACGACTTCACCTCAAATCCGATGGTTTCAGTTGGGTCCTTAGGGTTCCGAGCCGGCCTGTAGCGAGGATTCTGGTACTTCTGAAAAACATCCCTCACGAGAGCTTTGTAACGAGAGTCGCACGCCCATCTCTTAAACGTCCTCGCGTTCAAGGCTCGGACCCAGCTTTGAACGACTTGACTGTCCTGTTTCTCGAGGGCCTGGTCGGTGAGATTGGCAAAATCAGGATGCTCAAGATTTGGAAAACTCTGTTCGCAATAGTGAAACCCTTGCGTGAAATACCAAGGCTCTTCTTGGCCTTTCCTCATGAGGTCCGGTTTGAGCAACATCGCAAGTTCTTCGTTCGTTGCGACATCAAAAATGGCTGAAGGCTGTCGGTTCGAGTGGGCACAGCCCAATAAACCCAAAAACAGACCGAGGCCGAAAACTCGAGCAATCCGCATATTTCCAGCTTAAGAGGTTCCATGGCACCTGACAATGAGGCTCAAGGAGAACGAGACTCTCAATCTGGCGAAGGACGAGAGATTTAAATGTACTTTGTTTTTCTCGACCTTTGCCCTGAAGCAAGGGCGCGTATCCCTACTCGACTCGCGTCGCGCGACAAACCAGGTCTGAGGTCTTCATCATGAAATTTAGATCCGTATGGACCACTGTTAACCAGTACTCAAGATTCTGCGGAAAATTCTCGTTCTCGATGACGTTCAGTCCCTCGAAATTCAAGCTGTGATCCACCATCTCGAAAAGTCGCGGATCGGGTAAACGACGTCGCTCTTCGCCCCATTTGTGATAGTCCGCTTTATCGGCGAGTAACCACTGAAAGAACTGCTGATACTTCGGGACTCGTTCAAGGGTCACGGCCTCGGTGTAGGTCGCGCCGGTTTCGTCCTGGAAAAGGACCTCTGCGCGCAGACCGCGCCCCGCCGTTTCAAGTCGGATTTGACAGGTATCAAAGTTGGGGCGCCACAGATTCGAGTTTTTTGTTTCGCGTCCCTGATAGACAACCGGAGACGCCGACGCCACGGACGTCAGTGTAAGAACGACTGCAAACAGAGTTCGAAGGGCCAAATTCATACGCAACCTCGCTTAGGAAGGACCATCGCTCACTCCGTTGCGAGATTCGTTCCCACTCAGCGAGCAATTTGGAGGGGCCTCGGCTGTCAAGTTTCTCGACAGCGAACAGGTTAGGGCCCTCGCGAGCTCCCGCTCTTGGCAAAGAGTGATCTAAGGGTCGTTATCTCGCATGGTTCGAACAACCTTATGATTCCCCTTTGACAGAATCTGCAGAAGAGTTTCATCCAGATTCTGGCGCATCAGGTCTCGGTGAATCATCACATCCAGGCTTCGAAAGCGGGTTGTTCCATTCATATGTGCACCGACTTCATATTCCTCGTGTGTCGTGCGTTGAAGGATCCCATCCTTTGTAAACTCGGTTTAAATTTCGAATTCGTCACCTTCTGGGCACTTGCGTGTGGTTGTCAGTTTTAAGAGTTCGCAGCTAGGCTGCTCGATAGGGTTGGTCAATACATCCAAATAAGGAGCGTCTTCTTCTTTGTCGCATGTTTGGAGTCAATAGTTTCATTTTCGCAATTGCTGTCTAAGCTGCTAGACATGAACTGAAACTCATCGGTCGGTTTGTGTCAAATTCAAAGGGTCCCCTGAAAATCTCAATCCGAGACAGAATTCTTCAGACCGGTGGCTCGCCGCTGTGGACTGAAGATCAAGTTCAGGCGAGGTCCCGGCCTTTTCGTTTCTGCCTAGCCTATAGAAGCTTTCGAAGCCATTTCAATTTCCCTTCAAACGGAGCGTAGCGAATCCAGATATCAATCCAATTGAATTTTCGCAGCAAGGCCTTGGCATTCGAGAACAGAGCGAAACTGTAGGGCCCATGGTACTTCTGAAGTCCCGAAGTTCCGACACCCCCAAAGGGCAAATTGTGATTGGCGTGATGAACCAAAGTTTCGTTGATACCTACGGCCCCTGAAGACGTTCGCTCGATGACCTTTTGAATGGCAGCCGAGTCGTTTGAAAAAATATAGAGCGCCAGGGGCTTCTCTTTTCCATTCAAGTTTTCGAGCAGTTTGTCCAAATCTTGAAATTCGAGGATTGGCAAAAGCGGCCCAAAGATTTCCTGACGCATAAGAGGAGAGTCCTCGCGCACGTCATCTAAAATCCAGGGCCCCAGCTTCGTCCTGTCAGAACTCGGCTGACCCATGAGAGCCGCCTTTTCATTCTGCGTGAGCTTCAAAAGTTCATCGGTCTTGGATTTTGAAATCAAGCGTGGATAGTCCGCATGCTTTTCCGGATTCTCTGAGTAGAACTCCTGAATCACTCGCTTCAGCTCGACAACCAAGGCGTCACGGATGGAACTGTGCACGTAGAGGTGATCGGGCGCAATGCATGTCTGTCCGGTATTGATCAGCTTGCCCCAAACAAGGCGCCGAGCGGTCAGCTTCAGATCAGCTGTCGGATCGACCAAACAAGGATTCTTTCCGCCGAGTTCTAAGCACACGGGTGTCAACTGCGCCGCTGCCTTTTGGTAGACTTTGCGACCCACTTCGGTACTTCCTGTGAAAAAAATGAAATCCCACTTCAGCTCAAGAAGTTCATCCGCCACATCATGCCCCCCAAGCACGCAGCTGACATGACGGGGATCGAAGGCTTCAGCGATGATTTTTTGAATCACAGAGTTAGTGGCCGAGACCCGCTGGGAGGGTTTGAGCAACACACAATTCCCAGCCGCGACAGCTCCAATCACCGGCGTTAAAGCCAAATTGAAAGGGTAATTCCAAGGCGAAATCACGAGCACTTGCCCAAGCGGCTCGTGATAGACGGCGCTCGAGGCATGAAACAAGACAAGGGGGGTCGCCACACGCTGGGGTCGCATCAGAGTTTTCAGATTCTTTAGAAAGTAGCGAAGCTCACTTTTTACAATCGCGAACTCCGTCATGTAGGCTTCGGCCTCTGACTTTCCAAGATCTTCACCAAGAGCTCGAAGCACCTGGGGTTCGTGCGCGAGCAAGACGCTCTCAAAACGCTTCAAAGCTGAATATCGAAAGTCGTAGCTCCGCGTTTGGAACGTCTTGAAAAACTTTTTCTGCGATTCATAGATTTCCAGTCGCGAAGAGCTCGCAAGGGGTTGAGCGCTCTGAGCTTGGACTTGGGTCTGCATTGAAGAATTCTCCATCTTGGATCCCTTCTTGAACGTTCGATATCTTTGTGATTCGAGTCTAAAACGCGCCCCACATCAGCGTCGAATGAAAAATGGAAAGAACATAGATAATACGGCGAAGCATGTTCGAAGAGTGTTAAACCTCGAGTCTGCGCAGGAGGCTCCAATTTGGCTCTGATTCGGAAGAATTTCTAGGGCGGGTTGGCAGGGGCGCGAAAAGCCACTATAAGCAGATCATACTTTCAACCGAGGAGCCTAAGAAGCATGATGTCTTCAACTCAATCTCTTCCCACTTCACGGCGCGTCCCGTCCCCTCCTTGGGAGTTTGCCCAGATTCTCATGGAAGAGTACGAAAAGTGCAAAAGCACAAACCCTCGCTACTCGATTCGAGCTTTTGCCAGAAAAATTGATATTCACCCGGCCACCCTTTCTTCGATCTTCAAGGGCAAACGTAAACTTCCGAAAAAGCGCGCTCTTCCCATTCTGGAGCGCTTGAAGCTACCCGATGGTCGGCGAAATCGATTCCTCAGAAGTCTAAAAATTGAGGACGATCCCCGCCTGGAGAGTTTGAAACCCTTTCGGGCGCCCGAGCGTGAACTCAGCCCTCAGCTTCACTCCAAAATGATCATCGATTGGGAGTATTACGCAGTCCTTCACCTGCTTGAAATTCCTCAGGTCTGGAACGCGGACCTTGTCGCTCGTCGCTTGAATTTGCCAATCCTGCGAGCTCAAGAGATCTTGAAAGGTCTTGAGGCCGCCGAGCTCGTCCAGCGGACCCAGGACACCTACCAAGTCAAACCCCACGGCGGCCTCACCACATCGCACGATATCCCCTGCGAGGCCCTTCGAAAGGCCCATGAAAATGAGCTCGCTTTGGCCAGCCAAAAACTTTCCCAGGTTCCCGTGAGCCAACGAGACTTTTCATCGCGAACGCTTGCGATCGACTCCCGTAAACTTCCGGAAGCAAAAAAACTGATTCAACGTTTTAGTCAAGAGATGGGCGATCTCTTGACGGACGGCCCGAAAGATCAGGTTTACCTGCTGGCCGTTCAACTTTTCCCCCTCACACAAGTAGGAAATTCGCCATGAAAACTCTCGCTCTGCTGATCGCACTTTTGATTGGATCCAATTCCCGTGCGCTTGCGAATACAGGCAGCACCAAAGGGAATGGCGGCTTCGTTGTCAGCTGCCAAGGCGCTGAAGGTCCCTCATACCACACCCTCGATCTGTTTGAAGCTGAAAGAACCCGAAAGTTTAAGTTACTGAAGTTTTCTGAATCCAAGGCCGTCGACATCGCCATGAAAGTCGTCGCGCAGCTCGAGACCGTTTCACCTCGTCGGTCTCGACTTTACCAGAAGCAGATTCGTGAGTTCTACTCCCGCTCGGCCTTTGTTCGTAACGCGGTCTTTACCGATGTCAAAGATGCGTACCCGGTCTATCTTCCGCGTTTCTGCAAACTTGTGCCAGCCGCGATCCAGACTCGATATGCTCTTCCCGAGGAAGCCCGCTACTTCATCAACGAAGAAGTCTGGAAAAAACTCAGTCCAGTTCATCAAGCAGCTCTGATGGTGCACGAGATTGTGTACTGGGAATTTGCTCACGAGTACTCGGTGCTCACGCGAGCCTTTGTCGGCCTTCTGTTCTCTCGCCACTTTTTTGAACTCTACGCAACTCCGACCCGTTTCTTCGATCTTCTGGTTCTCATGAAGGCTCCGTACTACGAACAGAATGGGTTTCTGATTGATCTCGAAGCACCGGTCGAGCGTTATCCGGAATCTCCGATCATTAAATCAGGTCGTCTTCTTCCTGGCTCCCTTTCCAATGAGGCGGCCGAGTTCCACTTTGAGGCTTCGGACGTGAACTTTTACAGGTCGGGATTTCCCATTGCTTTAAAACTCGATGACAGCAAGCAAAGCTTCCACACTCTCCCTTGCATCGGGACGACACTGCTCAAGAATCTCTTCGATGGCAAAGTTCACTTTTATAAAAACGGAGGGCTTTGGAAAACCGGTTTCGTCATGCCCTTCAGCGGTCTTCAGAACAGCTGTCCTCAGCTGCACTTTGATATCGACACGGAAGAAGCCTCAGAGTGGATGGAAGACCACGAGTACGCGGGCTACACGGGGATTCTGGAGTTTTCACCTCAAGGTTCTGTTTACAGCACTCGGGGCTTGAGGGCCACAGTCCGTCAGAATCAGGGAGTCTCCGAATTCACTTTGCGTGGAAAGATTGAATACTGGGATGGCCTGCGACCTCTTTCGGGGATTCTGGAAGCTCCTGCAACTTTGACCTCTCCGTTTGGGCCCCTCCATGCCGAAGGTCAACGACCTGTTCGACTGTTCTCAGATGGAAAAGTTCAGTGCGGCACCGCCCAGAAGGATCACTTCTTTGAAGACGAACATCGGCTTTACAGAATTCATGCCGGTCAGGAGTTCTGCTTCCAGCAGTAAGAACTTTGAATCTTCCGGGGCTGCAGGGCCCCGCCCTCGTCAACTCCGGTTCGCTCAATACGTCCAGCGAAAACCCAGGGCCGCTTGCGTGTCATTCACAAGCCGAAACTCTGAAGATTTTGAACCCGAAAAGTGTAACACCTCCGCCTGCAGAACCGTGTGATCGGTCCACAGATATTCCCAGTTCAACTGCAGCGCCGAGGAGTCTTCCTGAAGACTGGTCAACCAACGAATGGCAAGACTTGTGCGATCGCCCGGCCCCAGATTCGGAATCCGTAAGGAAGAGTAGGAATAAGAACGAGTTCGAAACTCAAGCCCCGGGGCTGCAAATCGCCGCAGATTCTGAAGAATCAAGGGCGCCGGGGTCAGAGCTGAACTGCGGGCACGGTCCCACTCCTCAGAGTCATACCCGCCCTCGTTCCAGATGAACTCTTGACGAAAATCCACTCGCCCCTCCCATCGAAAACCAAAAATGCCAAAGGAGAAGATGCGGGATTGATCGGAATCTCTCACCATATCCGGAGTGCCAAAGGCGCCCGTTTGCGGCCGCCAATGCGTGCGTCCGCGCTGATGTTTCACATCCCCATAGAAAGAAAGTCCCTCTTCCGGAGACCAGGTAAAGTACTCGCCTACGAATTCTCGACCTAGCTCGCCCTGCCCGGCCACCAAGGCCACAGAGTTGATGGGATTTTCAAACTGACGTTCAATTTTAAGGGCTGAGCGCGGGCGAAAACTTCGATCCGCTGTCCAAAAGGGATCTCGATTCTCGATCGGTTCATACAATCCCACGACGGACCATTTTGAACTCGTCGGATCGGGATTCCAGTTGACGCGGGCTAGGATGCGACCCTTTTGAATAAAGAAAAAACTTCGCTGTTCATTCAGAAAATGGAAAAAGGGATTCGACGGCGAAAAAATTTCGGCCGGTCCCCACTGATAATTCTGAAGCCCAATAGCGGTTTGCCACGACTCGTTCCACTGAGAATTCACAAAGGCGTCCGTCAGATCGGAGCGCGTGAGGACTGAAAACGGCTTTTCATCAGGAAGCTTCTTGTCCTCTTGGCGACCCTCGAGAAAATGTCGCGAACGTAAGATCAGGCTGTGCGAGTTTGAAAAATCATATTGCAGATCAGGGCGAAGCTCCAGTTGGTGCCACCAGTTGGGAATTTCAAGAACGGAGTTGTTAGGATTGAACGCCGACTTCTCGTTGGGCTTTTGGTAAGTCGAAGATCCGTAAATCTCAACCCGCGCTGAATGAGCGCTCGCCACAAAACCTGCGAAATACAAACCAAGCAGAAGTCCCGCCCTCACAGATTGTGGAAACAGACTCCAGACGCTAAACACTGGTCAAATTCCCCGCGACATGAGCTCGAACGGTTCCTAGCACAGCCATCTGGCTTGCCACGATCGCCAAAAAACAAAGAAGGACCGTGCACAGCACATAAGACTCGAAATCGATCGCAATTTGAAAAAGCACAGGTTCGGAAAGAAGACCCGCGCGATAGGGAATTTCGGCCTGATTGACCGCAAAAGTGGTGATCAAAGCCAGCGCCGCCCCCAGCCCCACGCCAAGCCAGCTCAGATACAAAGACTCAAGAGCGAAAACAAAACGAACTTGTTGTCCTGTAAAACCCAGACTTCGCAAAGTTCCAATCTCGCGCGTGCGCTCTTTCACGCTCTTGACGACGGTGTTTAGCACCGACAGGCTGGCAATCAGAAGAATCACCGTCACAATAAAAATCTGAAAGATCCCAAGCAAACTTTGTGTCTTGTTGTAGAGATCAGCCACCGGATGCTCTTTCCAGAAAAAGGCCTTCACGTTAAGCCCACGATCTTGGGCAAAGCGCTCAAAGTCGGAAATAAAACCAGGGATGAGTTTTTCATCCTTCAGAAGGACCGTCTGAAATCGAATTCGATCCGTATTCAAAAGCTGCTGGGCGTTTGCGAGCGACGTCTTCACCCACTTTTCATCAATATCTTTGTAACCCGCATCCAAAAGTCCCACGACTTCAAAGTTCATCGCATTGATCTGACCCGAAACCGTCGTCGCCGCCATTTGAACCTGGGACTGAGAGCATTCAAAGGGTCGGACCTCAGGAACGTAGCCATCATTCTGAACCATGGCGACTTTCTGTTTGGGAACACATCCCAGCAAAAAACCTAAGGCCTGACCGACAACAATGGCCTGCGGAGATTCCGACAAATGCAATGGAGTTCCGTAGAGAGTCTCCCAGGTCCAAGACGGCGCCCGCATGATGGCCCCTTCTTGCAGGTCATAGCCCGTGGCCACGAACATGAACGAGTTGCGTCCATTCGTGATTGTCCCCGTTCCCACTAAAAAGCGAACGGTGGTCACGATGTCTGGGGCCTTTTGTTCCAAAAAGTCGCGAAGTAATTTCTGCTCCTCGGGGGAAAGTAGGTACCTTTCAGACTCCGCTCGGCCCTCGGGAGTGTTCAATAAAGGATTTTCAAGAATCACGTGACCATACATGGCTCGATTGGTGAATCCCACTTCGTACATCTGATTCACATCGGTCATGTAACCTTGAAAGAGGACCAACGACAGAAAGCCAGCTGAAATCGAAACAATGGCGGCCAGGCTGTGGCGCCAATTCTTAACTGTATTTCTCCAGGCCATTCTTGCTAATGCGTTCATCGTTTTAAATTATTCACGTTAAATAGGCTGCTCGTATGGTCCTGGATCCGCGGATTCACGTACCGAATCGTCGAGCGCTGATTCTCAAACTGCGCGTCGACAATTTCCATCGAGCTAATAAAGTCGTAACTCTTGCCGTCGACGCTGACTTTATTTTGATAATCCAGAGTCGCGCGTTTGAAGGGTTGGCCTTGAAGGGTTAAAAACTCGGCCTTAATAGCCAAACGATCACGGTCCCGAATCCAATAGCGAATCTGATCATAGGTCAAATTCGTAGCCTTTGCCTTCAGCATCAGAACGTAAACTTTTTGACCCTCCAGAGTCTCGGTTTTCTCAAGCGTCGGTGTGTAGTCGCGCGCATAGTGGGTCGAGGCAATGTCCCCGATCGCGGCCTGCCCCGTCAGCTTCTGCCGGGCTGAAATCGCAACGGGCTTACGCAAAGCGGGCTTGAAGAACCACATGGTGCGATCATTGAAAAGATAGATTTCGCCTTTGTTACGAGACGGCTGAAGCGCTTCGACATGGGCATCCACTTCTCGGGCTCGAACCCGGAATCTTCGCACCGAGGTTTCGCCCTCCTCCACGGTCGTCACTTCGCTTTCCCACTCGAGTCCTCTTTCAAGACTTCCGCGCGCCCGATCCGAGGCCTTTAAAAGGTCCTGGGCCAGATCCGCCCGAGCCGAAACAGCTGACAAAATGAGAATGAAAATCGCACTCGTTCTTCTAAGATACTGCCAACACGTCACCATCACACTCCCCTTTTAAGCGCCCACATCGGTCAGAAGATCCACAATTTTCACCTTGAGCTTCCAGTACGTCACGACGTAGGCCGTAATTCCGATGAGAACGAAAAGACTCATAAACACAAACAGCAAAAGCGAAACCTGGGGCGCCAGCACAAACTGAAGGCTGGTGGCGATGCCTGGCGGAGAAAAACGAATATTCAGACTGTTGATCACCGCTGAGATTGTCATCGCAACCGCCGTGCCCACCCCGGAACTGATCAGGGTGAGGGCCAAGGCCTCTTGAGTCATCATCCAGGCCAGCTGGTGATGTCCGTAACCGATCGCGCGAAAGGTCCCGATCTCTCGAATGCGCTCAAGAATCCCCATGGTTAAAGAGTTCACAATCGAAAGCGCCACCGCCCCGCAGATCAAAAAAACGAAAAACGCAGCCATCGCGTAAAGAAATCCCATAGAGCCCACATAATTCGGCGAGATCTGCGGATCATCGAAAGGATAAACTTCCAGATCCAAACGATGGAGCTCCAAACCTGCCTTCAGAGTTTCAGCGAGTTTTCTGTGAGAAACCCCCTCCTTCAAAAAAAGCATCACGGATTGATAACCCTCAGCCGCAAACAGCTCTTGAAGAAGCTCGAGCGGAGCGAGAAGTCCTGAATCCTCAGCCAGTTCTAACCCCGTCGTGTGGGTGACCGATAAGTTCGCCTCGACGGCGTTCAGATCTCCAAAGACTGTGAAGCCCGCCAATTGGATCGAGCGCTGCTCAAGAGGAAGATCTTGAAAAGGGGGGGATCGTCGAACAAGAGCAGCCAATCGTTTTGTCACCGAAATGGCGTGGGGATCCGATCGAACGGCCTGAATAAAGAGGGCCGTTTCCGGAGTGAAAAAATCGCGAGCCCAAGTCTTCACAAAGGAATTCTGATAGCTCTTCTCGAGTGTTTGCAAGTCGACTCCGGTCGCCAAGAAGGGAACGGATCGCTCGCCATTTGAAATCAGACCCGATCCGGAAAGACTTTGTCCCACCCAGTCGATTTTAGACTCATGCTCGCGCAGGAGGCCCTGCAGGGCTTCGAACTCGGAGTAACGAATCAAATACTTCGAGGGCCGAGTCGAAAATCGTTGCAAGCCCTCTTTGCGAAACAGAGTCAAATGCCCCTTGTGTTGCAAATAAATGGCATTCGCTCGAAGACTGCTTTCGACACGAAGGATGTAGCCCCCTAAAAGACTGAGTCCCACGAATCCCGCGACGACAGCCGCCCCCGTCGCAAGTGTGCGACGACGGTTGCGCTGAAGATTACGGAAAGCAAAGCTCCATCTCATTCGACAATGACTCCGTCTTCGATGCGAACGATTCGCCCCACTCGACCCATCAGTTTTTCATCATGAGAGCAAAACAGAAACGTGACATTTCTTGTGCGATTCAAATCGGCCATTAGATCCAAAATTCGATGGGCTGTTTTCGAATCCAGGTTGGCCGTGGGCTCGTCAGCCAAAACCAAAGACGGCCGGGTGACAAGGGCTCGCGCAATCGCCACGCGCTGTCGCTGACCTCCGGAAAGCTGATCGGGTCGATGCTCATGGTATTTTTCAAGACCCACCGCCTCGAGAACTTCGCTCACTCTTTGTTTCTTTTCCGATTCGCTGAGCACATTGCGCACCAAAAGCGGGAGCTCCACGTTTTCCCAGACGTTCAAGACCGGCACTAAATTAAAGGACTGAAAAATGAAACCAATTTTTTCATTGCGCAAACGGCACTGCTCGGCCTCTTCCATCGAGGTGATTTCTTGACCGTCAATCTTGATCGAGCCTGCGTCGGGGCGATCCAAGCAGCCCACTAAATTTAAAAGCGTGCTCTTGCCAGAGCCCGAGGCCCCGATGACGCTTGTAAACTCTCCGGATCGAATCTCCAGATCGACTCCACGCAAGGCCGGAACTTGAGTTTCCCCAAGTGTGTAGCTCTTTTGGACTCCAGAAAGTTTGACCAACTCCATGATCCGACTCCTTGTCGAAACACTGTAACGAACGCCCTTCGGGAAGTCTATGTCTCCCCTGCAGTGTCGCAGTCCGGCCCGGCCCCCCCCCAAGTCTTCGGTTGCGCCTTGTGAGTCCACAAAGTCACACTTTGCCAGTTCGGTTTTTTATCAAGTTTGAGGTTTCAACAAGACTCAAAGGGAAAAGGAAATAAAATCGAGCGACTTGGGTCTTGCCGCCCCCAAGCCAGGAGGATCTATGGATTCCTTTCGAACACAAGATGAATTGACCTTTCAAGGTCGAACCTACCGCTATCACTCGTTGCCAAAGCTGGCCGAGCGAACCGGGGTTCCCTTAGCTCGTTTTCCCTATAGCCTTCGGATCCTGATTGAAAACCTCCTCCGCCACGAGGATGGGGAAGCCGTGACGAAAGCGGACATTGAAGCTCTGCTCGCGAAGGATCCTCGAAAGGAAAGTGATCGAGAAATTCAGTTCACACCCTCGCGGGTGCTGTTACAGGACTTCACAGGAGTTCCGGTGGTAGCGGATCTTGCGGCCATGCGAGACGCGATGGTGGCCCGGGGCCAGGATCCGCAAAAAGTGAACCCTCTTCGTCCGGTGGATCTTGTCATCGATCACTCGGTGCAGATGGATTTCTATGCCGAACCTGACGCTCTGGCAAAAAACCATCGCCTCGAGTTTGAGCGCAATCAGGAACGCTATCGCTTTCTCAAGTGGGGGCAAAAGGCCTTTCAAAACTTCCGCGTGGTTCCACCTGCGACAGGCATCTGCCACCAGATCAATCTTGAGTTTTTGTCTCACGTCGCGATGGTGAGTTCTCACAAGGATCAGGCGTGGATCTACCCCGACACTCTCGTCGGAACGGACTCTCACACCACGATGATCAACGGCTTGGGTGTTTTGGGTTGGGGCGTCGGCGGCATCGAAGCCGAAGCCGCCATGCTTGGGCAACCTTGCACGATGCTGATCCCCCAGGTGATCGGCTTTGACATGAAGGGATCTCTTCGCCCCGGCGTGACGGCAACTGATCTTGTTCTCACCTGCACGCAGATGCTTCGTCAAAAGGGCGTCGTCGGACAGTTCGTTGAATACTTCGGCGAAGGCGTACGAAACCTCTCGATCGCCGATCGCGCCACCGTTTCGAATATGTCCCCTGAGTACGGCGCCACCATCGGGATCTTTGCGCCCGACGATAAGGTGCTCGAGTACTTGCGCGCCACCGGTCGCCACGAACAGGCCGAGCGCACGGAGATTTACTTCAAAGCGCAGGGTCTTTGGGACACTGCCTATGCCCCGCTGCTTTACTCGGATGTTCTCAGTCTTGATCTTGCAACCGTAGAGCCTGTGATGGCGGGGCCCTCTCGACCCCAGGATCGCGCACGACTTTCAGACGTGCGAAAGTCCTTTCGGCGCTTTCTTGTTTCCCGCTACGGTGAAACTCTGAAAGACTACACCCACGATAAACTCGCCGAATGGGCCGAGATGAGCGAGAGCATGAAGTCGATCAGCTTCGATAAGGCGAGCTTCCATCCCTCTCATGATTTGGGACCCTTGCACAAATCCGCCCAGATTGTCACGAACGACAAAGTGGGTTGTGAAATCAGTCACGGTTCGATTGTGTTGGCCTCGATCACCTCCTGCACGAACACGTCGAACCCCGACTTGATGATCGCGGCCGCCCTGCTCGCGCGAAATGCCGTGCAGCGCGGTCTCTCTTTACCACCCTGGGTGAAGACGTCCTTTGCTCCCGGATCCTTAGCCGTGCGGGACTATCTGCAGGCCTCGGGTCTGATGCCCTATCTTGAGCAGGTGGGTTTTCATATTGCCGGCTTCGGTTGCGCGACTTGTATCGGGAACAGTGGTCCTCTTCCCGAACCTATCCAAGCAGCCATCGAAAAAGAGGGTCTGGCCACGGTCTCGGTTCTTTCAGGAAATCGAAACTTCGAGGCCCGCATCCACCCCTTTGTGATGGCCAATTATTTGGCCTCGCCTCCCTTGGTGGTGGCGGCCGCCCTGTGTGGGAATATCAACGTGGATCTCAGCCGCGAGCCGTTGGCGATCAATGATCACGGCGAAGCGATTTATCTTCGCGACATCTGGCCCGATCCACAAGAAACTCGCCAATACGTCGAGCGCTTCGTGACACCTGATAAATTCACAAAGGTTTATTCCGATGTGTTCCAGGGAGATCGCAACTGGCAGACCCTTCAATCTCCGGAAAGGGCTCAGTACCAATGGTCTGAAGAGTCGACCTATATCAAGCGCCCGCCGTTTTTGGATCCCGAGATCGTGGAACCCCAGACGCTTTCAAGCCCGGCGAGAATTCTGGCAATTTTCGGTGATTCCATCACCACCGACCATATCTCACCTGCGGGCGGAATCGGCGTGAAATCCCCAGCTGGCCAGTATCTTCTTGATCACTCGGTGGCCTCGGCCAATTTCAATTCCTATGGTTCTCGGCGGGGAAATCATGAAGTTATGCTTCGGGGAACTTTTGCCAATGTTCGAATTCGCAACAAGATGGTTACCAAAGAGGGCGGCTACACGAAAGTTTTCCCTGAGGGTCAAGAGATGACCTTCTTCGACGCGGCCCAAATTTATGCGGAACGAAAAACTCCGCTCATGATCTTCGCTGGGCAAGAGTACGGTTCGGGCTCGTCTCGAGATTGGGCCGCGAAAGGCACTCGGCTTTTGGGCGTGCAGGCCGTGATCGCTGAAAGTTTTGAGCGAATCCATCGTTCAAACCTTGTCGGAATGGGCGTAATTCCTTTGCAACTCGAATCAGGCCAGCGCGTCTCGTCCTTGAATCTTGTAGGTGATGAAGAAATCGAGTGGCCCTTCCTTGACAATCTCGAGCCGAAAAAGTGGATCGAACTCAAGATTCGAAGTCCCAAATCGGGTTCTCGCACTCTGCGCGTTCAAGTGCGGATCGACACGCCGAATGAAATGCGCTACTCGAAAGCGGGCGGCATTCTTCCTTACGTCCTGGAACGTCTTCATGGATCCCCCTAAATTAGATCACCGGCCCCCGAGGGAGCCGGTGATCTTCGCGAGCCGAAGTCAGCCCGGATCTGAAAGTTTGAAGGGCCTAGGCGCCTTGACTCATGTTACTTTTGAAATCTAGCGACCTGTTCCCGAGCCGGAACCCGAGCCAGTTGAAGAGCCAGAACTTCCAGTGCCCATTCCTGATGGACTTGTCGAAGTGTCATCGGTCATCGAGCCTGAATCATAGGTCGTGCTGCCAGTTCCAAGGCCGGTGTTCACATCATCTTCTCGACCACTGCGATCCCTAGTCGCGTCATCCTCGGTGCCCGAGCGACCTGTACGAGTGTCGTAAGTCTCCGAGCTCGAAGTTCCTGGAGACGTGACCGTGTTATCCGTTGAACCTGTTGTTGAGCCCGCCCCACTGGATCCCGTCATACTTGTGTCCGAAGTCCCGGGACTCGTGGCCGTGCGGCCTGATTGATTTTGATTTTGGCTTTGCTGATCATCCCGTTTGGCCGCGCCAAAAGCCCCGTTTGAAAACGTGAGAGCTGAAATGACCGTCAAAACCGTCAGTGTCGTCGTCGTTCGCATGAAATCCTCCTTCAATAAATTTGTTCCTCAGAAGTTTAAACCATCCCCAGGACACGAAAACCTTGGCGCCCTCCCTTTGGTAAAAAACATCCGGTCTATGACCTTCATCAGACTCGAGAAAAAACTCGACCTACGAAACACAAGCTTCGATCGGCCCAAGCCCCGAATGGGACGGCGTACCTCGAATTGTCGAACCGATCTTTAACAAGATAGGATTTTCACATAAAGGACGTGAAAAACTTGAAAAACCGTGAAAATCCCTGGCTGAACCTGATCTTCAATATTGCTTTACCCGTTTTGATTCTCAACAAGGGCGGCGAGTTTGTCGGGCCAGTTTGGGCCCTCGTGGTCGCGATCCTTTTTCCATTGGGTTACGGGCTGCACGATCTTTATAAATCCCACAAGATCAACTGGATTTCCGTTCTGGGGCTTCTGAACGTGGCCTTCACAGGCGGACTCGCGCTTTCGGGAAAAACAGGAATTTGGTTTGCGGTGAAGGAAGCGGCTTTTCCTCTGCTGATTGGCGTTTTTGTTTGGGCCTCGGCCTTTGGTTCAAGACCGGCCTTGAGCTTTTTTATCTTGAATCCCCAGGCCTTCAATATCGAAAAAATGATGCTGACCCTGAACACTCCGGAAAAGAAACTTCAGTTCGATGAACTCGTGAAGCTCTCCACGCAGTTTCTTTCTGTTTCCTTCTTAGTGAGCGCCGCTTTGAACTTTGGATTGGCCTACAAGGTCTTCACTCCCATTTCGCCTGAACTTTCCGATGAGGCTCAGTCGCAGATTCTAAACGAGCAAATCGCGCAAATGACTCAATGGTCTTTCTTGGTGATCTTGGTTCCGTCTATGATCATCCTCTTGGCGATCATTTTGTATTTTGGAAAACGCTTTAGAGCGATCACCGGAGAGCCCCTCGACCACTACTTCCACCAACAGGGCTAGGACGCTCTTTTGATCTTGGACCTTCGACTTGCAGGTTTGGCCCAAGCGACGGTCTAGTTTTTTCTCCGCACGACAGCCCCAACTCTTGAAAGAATCTCGAAATCCCGAAAAAGAAAGGTCGACCTTTACTTGAGGAGAAGCTTTATGAAAGTCGTGATTCTCGCTTTGGTTTTGCTTACGAACTTCGCGTGGTTTGCCGAGACAAAGCCCGCACCAGCTCCCGCGCCATCGGGACCCTCACGAAACGTCAGCCAAACCTCGCCGATCAAACTGCGGAGCGAACTGGATCGCGTCCTCAGTGAGGTTTCGGACCCTGCGGCCTTCAATGTTAAAAACTGCACCTCCTATGTTCGAGAGACCTATCAACTTGTCGTGGGACTCACCCCCCAGAGCTTTGACTTTGATCATACAAAATCCAATTGGGGCGCAATCTATGATCAACTGTGGGCCGTTCGAGTGAAACTTCGTGAACGTTTTCAAGACTTCTTCAAAGAGCGCGGCGCCCAGGACGCCGATGTTCGCCAATGTTCCGACGCTCTCCGGGATGGATTTCGTCTGACTCGCTATCTCGAGGACTATCTGGCCGAGAGTTTTTCCGGTGAACCGCAAGATTTTAAGGCCGGTCAGCCAAAAAATGTCGCTGACCCCAAGTTCAAAGCGACGCCGTTTCGAGGCGCGAGTCCGTGGACCGTTATCAACCCTCGCTTCAAGCGCCTGACCCTTCGCTCAGGGGATGTGATCATCTCTCGAGGCAATGCCTACACGAGCTCGGCCATCGCAAGAATCGGAAACATCGACTCTCAGTTCTCTCACCTGGCTTTTATCTATGTGGCGGGTGACGGAGACGGCAAAGAGTACACAATTGAAGAGGCGATCGAGAACCCAAAGGTCCTTGTCCTCGAGGCCCATATCGAGGTCGGCTCGACCATTCGAAAATTAAAAGAGTACTTAGACGATGGAAATTCCCGCAACGTCCTCTACCGTTTCACCGGAGATGCTGGGCAAGCGCATCGAGCAGCTCAATGGACCTACAACTACATCCAAGACTTTCGCGAGCGAGCCTATCGGGCCAATCCCTCTTACCCTCGGGAGGATGTGAACTATAACGTGCCTTACAACTTTCGAATGGGCCTTGATTCGACCAATAAACCCCAAGAGCTCTTCTGCAGCCAAGTCGCTCACGCCGGATTTCAGATTGAGGGAATTCAAATTCCACTCTTTCTTTCTACCATGAACACTCGCCTCTCGTTGCCGAAGCGAATGGAAATCACGACACAAAAATTCTTCGCTCCGGGCGATATGGAAGTGGATCCTCGCTTTGATATGATCGCGGAGTATCGAAATCTTCGAAAACTCCAGGGTGTGCGCATGAAGGACATGGTTCTTTCCGGAATGTATCGGATGATGGAAGAGGGCTACGAGCTGACCCCCGTCCCCCAGGTCGCCCTGAAAGGCGCCTTTGCGTGGTTCATGAGACAAATGGATGCAAAGTTTGTAAAACCTCAGCTTCCAAAAAACATGAACTGGAAAATCATCAACACCACGTTTGCTCTCGAGCGAGCCGCCATCTTTATTGAAAAAGAGCTCGCCAAAAAAGAGGCCTCCCACAAGAGGGCCCATCGCGGCCTTCCTCTTGGCTTCACGGAAGGGCTCACGCACGTCGAACAAGTCAAAGCCCGCGACCGCGAGCTCTACTTAAACGGCCGCCCCCCCGGCTTCCACTGGGACTTCCGTCCCCCCAACCTAGAACCCCGCCGAAGAATTCCAAGCGGAGAAACGACAACCGAGTCGAAGAAGACTGATTAAAAATCGAAGGGGCAGAACCTTATTTGACGTCGTCCAGCGCTCAGGGATTTGAGAAGTAACAAAGAATTTCCGTGTCCTGCTGGAACACTTGAATGGACCCCATCAAAACTCCCTTGTAGCTTCGCAGAGTATAAAGGTGTCGAAAGTCGTCTTCAAACCGGTAGGCCCTTTGCTCATTTTGAAGAATAAGAGGGGCTCTTGTCGATTCCACAAGTCGACTCGAGATATCAATTTTATCGTAAAAGTTCGGATCCACACCCTTCCGGATTTGAAGATCGGCCACATATCGGACAAAGGGATCCTTCTCGAGAGTATTCGCAACGAAGTAGGCCGCATAGATCTTATTCGGTGACCCCGACAGCACACAGCGACCGCTCCTGACTTCTCCTTTGATCGAGGAAAAGGAGTCCATATCGGGCAGCTCCCCCGCCCCAAAGTTCGTCTTCAAAAGATCATACAGTGATGTTTCGGCGTAGACCAAAGATGCGATGCAGAGAAGGAAAATCAAAAGGCTTGTTTTCATGGGACCAATCCTGCTGACAGTTGTCGGTAACATTGACGAGCCGTCATAAAGAGTTCAGACGTCACTCGTCGGTTATAGCGGCGGTTGAAAACCGAGACAAATCCATCGGCCGGCGCGCACACCAAGTTTTCCTGAGCGGCGTCCGAAAGAGTGGCCCATCCGCAGTCTCCGACATCGTAAAAGAAGCCGGCTCCAACAAAGTAGCCGTGCTCAAGGTCGAAGACTCCCGAGCCCGTACCGAGAGGAGCGCAGACTGTTTCGTAGGACCACTTCAGCGCTGTCTGACACGTTTCAAAGCGCAAAAAAATGGCGGCGCCCGAATTCAAGGCGACGCCGGTCTCGGCGTTATAAATGTTCCAGCCCGATTCGGCCCACGAGCAGATTAAGGGCTGAGCGAGCGGCCTCCAGGTGTCGAGAGCCTGATGGCACTCTCCTTTTTCAAAAAGATATCCGGCCCCAATGAAGCGCTCGGTTTTCGAGTTAAAAGGCAGATATCCTCGCCCCTTTACCTTACAACTCAAATCTGAGGCCTCAACTATCAAGGGTCCCATGAGCAGCCCTAGAACCAAAACTTGAAGCTTCATACCGGTCTCCTCTCCATAAAACATGTAAACATAAAACGTATAATCGTAGCTCAATTTCGAATGGCAGCATACCCCAAGTTGTAGGGCTAATCCTAGCCTCGCAAGCTACAAAATGTTGCCCAAATGGGCAACAGCGATTTCGTCGCGCAGCTGGGCGTAACTTGGCACCTTGTCAAAATCATGAGTCTCATCTTGATCTTATCTCCTTCGGGGCCCTCAAAGGATAGGCATCAGACTTGCTGCCCTTCTAAGAGAGGCAAAGTTTACAAGGGATTTTTCAGATGACTTTTTTTTTCCTCGGACTCTCTTTCTTGCTTGCAGCTGCCCAAAGCCCCGGACCGATTTTGAAGCAGTACTCTCAGGTTCTACCTCAGATGCTGGTCGCTGAGGGTGTTCAGACTGTTGGCGATCTCAACATCAAAAAGCTCAGTCAAGAGCTTGAGAAGGTGCAGTGGGAGGTGACGCAACAGATTATTCCCGAGGGCTCAGGAAAACCTCGATTTGCCTGCAATTACTTTGTTTCGAAACGTGTTGTGTGCAACTCCATGGCGACTTCTCCTGCGGTTCTTCCTTTGGTGACTTTACATGAGGCGCTGGGCGCGCTGGGGTACCTCGATGAGGACTACGAGATTAGCTCAGCCCTCGCGGTTCATGCTCTCTCCAAGCGAAGGGCGCCGATTCCCGGAGTGAGTGATCGCAGTTTTCAGGGCCCCAGAAGAACCCAGGATCAAGTCTACCAATCTCAACGGGGTGGAACAAGCGTCGGGGGAGGAGGAGACTCCGTTGGCATCACGGTTAAAACATTCGCAATTGCAGCTCTCGCCAGCAACCTCGAGGCGGGGGGGCTGACGGTTTCGCAACAGGCTCAAGTTGTTTCGGCAATCACTCGAATCACTGCGGCCGCGTTTGAAAACAACGTCAGTGCGATCGAGCAAGAGGTTCAATTTCATGTCCGAGGGGAGAAAGAAACAGTCCTGATCCCACTATCGCAGTGGACTTGGATTCAGTGGAATACAACGAGTCCCCACATGCTACTCGCCCTGACAAGTCTATTTGACCCTATTTTTAAACACTTTCTGACGCCTTTATGAAAACTCAGCTCACTTTTCACGGCACAATTTCAGAATTGCTCTCGAGGAAGATTGAGAGTCAACCCACCTACAGTTTACGTGCCTTTGCTCGCGATATAGGATTGTCGCCCTCATTTGTCAGTCGGGCTTTGAAAGGGCAGAAGAGGTTTTCGAGCAGCAAGTTAAAAGTTCTTTTTCGCGTTTTGGATGTTGATCGTGAAACTCAGGACAAGCTGAAAAACCTGTTTGTTCTCGATCGGATGGGACAGGAATTTAGGTCTCCGAGCCGTTCGGAATTCCATAATTCACACCTTGTTTACAAACGATTACCTCAAAAGAAATCAAGCTTGTTGACGCAGTGGTATTACATTCCTGTTTTGGAGCTTCTCACAGTTGCAAACTTCGAAATGAGTGAGGAGGAAGTGGCCTCGCGTCTGCGCATCACACGTACGATGGTTCGGGAAAGCCTCGAAGTTCTCAAGAGATTCGATATTCTTCAAGAAAAGGATGGAGTTCTAAAGCGGAATCATGAAGATATTCGATTTGCGTCCTCCATCTCTCGACCTGAAATTAGGCAGTACCATCAATCGATGATGTTGCGCGCCTCTGAAGAGCTTCAACGATCCGACCCTAGCTCCTTCCAAGCTCGGCTGATTACCGGGATCACAACCGGCGCCAATCCAAAAAAACTCGAGGCGGCGAAAGGTATCTTAAACGATGCCATCCATCGCGTTTCAAAATTACTTGCCGACGAGCAAGCCAGTGAAGTTTACCAGATCAATCTGCAACTCTTTCCCCTCACCCGGAAATAGAGCGGTCATTTTAGAGCGCGCAACTAAAACTGATACTCTTCCATGGGGGGCGGAGGTGGAGGAGGTGGAGGGAAAAAGTCATCCGGCTGCGCCGGGAATCCAGAATCGCCTTCCATCGGAGGCAAAGGCGGAGGCGGAGGCAGATCAAAGCTGTCATCCATGGGTGGAGGCGGTGGGAAGTCATCAAACGCAGGCGGCGGAACGAAACTGGGATCTGGCGGCGTAAAGGTGTTGGCCGGCGGTGGGAACGAGCCACCTTCCCGAGGACGGCCTTCCCCTTTGTAGAGCGCTCGCTTTTGCAAGTCATAGCGCGGTCGGGTCTCGGGAAGTCCAAGCTCGCGGAGTGGATCCAAATTCGCTTGCTTCAACAATCGTTGCTCGTCTTTTTTCTCGATCAAATAGGTCTGAAGGGCTTCGACGGAATCTCTCTGGGCCTCTCGTTGCTCTTGAAGATGAGTTTGATACGCTGGTGTTTCTTCAAGGGGTTTCTCGCGCTTTCTCCGCTTTCGATACTCTTCAAGAGCTTGCGCGGCTTCTCGCTTTTCGATCTCAACTTGCTCAAGATAAAGCTGTTGACCCTGCTCGCGATCCCGATCCGCCTGTCGCTTCTCTTCCAGGTGCTCGTCGAAACCTCGGATGCGCTGAACCTCTGGGTGAGCCGAACCTTGGCTTTCCGATCGCGCAAAGGCCTCGCGGGCCATTCCGCCTATTCCGATCAACGCTCCAAAAAAAATCGAAACCCACTGTCGACGCACAGTCCGATCCTAACAAACTTTGGGGCCACTGGCGAAAGACTCTCGACCTCCGTCTCGTTTTCGATTACAAGTTGAGGGACTTCCGGCGTGTCTTTTGGCAGGACACCCACCGTTGAACGACGGAAGGGAAGTTCAAGGCTAGTCAGGGACTGGCGGAAGAGGACAAGAGACACTATGGATGAATCCACTTTGATGACACTCACCGCAATGCTTTGGGATGTTCTGGGCTTCGCCTTGAAGACGGGAGCCCTAATTCTGGGCGTGGCCGTGGTGATTCTTCTCGTTGCGTGGCTGGGACAGATGAAGACCGCTCAGCCCCACCTTAAAATTGAAAGCTGGACAGAAAAACTTCGCCACATCCAGGATCTTATGCGGCATCAAGTCCTCGACGCGAAGACTCTCAAGGAGCTCAAGAAAAGTGAGAAGAAAAAGCAGAAAAACGAGGCCAATAAAAAACTTCCTCGCTGCTTCATTCTGCATTTTCAGGGCGACATTAAGGCGTCAGCCGTCGAGAATCTTAAGAACGAGGTCAACGCGATCCTCACCGTGGCCGAGCCAGGTGATGAGGTGATCGCCCTTATCGAAAGCCCCGGGGGCGTGGTGCACGGGTATGGCCTGGCGGCCGCCGAGCTGATCCGGCTTCGAAATCGAGATCTCAAACTTCAGATCTGCATCGACCAAATAGGCGCGAGCGGCGGGTACATGATGGCCTGTGTGGCCCACAAGATTTACGCCGCACCCTTCGCCATTATTGGCTCCATCGGGGTTTTATCTCAGGTTCCTAATTTCAATCGTTTGCTGAAAAAACATGACGTGGATTACAAAGAGTACACAGCAGGCGAGTACAAAACGACGGTTTCGCTTTTGGGCGAAATCACTCCGGAAAAAGAGCGCAAGTTCCTAGAGATGATCCAAGGAACCCACGATCTTTTTAAAAACCATGTGAAGCAGTATCGACCCCAGGTGGATCTCGGTAAAGTGGCCACGGGCGAGTACTGGTATGGCACGCAGGCCCTCGCGCTGGGACTCGTCGATGAGATTCGAACCAGCCAGGATTTGCTTTTTTCGAAGCTGGAAAGCCACCATATGGTGTCTGTGAAGACCGAAAAGAAGAAGAATCTCTCGGAAAAACTGATGGGACCCGTGTCGATGTGGTTGAAAAGCTCAACCACCCTGGCAAGCCCTCACCCCTGGGACCAAATTCACTAGTAGCGCAGCGCATCGTCGCTGCCCTCTTGCCCTCGAATTCGCTATGCAGGGAGGTCGCTTCGGTCCGGCGTAAACACGCGGAAATCCGGCGAAAGGGAGACAGCGAAACGTGACGACTCGAGTTCCCACTCTACAAGTCCAAGGACTTGAAACGACCTTTTTTCTGAAATCGGGCCCCTTTCGCGCCATTCGCGGCTTAAGTTACACCATCAATCCTGGTGAAACTCTAGGGATCGTGGGCGAATCCGGTTGCGGGAAATCCGTGACTTCGCTTGCGGTCATGCGACTGATTGAAAAACCTGGCCAGATCACGGGCGGCAAGGTTCTGTTCGAAGGCCAAGATCTTTTGGCGCTTCCCGAAGGACAAATGGAAGACATGCGCGGCTCGAAGATCGCGATGATTTTCCAAGAACCGATGACAGCGCTGAATCCCGTTCTCACGATTGGGCAGCAGATCGATGAACAAATTCTTCGCCACGAAAAGGTTTCTCCCAGCGAAGCCCGTAAACGCTCGATCGAAATGCTCAGCCTTGTTGGAATTCCCTCTCCTGAAGAGCGCTATGACAACTACCCTCACCAACTCTCGGGGGGAATGCGCCAGCGCGCGATGATCGCCATGGCCTTGTCCTGCCGACCCAAACTTCTGATTGCGGATGAGCCCACCACAGCTCTCGATGTGACGATCCAGGCTCAGATCCTGGAGCTCATTCAAAAACTTCAGAAGCAGTTCAATATGGCCGTTCAATTCATCACCCATGACCTGGGTGTGATTTCCGAACTCTCCGATCGAGTCCTCGTCATGTACGGTGGCCAAGTTTGCGAGAGCGCTCCCACTCAAGAGCTGTTTCGAAATCCGCAGCACCCCTATACGGCAGCTCTGATGAACTCTCGGCCGCACCTGGGAAATCGACCTCACCGCCTGACGACCATCGAAGGCACCGTGCCGGCGCCTCACGCCTTCCCGAAGGGTTGCCCCTTTGCGAACCGCTGTCCGCGCGCGACCCAAGAGTGTTGGGATGAAGTTCCTCCAAAAGTTCAGGCCGGTCCCGATCACTTGGCTTTCTGTTTTCACCCCCTTTCGGAGCGCGCCGAGGTGAGAGCATGAGCGAAATTCTGATGAGCGCCCAGGGCGTTTCAAAATACTTTCCCGTTAAGAAGGGCTTTTTCAAAAAAACCGTCGGCCACGTGAAAGCGGTCGAGACCGTTGATCTTGAGATCTATCGCGGAGAAACATTGGGCCTAGTGGGCGAATCCGGATGTGGAAAGTCCACTCTTGGTCGGACTTTGATTCGTTTGTACGAACCGACCCATGGAAAGATTCTCTTTAAGGGTCAAGATTTCCTGTCTTTGTCAGGCTCGGAGCTGCGTTCACGACGAAAAAATATTCAGATGATTTTCCAAGATCCTTTTGCGTCCTTGGACCCGCGAATGACTGTCGGCCAGATCCTTCAGCAGCCCCTGGATGTGCACAACATCGGAACTCTTGGGGAGCGCAAAAAGCAGGTCCTCGAACTTCTTGAAACCGTGGGTCTCAAGCCGGCTCACGTGAATCGTTATCCCCATGAATTTTCCGGTGGACAACGCCAGCGGATCAGCATTGCCCGCGCTCTGGCATTGAAACCAGAGCTGATTATTTGCGACGAGCCTGTCAGCGCCCTCGATGTTTCGATTCAGGCCCAAATCCTGAACCTTTTGAAGGATCTTCAAGAGCAAAAGGGACTGACGTATCTTTTTATCTCTCATGATTTGTCGGTGATTGAATACTTCTGCAACCGAGTGGCGGTGATGTATCTGGGACGAATTGTGGAGCTTGCAACACGTGACGAGCTCTTTCAGTCTCCGCAGCACCCCTACACGCGGGCCCTCCTTTCGGCGATCCCTCAAGTCGGGACCGGAAAGAAGTCCATCAAACGAAGTCTGACGGGCGAAGTGCCAAGTCCGCTGAACCCTCCGCGGGGTTGTGCGTTCCACCCGCGTTGCCCCAGCCGTATGGACATTTGCTCGAAGCAGGTGCCAAGCCTAAATGCTCTCGGCCACCAGCGAGCCTGCTTTTTGTATCCAGAATCAAGAATTGAAGCGAACCCCAAGTGATGAATTTGAAGGAAGTTAAAAAGGAGCAACTATGCGAAATTGGATGATGGCGAGCCTACTTTGTTTTTCGACGGCGGCCTACAGCGCAGGATCAAATTCCGAACTTAAGATTGGCATCAGCCAAGAGTTCGAAAACTTGAACCCTCTGATCATGACCATGTCCGCAACCACCTACATCTACGCGATGGCAGGTCGAGCGCTCGTCACTCTGAACTCCGATCTCAAGTGGGTTCCTCAGCTTGCCAAAGAAATTCCGTCGATGGACAAGGGCACAGCAAAACTTGTCGATCTTGGCGGTAAGAAGCGCGTTGTCGCGCAATGGGAAATCCGTGAAGATGCGAAATGGGGCGACGGCAAGCCTGTCATCTGCGAGGACTTCGCTTTTGCTCGGAATGTCGCGGCCTCACCGAATGTTTCTGTGGGCGAAAAAGAAACTTACACTCAGGTCGAAAAAATCGAATGGGACGCGAAGAATCCCAAAAAGTGCACCTTCACTTACGACAAGGCTCGTTGGGACTTCTATGCTTTGGGACGCTTCTTTCCCCTTCCGAAGCACTTGGAAGAGCCCATCTTCACAAAGTTCGGTTCACGCAAAGAAGGTTACGAGAAGAATTCGACTTACGTGAAGAATCCAACAAATCCAGGTTTGTACAATGGTCCGTACCGCATCTCTGAAGTGAAGTTGGGAAATCACGTGACACTTGTTCCGAATCCTCAGTGGGGTGGCGTAAAACCCAAGATTGAAAAAATCATCGTGAAGCTGATCCCCAACACGGGCACACTTGAGGCGAACCTGCGCTCGGGCCAGATCGACATGATCGGAACTCTTGGGCTGCTCGCTTTGGATCAGGCCTTGAGTCTTGAGAAAAAAGTCAAAAGCGAAGGTCTTCCCTACGATGTGATCTTTACACCTTCGATCACCTACGAACACATCGACTTGAATATGGACAATCCGATTCTGAAGGATGTGCGAGTTCGCCAAGCTCTTGTGTTTGCGATCAATCGCGACGAAATGGTCAAGGCGCTTTTCGAAGGAAAACAGCAAGTGGCTGAGCACTTCGTGTCGCCGAAGGATCCTTGGTATTCGAACGATCCTAAACTTGTGAAGCTCTACCGCTACTCACGTCGTGAAGCTCAGAAGCTTCTCGACGAAGCTGGCTGGAAACCTGGTCCAGATGGAATCCGCGTGAAAAACGGGAAGCGTCTGACGCTGACATTTATGACAACGGCGGGCAACAAGACACGTGAACTGGTTCAAGTTTACCTTCAAGAACAATGGAAACAAGTGGGCGTTGAGGTGAATATTAAGAACGAACCTGCGCGCGTTTACTTTTCAGAAACTACAAAGAAGCGCAAGTTTGATTCCATGGCGATGTACGCTTGGGTGAGCTCTCCTGAGAACAATCCGAAATCGAACGTGGCAACGAAAAACATCCCCACCGACAAAAACGGTTGGAGCGGACAGAACTATCCCGGCTGGTCGAACAAAGATGTGGATGCGGCTTGTGAAGCGATTGATATCGAGTTCAACGCAGCCAAGCGCCGCGAGCTGGCCTTGAAAATCACAAAGCGTTACACGGAAGAAGTTCCTGTGATTCCGCTGTTCTACCGATCGGATGTTTCTGTTGTTCCTCCAGCTTTGAAGAACTACACACCGACCGGCCACCAGTTTGCGGAAACGAACGAAATTGAAACTTGGACCTTCTAATCGCGAGAGGATAATAGCTTGGCGCTCTATATAGTCAGACGGATCCTTCAAACCTTGGTTGTAGTGGCAATTCTGTCCTATTTTTGCTTCTACATCATGACTTTGATGCCAGGCGATCCCGTCGAGATGATGATCGCCTCGAACCCGAAGATTACGTCTGAAGACGTGGCTCGCCTGCGCGAACTCTACGGCCTCGATCAACCGGCCTGGAAGCGTTACTCCTCGTGGATTCAACAAATTGCCCAGGGGGATCTCGGGCACAGTCGCACCTATCGTGTTCCGGTGAGTGAACTGATTGGACCCCGACTTTGGAACACGTTTGTGTTGTCAATGTGTGCCCTTGGGTTTTCGCTCTTAGTGGCTATCCCCATCGGGGTCTACACGGCCTTGAATCCCGGAGGGCGCCTGGACTCCTCGATTAATGTTCTCTCCTTTATAGGGATCTCGATGCCTTCGTTTCTGTTGGCTCTGCTTCTGATCATTATCTTCGCGGTTCAGTGGGGATGGCTTCCAGCTGGCGGGACCGAGACCATCGGAGCCTCAACCGACGGCTTCGCGGGAATTGCGGATCGACTGAAATATTTGATCCTGCCGATTCTTTCTTTAAGCCTGCAGCAGATCGGAAGTTTCGTACGTTATAGCCGAGGCGCCATGGTCGATGTTCTTCGAATGGACTACATTCGAACGGCCAAAGCGAAGGGGCTCAGTTACCACAAAGTGATCTGGAAACATGCGTTTCGAAATGCTCTGATTCCGATCATCACGGTGATCGCGCTCAGTCTTTCGACGGTCTTCTCGGGAGCTCTCTTGACCGAAACTGTGTTCGCCTACCAGGGCGTTGGAAAATTGGTGTATGACTCGATTATGGCCAACGATTTCAATGTGGCCATGGTGTCCTTTGTGATTTCGGTCAGCATGGTCTTGGTTATGAATTTGATCGCCGACATTTTGTACGGCTTTGTCGATCCTCGAATTTCGTATCACTAAAAAAGGGACAAGAGCTTATGATGAACAATTCCGCGAAATCTTTAGACGCTCAAATCCTCAAGATGGAACAGCCTCAGGCTTTGTGGAAAATTATTATTTCTCAGTTCGCTGAACATAAGATGGCCGTCGCCGGGACCGTCGTCATTGGCTTTTTCATTCTAATCGCCTTAAGTGCGGACGTGATCTCGTGGGCGACAGGCCTTCACCCGCATCGCCAGAATGTGGCAGGACGATTTCTTCTTCCCCTTTCTTACTCCGAGGCCGGATCTTCCGATAAAGAAACAGCTGTGGAGAATTGGATCAACGCAAACCCAGAATTGGCGACCCAACTCCAGAATCAGATCGTCGAAAAGAGCCTGATCAGTGTGAACGCTGAAGACACACTGTATGAACTGGCTCTGATGCCAAAGGACGAGATGAAGACGGTTCTTTCGCAGATGTCGGACGTACCAAGCTCCTTTCAAGGTTTGCTGGATAGTTTTGCAAAGTTCCATCTTTTTGGTACAGACGAAGTGGGTCGAGATGTCTTTATTCGCCTTGTTTATGGCGCTCGCGTCTCGATCGGGGTCGGCATCCTCTCGACTCTTGTCTCCGCTTTGATCGGGCTTCTGGTGGGAAGTTTGGCTGGATTTTACGGTGGATGGGTTGACTCGCTGTTGATGCGTGTGACGGATGCGCTGTTGTCGCTGCCTTTGATTCCTGTGATGATCGTCATTGCGGCGGTCGATCTTCAAAAAGTTCCGCTCTTCAGCCAGTTTGTGGGTTCAGGTTACGAGAGCGTTTTGAAGATGGTGGCCATTCTGTGTTTGTTCTCGTGGATGACGGTTGCGCGCTTGGTGCGCGGAAGTATTCTTTCTTTGAAAGAGCGTGAGTTCATTCTCGCGGCCCGCACTCTGGGCTGCAAAGACAGCACGATTATCGTGAAACATCTTTTCCCGAACGTGATTGGACCCATGCTTGTGTCCCTCACACTCGGAGTGGGAAGCTCGATCATTTTCGAAGCGGCCCTTTCGTTTTTGGGTTTGGGGATCATGCCCCCCATGGCCAGCTGGGGAAATATGCTGAACAACGCCCAAGAGGTCATCTACAAGAATGTGTGGTTGACGATTCTCCCTGGACTAATGATCTTGCTCACGGTCGTGAGTTTCAACTTCATGGGTGATGGCCTGCAGAGCGCAGTCGACCCGAAGAGCATCCGTCGCTAAGAAGGTCTCACGCTCGAACCTGTTCTTCGAAGGATCAGCGAAAGCTCGAGGCCTTCGCTTGATCTCGTCAGCTCTATTTTTCGACCGTGACTTGAATTGAAGCGGAAAGCTTCTCGCCGTACGAGCGATGGGCCCCATCGGCAAGTTGCAAGGTCAGAGTGTACTCACTGGGCGGCAAGGTCACGGTGGTCTCGGATTGGCTTTTTCCAAAATGCAAATGAGTTTCATCCATAGGAATCGGCTGCCCCTCGGGGATAAAGCCGCGATTGATCAGAATGTGATGATGACCTGTCTTCTTATCATCGGGATCTTGGCCCGCATCGCGAAGTTTCAAACCTTCAAGTCCCATCTTCACAACGAAGGGCGACTTCACTTTATCTCCATTTTTCAGGTCCACAAAATAGACTCGTGGGGCGGCCTTTGCGGCGGCATTCCCAGACTTCTGATGCATCTTTGCGCTGGAAACTTGGACAAATCCGACGATCGAAGCGACTGCTAAAATCCATTTCATAATCACCACCTGCCCCCATGATCAAAACTTCGAAACTGAATGTCAATTCCCCCCTTCCAAGTCTCCGCTTTTGGCTCACTGTCGAGAACTTGCACACCCCCACTCTCGTAAGGTCGAGGTCCCCACGGCCGCGGCGTTGCAACACCTTGTCTTCATTGCAGGATTGGTGAAATGAGAGGACTGACCCTGGGTCTTTTGGCCCTTCTAGTTTTTAGCTCGGCCCAAGGGGTCGCAAGCCCCGGCGAGTCCTGTTTTCAGGGGACTGAATCCCTCGTTTTTTTGGATGTTATAAAAAAGATGAACCTCACTCCAAGGGAAAGCCTTCAAGCCGTGACAACGGCATGCCGGGAAGTCGATCCAAGCGCGCGTCGCCAGCTTCAAGCTCGCACGGGGATCTTGGCGCGATCCTTCTCGAATGCATCGGACTTTGTCGCGGCAGCTCTTTATGGACCGGCAGCAGGTGCCTTTTCAAGAATGAACGCGACCGAATCTCAGCGAAGTTTTCGCGCGGGTTTGGAACGAATTAAGCTGAATCCGAATCGCTATGAGCGACTGCGTGACGCGATCAAGCTGACCCTCGCCTATCCAACCCACCCTCGTGTCACGAGACCTTAGGACGGTATCCGCGCGTCCAGGGCTCATGTTAGAATCAGAACATGGCGAATCGACGGGGCCTTCTTTTATTCTGTGTCTTCACTCTGCTGGGCCCGGTTTTGGCGCAAGCGAGAAAGACCGAAGAAAAATGTCTGACGCTTGCGAAGGAGCAGGCGCACGATATTTTTATGCAGCTTCAACACGTCTTCAAGCAGATGGACCTGCAAGAGGGTGAAACGCCTTGCGAAGCGGAGAAGGCGACAATTCCGCGCCAAGACTGGGCGCAGATCAAAAGACGCCTTTGGTCCAATCCCCAATTTCGAAACTCCAACCCTAACAGCGAGTGCTACGCTCGCGCGACTTTGATTTCCCGTGAACTCGATCAACTGGGTTTCAAATCCGAGAAGCTCCACATCTCGGGCTCGCGAATCGCGGCTCCTCTGAGGGGCCCTCGAGGTTACGTTGTGTACCCCTACGCCAATCACATCGCCAATGTGGTGACGCTTCTTGATCAAGACGGTGTGGAAAGAAAATATGTCGTCGATCCCATGTTCACCGACGATATCATGCCCATCGAAGAGTACGTCGGAAGTCTCAGTTGTCGGAACTCCCCGATGCTCGACTATGAAATCCTAAGCCAGACGGCGGAACCTCAATGGATTGGCGAATCCGAGGAGGAATCGGACGCCTGCGCTTACTCAAATGTCGTCTTGAAAGGCTCTGAAAAACTTCTTCGGATCAATCAAAAGGTTGAAAAAAAAGTCGGTGGCCAACGCCTCTACAATACTCTAGCCGACATCAAACTCCCTGTTTTAGGCAAAACCCGCGAGTCAGCAAAAGCCGCGTTTTGCTCACAAAAAAACGACTCTCTGTAGAAAGACCCCACCAGCTTCTCTCTAATCGAACTCTGCGCTCGCCGAGTGACAACTTTTTGTTCATGTCTTGAGAAGTTTACAAGCCCCTCTGCCCCTCTCGAGGAATCCGTCGGTTTTTAGTAAATTACGGCTCGCGGAGGGACCTTCCGATGAAAACCACTTTTTCAATTCTTTCGATCGTTTCAAGCTTGGCTTTGGCTCAGGACATGACTGCGATGGATCAGCAGTGCCGAGTTGAAGCAAAAGAGTTAGCCTTGAAGTCTTATCAGTCCTGCGTGGCCACGGCCCGAACGGCGCGACTGGAAGAGATTCGCAAAGAGTACCAGGAAAAATTGGCCGCTCTGAAAAAACAGTACGACGGTCAGATCCAAGAATTGAAACGACAGAGCCAGCTGGCCGATGCCAACAAGAAGTCCGTCTCCGCTGCCAACGCGAAAGCCGCCGCCTTGACAGAACCAAGTGTGACTTTGAAAAAGGCCCTCAAATCCGGTGGATCTCGAGTCGTCAAGGGTCAAGCTCCAACAAAGAGTTTGAAGCCCTCAACGATCATCACGGAAGCGGAGCTGGATCAGTCGGCCGCTCTTGCCAGCAGCGAGGCCCTTGTCGAGAACAAGGCCGCGGCCGCTTCTTCTGCCGAGCCGAGCGCAACGGGTTCAACAAATTCAGAGCTGAATCTGGTGACAGGTGAAAACGAAACTCTTCAGGTCGTCGATCCCAGCTTACCGGTTCAATCGCAAGAGGGGCGCTGAGCGATTCCCCTCAACGCGGAAACTTTGTCCACCCAGAGACAGAGTTCCTTGCAAATTGTTTTCTAAATCAATCTCCCCACGCGCGAAGGCCTTCGCTGAAAGAAGCTGCCAGCGCCCGGGCCTGGCCTCGGACCAGGCCAGCTGAGAGCGGCCTAACTTGAAGGGATATTCGAGATTTCGAAGCTCGTCGGGAAAAAACGAGAAGGGTTCCCGCAGCGCCGCTCCCTGAGAGGTCAGCTGAAATTCCATCGATCCCTCTGGCCGCTTTCGCACATTGAAGACGGGTTTTTCTAAATGAAGATCTCGTGACTCGAAGAGCGTCGTGGAAAGAGAACTTGAGACTTCGAACTCGTAACCATCTCGCCACACATAGGAGCCCCGCCAATCCCACTTCGAATCCGTGGAAAGCACCTCGTAAAAAGTGAGCAGACTCTCGCTCATCACAAGCTTCTCGGCGGACCAGCTCACACGCCCCGAGCGCATATTCTGCGGTCCTTCGACTTTCAACGTGGCAAGCCCCGAACCCTCGGGAAGATCAAAATCGTCCAAAGTCATTCGCCACTGTCCACGGTTGAGATCCGCCTGCATTTCTGCTTTGGGTAAACGATAAGTCAGACGCCGATCTTTGTGGTTTAGAAGAAATTCGATATTCTGCAGCAGTCCTTGGAAATGAAACTCATCTTCACGAACCCATTGACCTTGCCCTGAAAGCACACCCCAACGCTGAACCCACTCCGGCGTTTTCCAGGCCTGACTGAAGCCTGCGGAAAGATCGACATTTTGAACGGCAAATACGAAAGGATCGACCTTAAAAGGCTGAGCCGAACGAATCTGCAGCTCGGGAATGGTAAGGTCCCCCAAATCCCCTTCAACTTTTAGATTTTCAACCCGATGCTGAGAGTCCTTCCAGCGTTGAAACGCTTGAGGCGTGTGGCTGGCGAAAGAAAACCACATGGGCTTATCAGGCCAGTTCCACGGTGTTTTCGTTCTCAGGGCCACAGTCCTTAAGAATTGAAAGGGAAAATGATCGAAGCGAGTCTGAAAGGCCCATCCGCCCTGAGGCCCTGCCCACTGTCCCTTGACGCGAAAAGTTCCTTCGCGCCAATGGCCCCGCACGTCGGCCTCGAGCACTTGAGAGGGAAATTCTTTGTAGACCATTTCAAGGCTTGCGCGAGAATCGACACCTTGAGTTTCTGGAATCAGAAAATCCGATTCGAGCTCGGCGTACCAAGGACTGTTCTCGTGAATTCGAAGGCGAAGTGTTTGCAACTGCCAATCCGCAAACGCCCACTGGGGCTGTCGCAGTTTTAGATTTTCAAACTGAAAGACTTCAAGAACGACGGGCGGTCGACTTGAGGTCTCGGACGGCGTCTTGAGTCGAATGGGCCCTTGGACGGGTTTTTCCCCTTTTTCGTTCTCACCCACCCGCTGCGCTTTGGGATTACAAACAAATTCGGATTTAAATTCAAGAAACGAATCCCGCACAATCCGGCGACGCAGGGGCTGGCCTTTTTCAAAAAAATTGAGAAAAGAAAACGGCAGCTCAATCTCACGAGAGTAAAGAAGGGGTTCTCCCCAGCAGGGCTCGCCTGACACGATCTTCACGTCTTTCAGAACGACCGAAAATCGCGGCAGCCAACCATCCTTCAGCGAAATAAACGCTTGGCTCCAGGTGATCTGGGTCGAGGCATGAATCTGCGAGGCTGCCGAACGAAGTTCTGAGTTCACAAATTGGGGATTGATCAGACTTCGAACAAAAAAGCCCAAAATGAGCGCGATCAGAAAGCCCACTCCAAAAATCTTTCGACCGGGCTGATCCGTCACAAGAGCTTCTTGGGGGCCTTTGATGCGGGTTGGGCGCATGGGATTTACTTAAATTCGAAAGAAAGAATTTCGTACTCTCGGTCACCCTTTGGGCTTTGTACGACCACAGTTTCACCCTTACGTTTTCCAATCAGGGCGCGCGCCATGGGAGAAAGAATCGAGATCAGACCTTTTTTCACGTCAGCTTCATCAAGTCCGACGATTTGGTAAGTGGCCTGCTCTTCGTCGCGTGTGCGTCTTACTTTGTCGATGTCGCAGTTGCGGTTTCGTTTCTCCTTGTCCAGGCCATCGCTGCTCTCGACGAACGGCGCCGGCTGCACGATGGCGCTTGAGTAGGCG
>JBKDHV010000045.1:0-4692 GCA_046336915.1 Bdellovibrionales bacterium
CTGCAGGTGTGAGTTGGAAAGCGGCATTCGTTTTCAACGTGCGTTATGGGAATCTCGACAGCGATGTCGTTAGACCGCTCTGGTCTTAGACAATCGCTTTTCATCCATGGGTGGGTGGGCGGGTTTTCGCTTTTCACTCCCATGTTGAGTAGCTACGGTCGGTGACACGCTAACGATCCCATTGGGATATCCCGCGTGCCATTCGTTTGTACGCTACTTGGCTCAACAAGACCTTTGCCATTCCAGCTGCAGGTGTGAGTTGGAAAGCGGCATTCGTTTTCAACGTGCGTTATGGGAATCTCGACAGCGATGTCGTTAGACCGCTCTGGTCTTAGACAATCGCTTTTCATCCCATCATCGCCCGTCTACTGGCGGACGCAGTTGTCTTGTGTGTTGCTGAACCTCCGGCTTGGTGCATCGGAGATGTTCTGTTCGCTTCGGACATAGTCGATGTCCGAGATGATGATCTGTGCATTCTTTGCTTCGTCATCGATTTCGCAAGCGACGCTGTTCGCGATGTAGTTGGGTGCTCGTTTTCTCAGTGCCCAGCTGCGTGCCGTCGTGTTGTCAATTTTGACGCATAGCGATATCGGAAAAGATACTGTGTGGTCAATGATCGTTGGGATTATTCGGATACCGATTCGGATGACCATCAGCTCCTTGACGTTGATGTGTAGCTTCTTTTCTTCCGGCGACCATTTACCAGCGAATATCCGGATCGCGCGCAAACCGTAGTCGAGCAAGACGATGCCCCATCCGTCGTCACTCGAGTCTGTGTACATTGTCGCGCTGCACTTGGTGATCGGTGTTGCGCGGAACTTTTCGTTCATCATGAAGTTCAACGCGTCGATCCATCCGTCGACGATCGATGGCCATACGTTGACGAAGTCATTCATGTCGTGTCGTTGAACTCGTCTGATAAACTTGATGACATGGTAAATGTTTCCCAACCGATATCCTGTCACTGTCGATGCCCACACTGTCTGTCCGAAAAGTGCGATGACATCAACAGCAAGCAATACCTGTTCACTTTTCAAAGTGTGGATCGCTTTCTGTAGGTTCAGTTTTGACTTCGGTGAGAGCTCTGCGATCTGAAACTCTTCATGGGTTGAGAACTTCACACCGAGATAGATGTACGGATTTTGAATTTTCATCGGTGGCGGATTGATCTCACCGATTGTCGCGCCAAGCGATTTGCAGATGTGAAGAAGTTCGTGCCAAGCCGCCCATAGTGCATCCAAGTTGTCGCTGCAAAGTCGAAGGTTGTCGATGCAGCAGTCTTGCTCCACGAGCGATTCGACGTTTGCAACTCGGATGCCGAGCGAAAGCATCGTCCGACTCAGAGCGTTTGCGAATGTCGGCGGGAAGACGCCTCCGGTCGGAATTGTCGCGAGGAAGTAAACCTTGTTGCGATACTTGAATGCCCAGAAGTGTTTGATGATGAGCGCAAACTGTTGGAAGAACTTTTTGAAGTCAAGCGATGCGGAGTATGCGCATCGAACTCCTCGATCTCGCACTTGCTTTGCTGAATCAAATCTGACTCGCGCATGCTTGAGTTCGCGGAGTCTCTGCGTGACCTTGCGTTCCGCAGCGTTCAAGCTGCGAGGCCACGCAATCACTCTTCGGCGTTCGCCTTCGGGTTTCGATTCAACAACTGAAAACAGTTTGACGTAGGCGCACTTTTTGTCGTAACGCGTTTCGAATTCAAGAGGCGTCATGCCTGTTTCGATGGCGAAGCCTGAAGCGATCAACTTCTCAAGATCGTCGTTGAAGAGAAGTGCGTCATCGAACACTTCTTGTGTCGCGTCTCGTTGTTCGAAGATGCTCTCCGCTGACGAAACGTTCCGATACGCATTGGTTGTCTGAAACCAAACTCGTTCATCGGAATCGTTCGCTGCGGTCGTCATGATCGAATCGGCGATCTCCCATGACAACATCGGAACCGCAGGATTCTGAACATGCAATGGAAGATGCGCGTTTTCAATTTGAGCAACTTGCGTTGGGCGCTTTGCGAATATCCTCATCGAAGGATGCTGCGCGAATCGGCACTCACTCGTGATCATCTGACTGATGCGATCATCTTCGTCCAATCCGGAGTCAGATGGTTGCTCGTCGAATTCAACTTCGGAAGCAAGCGTGTCATGACGATCGTGTTTCCAAAGTTCAGTTTGAGTATCGCGCTGTGACGAGTTCACGTCGTCATGTTGCGATCGATGATCGATCGTGACGTGACGCTCGTCTCGATGCCGACGTGCTGCGCGAGTTTCGCGATCCAGCGCGGTGAGATGATCATCACCGTCCGACTTCATCAATGAGTTGCTGCCCACGGAAATGAGTTCGTCGACGAGTCGACGACTGAAAGCATCTCGTCTCGGCGATCCGCTGAGACTTTGCCCCAGTCGAGGTACCTCATCAACATGTCGACATCCGCATGTCGCGAGAAGTTCAGGATGCTTTCCATCGAGTGACCGTTCTCTGCCATGAGGTGCAATCCTCCTCGACGTAAACTTCGAAGTTCCAGATTGTCGTTGATCGCAATCAGCATCTCGTGAATCGTTTGCGAGATCTTGTTTCTCTCTGACTCCGAATTCGATTCGGTGAGAAGGAAGATCCTGTTCGCTTTCTTCGACCGAACTAGAAGAGAGACCATCTCTTCTGTCGGGAAGATGTTTCTTCGAAGCCACAGCGTGTACGGCTTTGCCGTGGTAAACGTTTTTCCCCGACGAACAGTGATCGTCAGAACTTTTTGCTGAGGATCGAGATCTGCAGTCGCCAGTTGAATCATGTCGGAGATACGCTGACCGAGTACGAACGTCATCGCGATCACCGCGACAAGCGACGGAAGTTCCTTCGCAAATGTTTTGCTCAACAGTTGAATGTCGTTCATCGTCGCTGGTGTCGGAAAGTTCACAGGGTACGCAACCGATCGCGCCTTCATGAGACGAGTGATCCGTTGATCTGCGTCGGACACTTCTAGTCCAAGTGACTTCTGTATGCTGACCAGTGTTGTCCAGTATGTCTCCGCTGTCGTTGGAGCAAGGCATCGCTGGAAGCAGATCTTCTCGAACTCTTCGAATCGATCTTGCGGTGGAACTTGCGCGATCAAGAGCATGCGCTTTTGTGTTGCTGTGTAGTTTGCCGAAAACGTTTTGAATGCTGGATGTCTGTTCATCCATTTGCTGATCATCTTCTGCGACGCTTCTGGCCACGGAGTTGCCGGAGTGTGGAACTTCTCGCCAGCGATCATCTTCTTGACTTGTGCGTCGCGTAGCTGTTGAAATGATTGCGAAGGTGTTGACTTCACCTTTCCCTTTGGCTGAACGATTTCGATCGTCGAAACCTTCGCCGTCCAACTGATCACTGTCGATTCCTTTTGAGTTAATTTTGCAGTCGTAGTTAGTTGAGGTCCACACCGTGTTGATACATTCCACTGGGCTTGTGGCGGTGTGAATGGCCCACGTCGTTCTAACGAGTCACTTGCTGCGAAACTGAATGTCGTTCCACAGCTTGACCGGATCAAACTTGCCAGTCGTCATGATCGAAGCGGAGTATGCTGAAGACACCTTCGCACCTCCTTTGACGAATCCGAACGCGAGTGTCGCGTAGAGCTCGAGCAGTTCAACTCCAACATCGATGAAGATGATCCAGTCATTCTTCGATGACGGAAGCATGTTGGTGTCAGTCTGATCCAAGCGTTCGAGAAGTCCGATGAACATGCGCTCTGCACGCTCGATCTGACAGCGAACGCCGTTCGATCCATCTTCGGATTGCTTTCCATCTTTGGAGACGATCGCTCGCATGGCAACTTGGTTTGGAAACTGCAGCTTGCAGTTCGAGAGGATCGAACGATAGTGTTGCACAGCTGTGCCGATCGGAACGCGAACCATCTCACCAGTCGAACCGTTGTCGCGGAACAGAAGGTGAGGGATCGAGACGATCAGGAACTTCTCCGGCAAGAAGCGGTGAAGCAGAAGTCCCGGCGCCAACCGCCATGTCGGATTGTCTTGTCCGCGAAGCGCGTCGGACATCAGCATCAATCGGCCGACGTCGTCGAAGCGTTGCTCGCTTGCAGGTGCTGGCGGTGGCAGCTGTGTCGGTTGAACTTGAGATCCGCGCGAGAAACCTTCGATCGCACGCAGCGCAGCGGCAAGCATTGATGTCACTTCAGCGCTTGGCTGAGACATCGGCGGTTGAACGATCTCCGGTTCATCAGGTGCTTCGGAGTTTGCTGTTGCAACTTGCGCGGCAGTTGTTTCATTTGCTGCTTCGATGACTTCGATCGAGATGATGAGTAGATCATCGTTGGGAACCTTGATGCGTTGCGTCGACGTGGGCATGACGCACCAGTGGTCGTTCTTCTTCACGATGAGACCGCGATGTGTTCGAACGTGTGCCGTGTCACGAACGTGAAGTGCCTTCACGACAACACGCGATCCGTCAGGGATCGTCGTGAGCAGCGCGACAGCAGCAGTGTCAGTCATGGTTGCAATTGTATGCGCCATTGATCTTGGTAGAACTTTCTACACTTGAAATTTGTTAGACTCTTGTCTACAAAATGTTTGTTCATTGAACGAAGTTCGCGACTTCATGTAAGCCATTTTGAACTACACCGATACTCAATGAGATTGAAAGTGATCAATGTCATGACGGTGTTGAACTCAACTGCATACTGTTACAACCGGATGCTGTGTG
>JBKDHV010000046.1:0-22240 GCA_046336915.1 Bdellovibrionales bacterium
TTTTCAACGCTTTCAGTACATTCTTTTTCATTGGGTGGCCCTTTCATTTTTGTATTTCCATAAAGCGTTGTAACTTATTGAAAACACAGATTGGTTGAGCCACTCAACCTTTAAATTTCAACTAAACCTGGGACATGGCCCACTTCCCTCAGGTAACCCTTACGATGCTGCCGCTATCCACTCTGTGACCTCCTGTATCGGCGATACCCGACGCGCCATCTATGACCCGATTTTAGGCGAAGCGAAATAGTCATGCGAGCGACCTCGAAGAAAAACAAAGACGGCAGCTGCAGCTACAAGATGTTTCAGTGTGTGGCCACTCACAAGTTCCGTGGCGACAAAGATGCTGGTATCTCGCTCTTCAAGAATCTTCGCCACCACATAAAGGGCGAATCCCAAAAGGAAAGCCTGGTTTGAGAATCGTCTTCCGGGCACAAAAAGGCAAAGACCCAGTCCCAAGAGAAGCCCGCCGAACTGAAGAACGTAGTAGAGCTTCAAGTGACCAAGGCCGAGCTTCCAAAGCGTTAGAGTGATGGCTCCGACAAGAGCGCAGAGGACTGCGCAACAAGCCCCAAAAGCGAAGTTGGATTTGTCCGACACAATCCAACCGATGATCGCTGCGAACGCAAGGGACATCGGAAGGCGATCCCAAAACAGGCGATCCGGAGTGGGCTCCCAGTGAAAGTAGGCGGAGCCAAAGGCTGTTAGGATCAAGGCCCCCGATAGCACGGCCTTAAAAATCAAATCCCGCGAGGCGCGTTCAGATTTCAAATATTGGTTGAGTCCCCACACCCCGACCCATAGAAAACTCAAATTGGAAAGAACGTCCAAGGCGTGGGGAATGCCCAACAGCGTTCTTTGATCGGCAAAGTGAAGATATCGAGTCGAATCGTAGGCTGGAATGCGATCCCAAAAAAGAAAAGTCCCCAAGGCCAAAATAAAAAGAGCGATCCCCGTTGCGATTGAGGCCTGTCGTCCTTGTTTTATCATCCCACCACCCACTTGAGTTATGAAGACTCGCGGCTCGTGCGGCTCGATTTTGCAGTTTCACAACCTTTTCAGTTTCGGGGCGATTGCATCTTTTGGCAAGCCCATCTCTTTTGACCTTCTTGAACCTATTTATATTGAAATTCTCCAGCCTAACGATCGTTCGTCGCGACTTCAGGATGAAGGTGTTCTCTACATATTTTACGAAAGCCCTTCAACGCAGCCCCAAGCAGACCATCGCCGAAGAAGACTTTCTGCTGGTTAACTCCTGGATCGTGATCTCAACACTTTTGTGGTTAGATGTTCTGGCGGGAAGATGAAGTCGAAGTTTACCGGGACAGATCGAATTCTCGAGGGCACGAGCCTGATTCTTGTCAGAGACGGTCAAAAGCGAAAGGAAAGTCTCACCCTACGCGCGCGAAACCCTTTAAGGACTCTCGAGCTGCGGGGATTCCAGAAGTTTTTGAAAGGACGGGATCTTTTTTAAGCTTTTCTCGTAGAGCAAAAAGAAAGTCTTTTCACGCGCGATCTGTCGGGGAAGATCCAGGATCTCGACTTCGGGGTCCCAGGCTAGGTACGACGGCACAAGAGCGAAGCCGTGAGCGCCCTGAACCAGCTGTTGAACAAGTCCCCAGTCTTCGACTCGGTAGCGAATTTTCACCTCACCCAGTTTCACACCGCAGTCCTGTAACCACGGCAGCAGAAAATGAACAGGGTCGCCGTAGACCACACAGGGCTGCTGAGTCAAAAACTCGCGACTTTGCGCTTTTGATAAGGTTAAAGAACCTTTTCCCAGTCGCGAGCGATGAACGACCAGACGTTGATGACTGGTCAGGACTCGTTTGGCAATGAGCTCAGTCGAATCGGGACGAAAATGGCTGAGGGCGAGATCGACCTCACGTTGTTCAAGCGCACGAATCGCATCTGCCGACGACATGTCCTTCAGGTGAAGTTCCCCGGCGAAGTCGATTTGCTTCATCCACAGACTTAAGAGCTCCACACGTCCTGCAATTCGAAGGGACAAGTTTGCCGGTTCGTCAAAATGCCGCTTTACCTGTTGCAGCTCCTCGTCCATTTGGCGAAGCTGTCGACGCGCGCATTCAAAAAGCGCCTGGCCGTAGGTGGACAGTTCCTTTCGTCGCCCCTTCCAACTAAACAGCGGAAAGGGTTGCTGAGACTCAAGTTCTTTCAGCTTCTGTGAGACGGCCGGTTGCGAAATCTTCAATTTCTCTGCCGCTTGCCGAAAGTTTGAGGTCTCTCCGACCGCCACAAGAGCCTGAAGGAGCGATAGATCACGATATTCCATGATCTATACACTTATCATAATGATTAGATTTGATCTATAGAATTATCGATAAGTTTGGTTTAAAGAAGGGGTCACGTCCCATGAGGGACGCCCTTTTGGGAAGGAGCAATCGATGCAAAAAATGAAAACTCTTGTAAAAGTGACCGGTCTTCTTGTGGCCCTTATGGCCCCCGCCGCTTGGGGTTCCAGCACCGCGACCATCAGCTGCCAAACTCCAAATGAAGATGTTGAAATTCAGGTTCGCCTTTCCAACCGAAAGCTCGAAGTTCTGAAAGCTGCGGCCGGAAATCGCTACACCGGCCAATGGGAAACCCTTGATCCCCTCGCGACTCTTATTCGCTCAGAGACCGGGGCTGGTTACGATCTTGAGATCGAGCTGTACTTTACGTCTGATGTCGCAGAGGATTACTACTCCGCAACGCGACTGACTTTGCACCGGCTTGTCGATTCAACCCTTACGAAAATTCGAAAAGGGCGAGTCAAGGCGACTCACAACCACGTCGTCGATGGCGATGAGGACAAGAATCCCGCAACTTGCTCGGTCAAGTAACGATCTCGGCCTTCAAAAATCTTAAGATTCACGACAGGCGCCGGCCTTCAAGTACCGGCGCAAGACGCGGATCAAGTCGAAACTCATGTGTTGAAAAGCAAAGGGAGCGCAGTAGCTCCCTCCCCTGGGTCTGACTAGAATAGAAATCGAATGAAGTAGGGTCCCTCATCGGAAAGGACTCCGCTGTGATCTCGAAATCGTTTCGACTGCGCACAACTCAGACGTGGCTTCTCGCTTTAGCGGCTGGACTTGTTGTGTACATCGTCTTTCAAAACTTTCCGATTCCCCTTTGGTCCTCTCGTCTGGCCGACTTTGCACACTCTCAAGGGCTTTGGGGTGTTGCCCTGTTTACCCTGATCTACATCTTTGCCACTCTGACCCTTTTCCCCTGTGCGTTTCTCACTTTTGCCGCGGGAGCCGCTTACGGTTGGTGGGCGGTTCCCATTGTGACAAGTGCCGCGCTGATTGGTGCCGCTTTGGCCTATGGAATCGCACGCTCCTGGCTGCGCGGACCCGTCGAGCGAGTTCTCGCCCGAAGACGTGAAACACAGGCCCTCAAAACGGCCCTTGAGGAAGAGGGTTGGATTTTTCTTATTCTGGTTCGAATGAGTCCCTTTGTCCCCTTCAATGTGAATAACTATTTTTTAGGAACTCTTCGTGTGAGTTTTTTGAGCTACTTCATTGCGACCTTCGTGGGTTCCTTCCCCGGCACACTTCTTTATGTTTACCTTGGGGTCTTAGGAAAAAAAGATCTTGAAGGAAATCTTTTCCAGTGGGCTCTCTTTGGCGTCGGAGTGATTGCAACACTTTATCTTGCGAAGATCACTCTCACTCGTACAAAAGAAATCCTGAGAACTCGCGACTCTTCTTCGGCTTTCTAACCGAAGTAGTCCCCGTTGTTGACTCACAGACCTAAAGTCTTCATTCTGCCTTTCAAATCTCAAGGAGTGAGAAAAGAATGCGTCGCTTTCACCTGTTTTTGTTTTGTATTTTCCTCTATTTATCTTGGCGTTTTGCAGAAGGATTCGGGCCGATGGCCTTTCCCTTCATGGGACTCCTTGTTTTAGGCCTGATGACTTACCCCAGCGAGTGGCTTCGCAAAAGTCGAATGCCGTGTTGGGAGAATTTGATCCGCTGGTTTGTTTACCTGGATATCGGCTTTCTTTGTTTTCTAACCTGTCTTACGATCGCACGAGATTTCATCAGCGTTCCCTTGTCATTCTGGTCACCGACAGTGGCAGATTCCATGATGAGTGCCGGCGGAGACTGGGCGCTGCTAGCTTTAAGCCTGATTGGGCTCAAGCTCGGAATGTGGAACGCTCTCTCCGGACCTCGAGTGAAGTTTGTGCAGATCCCGATCCTCAACCTCCCGTCCCCTTTGCAGGGCTATCGAATTGCTCAGATCAGCGATCTTCACGTGGGGCCCACGATTGGCCCACGCTACGTCAAGAAGGTGGTTCGACGAACGAATGCTCTGAAGCCCCATTTGACTGTGCTGACCGGTGATATCGTCGATGGCGACGTGGACCACCATCTCGAGGCGGCTCAAGGCCTTCGCGATCTTCAGCCCAAGGGGCAAACCGTCTTTGTCATGGGGAACCACGAGTACTACTGGGACGGTCCGCGCTGGATTCAAGAATTTCAAGAGATGGGGCTTCAGGTTCTTTTGAATTCCAATATGACGATTCATCACGACAACCACCAAATTGCAGTGGCCGGCATTTTGGATCCCGCTTCCTCATTAGCGCATCCGGATCATCAGCCCGACCTGGCTCGAGCTGCCGAAAATATTCACTCAGCTGATGTCAAGATTTTGCTTTCCCACCAACCCGACATTGCTCACGAAGCTTCGAAGTTGGGCTTTGACCTTCTTTTGTCAGGCCACACACATGCGGGCCAATTTTTTCCATTTACGTGGCTGATCTTCTCGGTTCAAAAGTTTGTGAAAGGTCTTAAAGCCTGCGGTCCGATGTGGGTGTATGTTAACCAAGGTACGGGTTACTGGGGCCCGCCCATTCGTTTAGGAACCGTGACGGAAATCACTCTCTTAGAGCTGATTAAGTCTTAAAGTCTTAAAGTCTTAAAGTCCTAAGTTCAACCACGAATGGCGAAAGGAATCGGAGTCATGGCCATGCGAGCGGACGAACTGATCACCTCCTCTGAAAAATCCCAACTCCGAGACCTCGAATTCAAATCGTCTGCGCTAGCCGGCGCCGATCAAAAAATAACTTTGATGACCAACGGGGATATTGCCCGCGCGACATTCGAAATGATCGAAATGGCGAAGTTTGAAATTATCTCCATGGAATTTCTTTTACGAGACGATCTTTTCGGCATGATGAAGCTTGCCTTGCTTCGACAAAAAGCTCGCAGTGGAGTCAAAGTCTTGATTCATGTCGACTCCTTTCATCTTCTGATTCATCCCGCCCTGGTGGCCCACCTGGCGAAGGAAGGGATCTTTTTCTCGATCTACAATGACCTTCGACTTCGAAAGGCCACAAAGTTTTCGTTTCGGAATCATTGCAAGTTTTTGATTATCGATCGGCGTCTTTTTAAGACAGGCGACACCAATAGCGGCAACGAATATGTCCACTGGCCCAGTCGTCACAAGATGAAGAGTCTAGATGTGGTGATTGATGGCCCCCTGACCGAGCAGGCTCGGGCCTATGCCCTGGAGGTGCTTGCAAGTCCTCTTACTAGCACTCCTCGGGTTCGCGTGGCCTCTGAAAGTGAAGTTCAAACTCAGCGGCGTCGTTTTCAAAAACTTCGAACGGCGATGCGAACCTTTCTTCGCCTAATCCATGTGCAAACCGATGGTCCTGATCAAATCACGAAGCCTGACTGCATTCTCGTCACAAAGAATGAACTCCAGCACGCTATCCAAGAGCTCGACCATGCCGAGCAAGCTTACCTCGCCTATCGAGCGAACAATCAGAACCATCCCCTGGATTGGAAAAGCCGAACCATCGCGACTCAGGCCGTTCGCTTCTTTTGCGACCCCGTGTCCATGAAGGGCCGCCATACAGGCGTGGGAGAGGCCGTTGCCAGTTTCTGCAGCTCTGCAAAACACGAGCTGATCATCTTGAGCCCCTATCTGATCCTGACAGATCAAATGAAGGCTTCCATCAAACAGGCGTTACGAAATGGGGCCGTGGTTCGATTCTATACAAATTCCAAGAGCAGTACCGACAATCACACAACTCAGTGGGCCTATGAATATCGATTTGCCGAAATTGCAAGCCTGGGGAATGTTGAGATCTTTGAGTTTACGGGACCTGAGACTTTGCATGCCAAGTTTCTTCTTCGAGACGACTCGGACTGCATGCTGATGACCTACAATATCGATTGGAGATCCGAAACTAAAAATCTGGAAACCGCCCTGCATTTCCAGGATCAGGCGCTGTACACCCGACTTCATGACTGGCTCCATGAACATCAGAAATATTTTGTTCTCGTCGCAAATCATACAAGGCTTTTGAAATCCGCCTACCGGGATCAAAGCGCTTCGGATCGCATTCGCCGTTGGGTGATCCAGGCCATCGAAAAACATCTTTAAGTTTGAATTTTGACAGGTTCCCGGAAGAACAAGGGGGGCTCCTCCTTGTCAAATTCAAAGTCGAAGAGGGGGACCTGGCCTGTCGGCGGCCTTCGCCTTCTCCACCGCCCTCTTGCTCTCGGTGCTCGTGGGTCTATTCATGAGGCGGGACTCTTTTAAGGACTTGAAACGCGATTCGAAGAGGCTCTGACGTTCCCAACTGAAGTTTGCAGAGGAAGTTTTACGTCCAACGGAAGAAACATCTTGTAGCCCTTCGGAATCGAAAAGTTCTTCTGAAAGCTACGATCCAGCTCGGGATTGAAAAGAAGAATTTGATCCGCCGGCAGTCCCGTCATGCTCATCAGCTGCCGAGGAGCAAAAGTCTGAGTCAATCGCAAAGAGTCATAACTCAAGGCCGGATCATAGATGTGATCAGGCCACAGAATATCGCGATACGCATGCGCATGGAGAGCGGCCAAAAAGCAGGTGTAGAAATTCGCAGAGGCAAAATCAAAGTTGCGAGATCGATAGGACTTCACAATCTTGGCAATATCTTTCGTTCCTAAAGCTTGCATCGCGCGACGAACACCACGCGGCCCGTGATTGTAGGCGGTCAGCGCCAGTCCCCATTTTTTATGAAGGATCAGATGATTTTCTTTAAGAAGTTTCGCAGCCGCCTCGGTGGCTTTCCAAGGATTGCGTCGTTCATCGATCTTGTCGGTGACCAGCATAAAGCGTCGGCCAATGCCCGGCATAAACTGCCAGATTCCAGCGGCCCCAACTTTACTTGTGGCCCCAATGACAAAACTTGATTCGACAAAAGGTAACCGGGTCAACTCAATCGGAAGCCCTTGAGCCCGGAAGATTTGCTCCATACCTTCAAGGTAGCGTCCACTCAACGAGAGTCCTTTTTCAAAGAAATCCTTTTGTCCCGTCTGCACACGAAGATTTTGTGCGGCCGTGAGGATGATCTTTCGACGATTCCCGCGAATCCCTTCAAACTGCGCAAGCCAACCGAGCTCTTCTTCGGTCATTGCTTCCGGTTTTTTCTTCGCCATTCGACGCAGCTTCTGACGAATATCCGCCACTCGCTGGGACACCGCTTTTTGCGCCTTCACAGTATTCAACCAAGCCGCTCGCGTCGGCTGCGCCAAAATATCGGAAACATCGACGACATCGTAAATGATATGAGGATGAAGGGAATCATGGATTACTTTTTTGTTGGATCCAAATTCCGTGTAGATTCGGAACCAGAACTTCGTTTGATTGAAGATCATTTCAGGAATGGCAAACTCAGGGTGGATTCGACCTTGGTAATCCATCAATACGCGGTCTGGAGTGGCATCTGTGATGACAGGAGACATCTCAGGGTCAATATTCAAGACCTCAAAGTTGCGATCCCAATCGCTTTCCTGGCTGGAAGCTTCCCAAAACGGGCCGCGAACCTCAGATTCCGAAACCTCAGAATCGAAAGATTCTGCCGTGATGCCATTTGAGTCTTGAAGAAAAGCCGAGATGGAAGTTTTAGTGGCCAGACCCTCGTGAGCGCCCACTTGAGCGATCAAAACGACGGAAAAAGCGCCGCTCAAAAAGTTGATTGCGCACAGAAAAAAGACGCGGTGACTTTGAAGCCAACGACTTACTTGTTTGCCCACCATACAGACTCCACTTCCACTTCAACCCACTTCTCTATCGCAAAAGCACGGCCAAGCCGGGGGCCATTAGAGCGCAGGAGAAGAGTGCGGGGTTGTAAATGTTACTCGAACTGACGCGGGCTGAGTCGGCTTCCCAAAAGCCTGCGGACATGCGTTTGGCACAGGGGCTTGCGGAGCAACCCCCTGCGCCAAGCCGAACTTGGTTTTGGGAAGCCGACTCAGCTGACCTGGTGGGGGGCGCGGCGCTTCGCTGGCGAGGGAGGGAGGGGGCTGGGATGGGGGAAGTTTGGGGGGCGGGCTTTTTTTAGGAATAAAAAAGGCCGCGGGTGGCGGCCTTTTTTTGAGAGTTATTGAGAGATTCTTTTTTTATCGGAGACGGCGGGATTGAGAGGAGGCTTCTACGGCGCGGGCGGCGTCGACGAGGCCTGCGCCTAACTGGTTGTTGTTGTTAGGCTGAAGGGGAACCGCTGTGCCCATCAAGATTTCTTTCACTTGAGCTGGAGTCAGACCTTTGTTCACAGCCTTCATCAAGGCGATCACACCTGCGACGTGAGGAGTGGCCATCGAAGTTCCGTCGAAGCTGGCGTAGTCTGTTTGAACCACAACCAAACTTGCGCGAACAGAGCGTCCCGACTGAACGGCTTTCAAGATGGCTTCGCCCACTTGCTGCTCAACCATGAACACTGGCACCGGCAGAGTCGAACCATCAGCTGTGATCGAACCACGAATCAAACCAGGAGCGTTGTTGTAGACCACAAGGCCTTTTGCACCAGCTCGGATCGCGTTCGCTGCTTTTTCTGCGAACATGATTTCACCACGCTGAACAAGGGCAAAGCGTCCACGAACTGACTCTGGGAATTCGCCTGGCTTACCAAGACCTGCAGGGACCAATTCATTGATCACTGGAGTCGAAGGACTTGCCGAACCTTGGAAGGTGCTCGACTTGACCATCACGAACTGTTGCTGACCCAAAGAGATTCGAACTTCTGGATCCATGCCCGTTCCGCGAGGAACTGTGGACACAACGTCAACTCCAGGCGCTACGATCGAAAGTTCAGGCCCGTACTGAGAGAACGAGGCCTTTTGCTTCGAAACATCGATCGCGCCCACCGCGATTACACCTGGCAAAGCGGCTGGGTAGCTCACGCGATCGTAAACGATGTTGCCATTTCGATCAGGAGTTCCGTTTCCAGAAGCTGCGACAAGAGTGACGCCGGCTTGAAGAGCGGCTTGAACCGCACGACGCTCGGAGGGGCTTGCGCTGGGTCCACCCAAAGACATGCTGACGACATCGACTTTTTGGCGAACGCCCCAGTTGATTCCTTCAGCCACGGCGATGTTGGAGCATCCGCTTTGGCATTCATTTGTGAAAGGGTTACGAACAAGTCCGCACACGCGACCCATCGAAACCTTGGCTCGAGGGGCTACACCTGTGAAACCGGATTGATCCAAGCCACCTGCGATTGTTCCCGCAACGTGTGTTCCGTGACCTTCACCATCGAAGAAAGGATACGGAAGATTTTCGCCGCAACGGCCATCCGCTTCCAAGAAATTCTGACCGGCTTCGAAGTTTGCCGCTAAAGAACCGTGATCCTTGTCAATCCCTGTATCCAGAACAAGAACTCGTGCACCGGCTCCACCGCCCGACATCTGCCAAGCTTCGGGAGCGCGAACAGCGTTGATTCCCCAAGGGGTCTTTTCACCGCGGAATTGACGACGAGATTGAGGCGCAAAATTTGCCATCTTGGCTTGACCCAAAACAGGGCGAGGAGGAAAGAAGAAAACTTCGTGGTCAACGAATTCAACCGCAGCGTGCTGGCGAAGAGATTCAAGCTCTTGAGGGTTTGTCACCTTCACAACCACGGCATCCAAGCTCGAAAGTTGAGATTGCAACTGACCCTGAAATTGAGAGCTTTGCAGATACTGCATCAGCTTCTGCTTCTCAGCCTGAAGCTTCGCTCTTTGTGGTGCCATCATCGTGCTTGAAGCTTGCTTCAGCCCGACCAAATAGCGTCCTGTTTGAACCGCTTGTCCGGGCACGGACAGGGCGACAGTCAGTACCAACCCCGCAAGGCCCAATGATCGTGTCGCGATTTGACCTAACATTGTTTTCATATTGAGTTCCCTCCAACTCTCCTTGGACTTTTGTCCATGGGAGGTAGTCTCATATTGGAATCACAAGTGTTGCAAGGGTAAATTTTGAAAATTCCTAACGAGTATTCAGCACTTAAAAATCTTAAAAGTTCTGTCACACTAGTTAAGGTTCCAAAATGGAACCCCTTCTCGAAATGGACGGGAGCTGAGGCTCTAGTATTTTATTCACTTATACTGGCCCCAAGGAATTATTGGCCTATCTGCCGAAAAAAAATCAGAATTTGCGCCGCGCCGCATATTGAATCACGCAAAGCGCCTAGCACGAAGACGAGGCCGGAAGAGGAAAACTTGTGTCCCGAGTCACGATCCCCTGTAATAAAGCGAGCGTTTTGGAAGTGAAAGTGAGGATTCAAATGAAGATCGTAAAACTGGGAGCCATCCTCGGAGTTTTGATGTGCGGCCTGCTCGGAATTCTCATGACGGTCGGCTGGATTGAGGATGCCGAGGCGCTCGAGAGCCTGAAGAAAACTCTGATCATCATCGGAATCATCACCGTTTGCATGGGCGCGATCACACTGATCGGTTCAAAGTCCGAACGTTAACCCATCTTCTTCCTCGAAGATTCCTCAATCTCGAGCAGCTGGATGACTCGTTCGGCGAGATTCACAATACACTCGATATTCGCAATGACATTATCAAGATCCTTTACACTCAAGAGTTCCAGATCAATCTTTCGCGATGGCAGAAGAACGTAGAGCTGATTTTCAAAGAAAGAAAGCACGACACGCGTTCGAAACTCCGCCTGCAAATCGAGCAAGATCTCCATAAATTTTGGAGTGATAAGATAGCGAGCCTCTTGCTGGTCGTTCGAAATGACCAAGTAGTCCTCTTCAAAATGCGGATGCTCAAGTGCGACTCGCTTCAGTTCCTTTCCTGCAAGAGCGGTATCTTGAAAAATACCACCAAGATAGCCACCATACGAAAGTTCAACATGATCGTGAGTGATCAAAGTATGGCCGCTAAATTTTTTAGGGAAATTCAGGCTAAGAATAAGTGCAGCCGAGGCCTTGTCTGAGAGGCCACTGTTGGTGACCTCTCGAATTGCAAAGCTGACAGTTCCCAATTGACCCCGCAGCTCATCCTGCTCCTCGAACATCCCAACAGTATGAGGAATTAGCCCCGAGCTGAGCAGTTTCTTGCGCCCAATTGATCCTTTGGGAAAATATCTAAGGCCGGGCCGCACACACTCCGCGATGCGCGGAAGAACCAGTGATTTAAAGCGATCGTTGAAAGTCGCGAAGCAAGTCACCCGCTGGCCGAGGTCAACTATAAAGATTATCGGGGAAAGAAGAAAAAGAAATATGAACACCCCAACCAACGGAACATCCAGCGCTAGCCAGAAAAACAGAATCGCGACAACGAGCATCTCGGAAATCCTTATCGAGACTTTGCGAAGAGAGGCCTTCGCTTCTTGTTGAAGTCGGTGCATCTCAGTTTCAAGTCTAAGTCGCTTTTGAGGATCCATTTTCACAACTGAACTCCACACAATTTACCCATCGCGCGCGAGGAGGGTCTACGCGCTTCTCTTCCAAATCGGATTGTCGAGATCCAGGATCTCAATCACACGATCGACTACGTTGAGCACATGTTCCATGTTGAAAATGACTTCATCCAAGGGGGCCATTTGGTAAAAGGAAAAATGGATCGGTGGAAACGAAAACGCAATGTACAGATGATTTTCTAGAAATGAAAAGATGACGTCGTCGCCGAACTCTCTACGAAAATCCATCATGAGCTCCATCATCTTAGGCGTGATCAGATAGCGGGCCTCTTGTTGGTCTGTCGAAGTGACAAGAAAGAGTTTTTCAAAATCGGGGTGCTCGAGTTGAACACGCTTTCGATTGTCGACAGAACCTTTTAGATCTTGAAGAAGGCCGCCGACATACCCGCCCACAAGTCCCTCGACGCGATCAGGAGCTACATGGGTCCTTCCCTGAAAGCGCTTCGGAAAATCTAAATTCAAACAGAGTCCCTCGAAAACTTTCAGACGTCGGCGGTTTTTTCCCGAGCCCTTTTCTTCGATCAGTCGGACTTCACGTACTCCGAACTTGACGGATTTGGACTCGCCCCGAAACTCATCTTCTTCATAGAAAAAATCGTAGCTTCCGGTGAAGAGCTCAGCTTCACGAAACTGATTCACACCGAGAGATCCCGTTTCAGTGTACTTCAAACCCGGCCGCAAACACTCGGCCACACGAGGCAGAATGATCGCTTTAAACTTTCGATTCGCGTCCCAGAGCGGTCGCATCCACTGAATACCTAAAACAGCCAAGGTCCCGAGAATCAGCGAGAGAATGGCTTCAAAGCCCTGTTTTGCCACAAGAGTCAAAAGAACTAAGAGCGCGCCGACAGCGACTGTTTGAAAGACAGGGACCTTCATGCGCTTCAACTTCACTTCATCGCGAAGTCGCTGCACTTCGGCCTCGAGTTTTTGCCGCTTCTGTAGATCCATTTCGACCTCAGGCGCTGAAGAGCTTTTTCACATCGACATCTTCGCGCTTTTTTTCATCGGCGACAAAAAGCGCCTTGGGAGCAAACTGCATAATATTTGCGAACAATGACGAGGGAAATGTCTCGAGCGAAACGTTATACGCTGTGACAGCCGCGTTAAAGGTTCTTCGGGCTGCGGCCAGCTGCTCTTCCACATCATTCATGGCTCGCTGAATCTCGACGAAATTCGCGTTCGCCTGAAGTTGGGGGTAGGCCTCGAGGGTCACTTTAAATTTTGCAAGCTCTTGGGTGACCAGGCTTTCGACGGAAAGCTTCTCACTTTGGGTTACGGCATGAACGCCTTGCTCACGAAGTTTGACAATCTTTTGCAAGGTCTCACTTTCATACTTCATGTACTGGCGTGCGACTTCAATCAACTTCGAAAGCAGATCGTGACGCTTGGTCAGCTGCACATCAATACCAGAAAACGCATTATCCGCATTCGCTCTTTTATGCACGAGTGAGTTGTAAGTCAGGATCGAGAACAAAACAAAAACGCCGATCGTAAACAAAATGAAAACTTCCATGGGACTCCCTTGATAAATATGGACAATTTTTTATCGGAATTTTGTCGAGACCTCTGAAGAGTCAGGGCTGGACCTCACGTGCATCAATTTGAGAATCCTTCGAAGGACGGGGCTCAGTCTGCATTAGAATTGCACAAGCCTTCTTTGTGATACCACCAAAAGAATTTGAGTTCCCAAAAACTAACCGTGTGAACCTCTCAAGCCAACCGACAGCGGCGGCATATGAGGGCGTTCTTGAATCCCAAGACCGACTTGGGCTCAAGGACTCACAGGACAGGATCTTCTCGAGATTAAGCTCGAGCCCACACCTTCGCAAAAAATCCGTCGCTTGCAGAGTCTTCTTAAGACCGACGCACCTGCCAGGACCTCCTGGGACGAGGCCTTTGAACAGTACTACGCCAAGGGTTACAACTCCGCGAGTGTGACGGATTATGGACTTTTTCTTGAAAGGGTCTTTCGGGGGACACTCTTATCGGCCCCCTCGCGAACTCGATTTCTGCAGCTCATGCTCAGCTGTCAAACCGGTCCTCAGCGTCTAAAGGCGGGGCTTCCCCCCGATGTCCTCTGGGCTCACAAAACCGGCACTCAGCATCGACGCGTATGTGATTTCGGATTGCTGCTGGATCGTGAGGTGAACCCAAAAAGGGCCTGTGTCCTTCTGGCCTGCGTTCGCGGACTCTCGACTCCCGAAGAGGGCGAAGAGGTGCTTCGAAGAATCGCAACTCTGCTTACAAAGTTCGGTTTGTTTTCGGAGTTTTCGACGAACGCGCTGAGGTCGACTTTGTAGACGAAGACGTGGCGCCGTGGGGAACGCGAACGAGATTCTGCGTCGGGTATCCGATGGCCCGAAGCGCGCTCAAGGCCTGGTCCACAGTTTGGTCCGCGGATTCGGGTGAGCGGGCCATGATCCAAAGATAATCTCCATTGGGGACACCGATCGCCGTCCAAGAGTAATCGGGTGCGAGTCCCACCACAAGATAGTCAAATTTCAAGGGCCAAAAGGGCGAAACCTTCCAGTGCGAATTCGTTGTCGTATTGTAGACCCAACCTTTTTGGGGAATAGACTTCACAGGGCCTTCAAGACTTCCCTTGTTGTAGGTGAATCCAATGTCGATTCTTTCTTTTTTTTCATTCCACGTGTAAGTCTCGACCGCGTTATGCACTTCTTTTTCAAACGAAGTAAAGCGCCCGGCCAGCACATACCAGCGCCCCATAAAACGCGAAAGCTCAAGCTTCTCGACGGTCTTGTAACCCGTCTCAGTTTTCGAAGCACTTGAGCAGGCTGTTAAAAAAGGAAGCACAACAAGAAGATCCCAAATTTTCTTTTTCATATCGTTAGAATCGCTGAGCTTTTCGCGTCCGGCAAGATTTGTTGGGTTGCGGTAGGACCGAGACTCGCGCTTGCAGTTGACCCAAGGCCCTAAGGCCGTAGAATGAGGGGACTGATGACGACGAACTCACGTCTTACTTTCTTTCTTTTGGTTCTTGGGCTGCTAGCTGTCGTGATCGACGGCGTTCGCTCCCATGATGAAGGTTCCGCCTTGAAAACACGCCGTCCGTCCGCGGCGCTTGTCTCAACCGCCCAACTGGGGAGCGCGAACTCGCGTCTGCCAGCGAAGCTTGAGGGCTCCAACACCCCACCACCGCAGGGCCTCGCGCCAGCCACGAAATCTCAGCACACAACCGAACAACTTCGAGCCCAGGCCCGTCGATTTCTCCTTCGACTCTACGGGGCTCAAAAGACTTTCTGGGCTCAGCACGGGCGCTACACGACGGACCTGTTGGCTCTGGGTCTTCGCCCTTCGGAGTTGGAAATTCCATTTAAGTTTGGATTTCTGAGGTCCTTCGAGCCCGAAAGCCCCCTTGCTGACGCGCTTTTAAAGGAAGACCCCTCGCGGTTGAATTCGGATTTTTTCCTCTCGGAGCTCGAGCCGGCGCGCCAAGAACGATACGTCTACAGCCCCTCGGTCGAGAAACTTGATCTGTCTCGGTATGCTTCGTCCTGCCGTTTTCAGTGCACCGCTGATGAGCATAAGTTTGAGGTTCTGCTAGTTTATCCCACTTCGCACGACCAAGTGGATATCTGGACCGCTTCGAGCGATCAGCGAATCGATCTCTACAAGTAAAAGCTCGTCACATTGAATTTCGTAAATTACTTCGAAGGCTGCCGACGGGCGCGGCAGCGAAGCTCCGTTGTGGGCTTCCCGTCGAGCGTTTGAAAATCGCAATCCACGGACTCGCAAGGACCCGTCACTTCATGGGCCCCCTTCTTTTCATTAAAAACCGTCGGACAGAAGGGAATCTCGTAGCCCACGCCATTCAGATTGTAGCGCTTCATTTCTTCGACCGACAGAGGGCGAGGGCCGATCGGACGAGACTGACAACCGACGAGCCCAGGAAGAACCCCCAAGAGAAATACTCCAATAAATAGCGCAAGAGCGATCTGCGTCCAATTTCGTCTCAGGCGCATCAGTGTTCCTCTTCAACCTCTCCCAATTGAAGCTCAAGGCCGCCGAGTGTGAGCCTGCGGCTCGAGGTATCAAACGAATTCACCAGAAGAAGAAGCCAAAGAACCGTGGCCGACAGTAAAGCCCAGCCGATCGGCTTGGATTCGGACTTGATCGTTTTGTCAGCAGGAATGTTCGATTTTTTTCCATCGATCATACTCATCACAAGTCCATCCTGATAGCGAACTTGATGAAGAATCACGCCAAGAAGATGAAAGACGATCAGAGCTAAAAAGACATTGGCAAAAATCTCGTGAATCTCTTCGATGATTTCTGTCTCTTGCCCTGAGGTCATCAAAAAGCCCGTGGTTCCCAGCCCCAAAACGAGGAGGATCATCAGCAACGTCATCCAACTGGTGGCAGGATTGTGTCCGACCCACTGGGATTTTCGATTCTGAAGGATCTCGCGAAAATACTGAAGGACGCCGGCCGGTTGCAAAGCCAACCCCGAGAATCGAGCGTGCGTCGAGCCCCAAAAGCCCCACGCCACGCGAAACAGCACAAGAAAGCTCGCCGTCATTCCTAAAAGCATATGGTAGGAAAAAACCAACGATTCATCATCCACAGTTTTGGCAATCGTGAGACCCACAAGAATCGTGGCTGCAAAGAGAGCGTGAAAAACTCGAGTCGGGAAATCATAGACCTTTTGGGAGCGCATGCAAACCTCGCTTTCAAACGCCATGATTCTAGATTGATTTCCTCACCACCGCATCCGCTAGAAAAGTTTTACGGGGCGCGACACGCGCTCGAAGGGCCCCCTGATGATCCTTCAGACGGGCTTACGAGCTCGAAACTCGTATCCAGGGATTGCTTTGAAAGCCCTTTGCCCCCTACCATCGTAGGATGCGCAGGCGTTCTTACTTCTATCAAATTTTGGTGCTGGGCCTTGCGAGCTTAAGCTTGGGCTGCTCGGTTGTCTTCACGGAAGCGCCCCTCATGTGCCCAACCTTAAAACCGACACTGCAGGAGTGTGATCTCGCCAATTCCAGCTGCGCCTTGAATCCTAATGCGCACACCTGCGAGGCTCGAAATATGATCTGCTTCTGGAAGATCTGCCTGCAAGGTGGCGGACTTCAGTGAGATCAGTACTGGATCAAGGAGTGAATCTCTCGACCCTGAAAGCGAAACTGGTTCAGAGATTTCAGATTGATGAGGACGGCCATGTCACGGACGTCGTAGCCAGCCTCTGAACAAACATGCATCGCAGCCAGCAACGTCCCGCCTGTGGCCAGCACATCATCGACGATCATCACACGTCCCTGCCCCGGCATCAGCTCAAGTTCGGCTTGGCCATACTCAAGATCGTACTTCTGCCGCACAGTCGGAGGTGGCAGCTTTCCCGCTTTGCGAATCGGTAAAAATCCTCGTCCGTGGGTGGCACTCAAAAGCATCGCCAGCAAGAATCCTCGGGACTCAATCCCAGCAAAAAGATCGACCTTCGACAAATCTGTCTTTTTTACCAGATTCTGGGCTACGTAAGTTAGAGCCTCGGGTGATTGAAGCAACGGAGAAATGTCCCGAAAGAGAATTCCTTTTTGGGGAAAATCTGGCACATCCTGAATCAGCGCTTTTAAATCCATAACTAAAATTCGTAACAGGAAAGGCCAGACGAAGCAAGAAGGCCAAGCCATGACTTGGAAGAGCCCCAAGACCAGGCACAACTCGGATCGATCCGGCCTTTTTGGCTCGCAACACCCTCTCGTTCGATCAGGAGCGAACTCTGATTGGCTATGCCTTGTAAGCTTTCCAATCCAGCGCCTTTCTAATCTACAAAACAAGAATTCACGCCGACTCCGTGATAGAACCTGAGGCTATTTGAAAAAGGAGTCGAACTATGCAGAAAACAAGTGCAACTCTAATTCTTGCTTTCGTGATTTTCTTGATGGGCCCAGGATTGGCTTCTGCCAGCTCCGCTCATATTCGGATGTTGAGCTGTTCGGGTTTGGGAGCCGTGAACGGGTATGTCACCATCAATCTCGTTGGGCGCGATACGGTGAAAATCAGCAGTCTGAAGTATTTCGTTACGGCGGAAGACGACAATGTGAGGGTCGTAAGTCTTCAAGTTCACCGCGATGGCTATTTTCGCCTCGACTTCTATTCCCGAAAATTTAAGTCTCGTTCTTATTTACTGCTAAGTGCCCCGGTCGGCCCGGCTAAATTCGTTACTGACAGCGGAACTGATATTCTGACCTGCCAGTCGAATATCGAAATGAATCTCTAAGTTCTGGTTTTGAAGGGTCGGCCCCCGGCATGACACAGCAAGGGGGCTCGCCGAGTCCCGCTCCTCGGGGCTGAGCCCCGCCTGACGGCACGAAACTTATTTGGGAACTATCCCCATGATTCTGAGCTTTTTCCGCGGGGGACTTCCGTTTTTGCAGAAACTGACGATGCTCTAGGAATCGCAGGCTTTTTTACCTTCTTCTGCCCTGAGTTATTCCTAGGAGTGAAGAGATTTTGCCTTCAATATAGCGTTTCCTCATTTTGAAAGGATCAAACATGAAAAACGTAACCGAATTTGCAACCCACACTTTGACCAAGGGAGCGTCCACTCAAGCGGCTCTAGCTGCAGAAGGAAAAACTCCAGAGGAAATCCAAACAAGTTTGGGCGAGTCCTTCAAATACGAGGGCGATAAACTCAAGCATTTCGTCGCTGCGATCGGCGTTGCCACGCAAAACCCCCAAAACCTTCGCCGCGTTCTTGTTGTCACTTTGGCTGAAGGTGAAAAAGCACCTCCACGCGCGACTCAAGTTGAAGAGTTCTACTACATCCCAGAAGCTCTGGTGACTGCAGCTTCCAAGCCAGCAGAAGACTCTCGTGGTCCTAAAGGGAGAGGTAAAGGCCGCGGCGGAAAAGGCGGAGGCGCCCCAAAGGGTTCTCCGTGGGGCCTATCTCCAGAAGAAAAAGCTGCGAAGAATAAGGGCGCAGCAAAACCTTCTTAAGGTTTTGCTCGCGCTAACCTGCAAAGCTCATCACAGCGCTCATTCAAAAGATGACCGCTGTGAGCCTTGATCCACTTCCACTGAATCCGATGTCTCTTCGCTAGATCAAGCAAAAGATCCAACTGATCCTGATGAGCCCTGGGGCCATCGCCCCAAATCATCGCATCCACCAGAATCTTAGAATCAGAATAAAGAGTGATTTTTGAATCTTGAGACAGAGATCTTAAAGCTTCAAGCGCGGCTTGGAATTCCATCGTGTTGCTGTTAGCTCCGCGGACTCGTCCGGATTTTTCGAGCAAGAGCTTTCCCCGCTTGGAGATGACGTAGGCCCAACTTCCGAAGCCATCCTTACTGCTGCCATCAGTATAGATTTCGATGGCCTTGAGACTTTGGAGGATGTCGGTGATTGAGGTTAAGATCGCCCGCATAAAAGGAGTTTAGCAGAGGCCCGACTCTCACGCCATTCACAAAATATAGAACCGTCGACCGCTAATCTTCCAAAGGTCCATTTCCCCATTTTGGCCCTCGTGGCCCTTTTGTCGCACGGGGGGTGCGAAACGACGTTCATCGTTCTAAGAAATTTTTCGTAATACGGAGTTTTGTTTTTTGGAAGTAGCGGCCAATTCCGCCACCTTTCAAATACTTAGCTTACCTCATAGCCCAAAAGTAGCCAGCGTTATTTCCGACTAGTAGAAGCGAAGAGATGGACCAGTTCACCAATGACTTTGTTTTCCGGTAGAATTTTACTGGTTTGGGACTCGCAAATCATCTTCAAGAATTCTCAACTACAAGATTCTGCGAAGCTCGCAAACTTCCTCCGGACTTACCTGAACCTAGATCTCTTGATAACAGAAATCACTCGCACCTCAGAAGGACTTTTCAAAAATATTGTCGGATGAAGAAAGACTTCAAGATAACATGTGAGTAGAACAAGCCTATTTCCCGGTCTCGAAACTCTCGACGATGGCTTTTAGATCTTTTTTAGACGGAAGCGGCAAATCTAAAAGCGCACAAAAGAAAAAGCCATCGAAAAGAAGGCGAAATTGCCAAGCTTCCTTTTGGTCTTTGAATTGATCAAAAAGAATTTTGTCCCATCTGGCATAGGCTTTTCGAAGAGGCTCCAGAATCTGAGGATTGTAATTACTAGCCGCCATCAGGCCTCTCGCCGACTTGATGATCTGCGGGTTTGTATTAACAACGAAATAAATAGATTTGAAGTCGGCCCCACCTTTTTCCACAAGTCGATCAAATTCGTCATCAAATCTTTGAATCAAGCGTTCGACCATCGCAATAAGGACTGAATCCTTAGTTGGGAAATGGTAAAGAAGACCACCTTTACTGATACCCGAAACTTCTGCGATTCGATCTAAACTCAAATCAGAAGAGGCGCCATTTTCTAGAATTTTTTCCGCTGCATCGAGAAGCAATTCTTTCTTGCTAACTCTTCCCATTCTTGAGCCTCCCATTTATTCAAAGCATATCTGAAGTGAGGCGACAAGTCCAAGGACTCCTGAAAATGAACACGTATGGATTACCTGCGTCTCAAACCAAGATTTCTAAATTATTGAAACCACCATACTTTTTCTGACGATCGCAAAAGCAATTGAAACTATACCGTCCGGCTGGTACAGTTTGAAAATCAGTGCAGATACTCAGGTTCTAGTATCTCGAGATGGGACAACTGAAGCAAAAGCCCTACGAGGAGGACACTAAAATGTTCGATTTGCCAAAAAGAGACCAAAAGATTTTGGATTGGGTCCTCTTGATCTTTCTCTATTTGAGTCCTTCACGACTGCTTGCCCAGGACTTTTCTCTTGAGCAGTTTCGCCAAGCGGTTTCAGCCAGCAGTTCAAAATCAAAAATGATTGAAGCTGCGATCAAAGGTGCCACTTTCGAACAAAAACAGGCCGAAAACGCGACTGCTCCACAAGGATTCGCTGAATACGTAAGCTCTCAAGATAAATCCCCTAACCTCACTCCAGAATTTTCAGGGACAGAGAGAAATGGAGATGAGCTGAAAGTGGGGCTCCAATCTCAAACCGCGCTTGGAATCAAACCTCGAGTTTTTGCTTTCAATCAAAATCAAAGAGTGCTCAACATCTCTTCGCTTCCGAATCCGAATTTGAGCCTTCAAAGAAGGGGCGCCGGTATCGAAGCTGATATTTCGCTCTGGAAGAATAGATTTGGAAAAGATGTTCGGGGTCAAATTTCAAGCTCTCAGGCGACTTCTCAAGCGCTGCTGTATCAAGCTGAAGCTTCAAAACTAGTATTTGAACTTGAAGCCGATGTTCTTTACTTCGAAACAAGTTTTTTAAAACAAGCAATTTTGATTCAAGAAGATTTAGTGCAACAAGGTGAAAAACTGATGGCTTGGACCAAAAGCCAAGCCGCAAGCCGACTTTTGGAGCCAGTGCATGTTGCACAAGCAAAGGCTTCTCTTCAAGCTCGAAAACTTTCACTCGTGTCATTGAAACAGCAACTTCGCTCGAATCTAATTTAAATTTCACAACTATCAGGGCAGCAAGTTCAAGAGACTTCTCAATTCCAATCGGTCGATCAAATCCTTAAAAACCAGAAGCTTCAAAAAACAAAACGCTTCGAAAAAATCACATTGAAAGCACTGACGAGCCAAGTTGCGGCCGAAAAGATTCAAGTGGAACTCGAATCAGAAAGTTTTAAACCAGACCTGAACTTGAAGGCACAGTATCTGACTTTCTCGGACACCGGAAGATCCGACGATTCTGCTCGATGCCGCAATCAATCGGATTGTCGTGCGCTCACCGTTTCGATGAATCTAACCGTACCTCTTGATTTCTCAAATCAGCAACAAGGCACTCGGGCCGCACAATCTCGAGCTTTAGCTCTCGAGAGACAGCTTGAAACTGAAAAAGAAAATGCTCAAGCAGAACTGAATCAGTTGAAAATTCAAACTCAAGCTCTATCGGACCAAATCTCATCTTTAGAAGATCTCATTCAAACTCAAGAACAAAGACTCAAACAAGAGAGAGAACGACAATCTCGTGGGCGAGCGACGACTTTTGACCTCATTCAGTCCGAACAGGAATTAGGTGAAAGTAGAATCTCCCTGATTGAAGCGAAGACAAAATATCTTTCAACAATTTCTCAATTTAAACTTTTCGAGGTGCTCCCATGAGTCTACCCAGCCTATCAGTTGCCAGACCCGTCTTTATCTCGAGTATCGTCATTCTCATGCTGTTTGCTGGCTTGGTTGCACTCAAACGACTTCCAGTGAGCCTCTTCCCCGAGACAGTTGTTCCATTTGTTTCTATTTCAACTCCATATCCTGGAGCCGGCCCCAAAGAAGTGGAAGTTTCAGTTTCAAAACATTTAGAGGAGGAGCTTTCCACTTTGGAGGGTGTGAAGAAAGTCAGCGCCGTTTCTCAAGAATCGTTATCATTGATTTGGATTGAGTTTAAATCAGGGACTAATTTAGAGCGAGTTCGGAGTTCAGCAGCATTTTTGCTCTGAGAGCTTGATTATTTTTTGAGATCTTTCATTCTGTTTGGGTGAAATCACCACCAATTTTTCAGAGGAAGAATCATGATAGACTCCCGTCAGATCGGTTTGT
>JBKDHV010000047.1:0-5389 GCA_046336915.1 Bdellovibrionales bacterium
AAGACTTACCGGCATTATGGATTTTGCTTCGAAAACTAACTGAACAAAATCACGTTGACATGACTGATGCAATCGAGGAAGTTGCATGAAACAAATCGCCACTCAACCTTCGAATTTCAACTAAACGAGGGGCAAGCCCTAAAATCACTCGCGTAGAGGACATTTTTAATTTTGGGCGCTACTTTTGTTTGTGGATTAAAAATCAATATACTCAATTTACTTCTGTGAATTGCCGTTTCTGCGAAGCTTCCGATAACGAAGCGCAGATAGCCCTCTCTTGCGTGCGTGAAAAGACCAATCAGATCTGCACCACGTTCAGAGGCAAGTTTCATAAACCGGTCGACGGCCTTTGTCGTAGATATGGTGTGATGCTCGACCAGATGAATTTTTTTATCTTCAACTTCTGCTCGAGCTTTTTTGAGCTCTTTTTTTATCAACTTACGCGGGTAAATATTAAATCGTTCTTCTTCGGGAATATCAAAAGCCAGATTGAGCGAAGGTTCAGAACGATTGGCTACAAACCCCACCTCAATGCCTGCAGGGGATCCTACGAGTTGCCTAAGTGTATTGTACATGCCTTTTATTCTCACCGTATCCTGATGAAATGGTTCAAATGCCCACAATGCTTTCATGTTTTACTCTCCTTTTATGTGTTAATTTTCTAGCGACAAATTTTCGAAGTTCCTCTGCCCAAAGGACCAAGCTTGCGACCGCTCCAATGGCAAAGAACTGTTCAGAATCGATTGGTACGGTATGGAAGAATTGGCTTAAAGGTGCCCAATAGATCACAGCGACATGAAGCAGATTTCCGATGACGAGGCCGCCAATAAGCCAAGGGTTCTTCAACACGTCCCAAGAAAAGGCTGAGTGAAGTGCCGAGCGGCAATTAAGCACATTAAACCATTGGCAGACGGCCAGAACTGTGAATGTTTCAGTCTGCACTTGCGCAACTGGAAGACCCTGGGAGCTTCGATAGGCAAACCATCCAAAAGTAGAAACAACAGATGCCAGCACCATCAACGGTATTCGTGACAAAAGCGCGCGATCTAAGAGCGGTTGATCAACTGGGATCGGGGGTCGTTGCATTTCATCCCCTTCGGCGGGCTCCATGATGAGATTCACGGTAAGAGCTCCTTCGGTCACCAGATTGATCCAGAGAATTTGCACGGCAGCCAGAGGTATTGGGTAGCCAAGGATCAGGGCAAGGAAAAGTATGATGACTTCGTCAATTGAAGTTACAAACAGAAATAAAATCAGCTTCTTGATATTTTGGTATACGAGACGCCCTTCAGAAACTGCGGCGACGATTGTTGCAAAGTTATCATCCGTAATCACAATTTTTGCGGCCTCTTTTGCAACCTCAGTTCCTGTGATTCCCATGGCGACACCAACATTTGCGCGGACCAAGGCCGGAGCATCGTTGACTCCATCTCCGGTCATGGCAACTATGTGCCCCTTCTTCTGGTATGCCTGAACGATTCGCAATTTTTGTGCGGGGTGGACCCTTGCAAAAACGCTGATGTGATCAATTTTCTCAGCTAGGGCTTCCTCAGAAAGAAGATCAAGTTCTTGGCCGTCGATAGCCAGATCATTATTTTGACTAATTCCTAAAGCTTTTGCGATGGCAAGACCTGTTGCCTTGTGATCACCCGTCACCATGACGGGCCTGATCCCGGCAAGTTGACATTCGCGAACAGAGGCTGCCACTTCATCCCTGGGGGGATCTAGTTCGCCAATAAGCCCTATCAAGGTGACCTTTCCAGAAAAAGGCGTAAAACCCTTCGATCCATCGATGTAGGCATCGCTAACAAATCCAATTGCCAAAAGACGCAGAGCCGAATCTGCCATTTTTTTTGCAGATGCTTGCACTTCTGCACGTAGGGTCTCGTCAAGCACCTCGATGTGGCCGTCGTGATAAATAGAATCACAAAGTTCTAGTAAAATCTCAGGTGCACCTTTGAGATAAACAATGCTTTTCCCCTCGACTGAGTGTTGAGTTGCCATCATTTTACTATCTGAGTTGAAAGGAAGCTCGGCGGTTCTTGGATACTGATTTCGAATGGATGCGGGATCTAGTCCACCCTTGGCAGCGAATGTGAGGAGTGCTCCTTCAGTTGGGTCACCGATCATCTTCCAATGAGGGCTTGAAGCATCAGGGCCGTGAAGTTGAGAATCATTGCACAAGGCACTCGCCTCAAATAACTTCTGTAAGGTTTTATCGATATTTGGTGTCAGCCTATGCCCGCGCTCCATAAAATTACCTTCAGGCGCGTATCCAACACCAGTCACGGTGATTTCCCTGTGACCGGCAGGTAAATAGATGGCGGTGACGGCCATTTCATTTCGCGTAAGAGTGCCGGTTTTATCCGTACAAATAACGGTCGTTGAGCCAAGAGTCTCAACAGCTGCAAGACGTCGAACAACGGTCCCTCTGCGTGACATTCTTTGAACACCGACTGCCAGTGCGATGGTCATTGCCACAGGCAAACCCTCTGGCACCAAAGACACCATTAGGCTGATGGCGAGCATAAAAATCTCAGCAAAGGGGATCCCGCGTAAGAGCCCAAGTCCAATCACAAGGAAGAATATGACTATGGCAGCAACGACCAAATACCTGCCAAACTGCCCAATCCGAAGTTCAAGTTGGGTCTTTGGTTGCACTGTTGTCGTGGCAAGATGAGCAATCTTTCCAACTTCATTGCCAATGCCAGTCGCAGTCACGACCGCAAGGCCTCGACCAGCAGTAATATAAGTGCCTGCAAAAATCATATTTTGGCGATCTGCTAGCGGAGTATTTTCAGAAAGTTTTGCGATCGATTTGACAACCGGAAGTGATTCTCCTGTCAAAGCCGCTTCGGCGACCGCAATAGTTGATGCTTCAATAAGTCTTGCGTCTGCCGGTACTGCGTCGCCAGAACTAAGGACAAGAATATCACCCGGCACAATTCGACTTGCTTCAATGAGCTGTTCTTGCCCGCCACGCAAAATTCGGGCTTTCAGTTTTGATAATCGCCGAAGAGCCTCTAATGACTGCTCAGCGCGGCCCTCTTGGTAGGCACCAATGATAGCATTCAAAATCACCACAACAAGAATAACTAGAGAGTCACGAGCTTCGCCGATGAAAAAAGCGATGGCCGATGCAACTAGCAGGAGGTAGATAAGCGGGCTTAAGAATTGATGGAGAAAAATAGACAATAGAGTTCGCTTTTTGGGTTCTGGTAATTCATTTAATCCAAACTGCTGCAGACGTTCGCTCACATCATTGTGCGAGAGTCCGTGCGTCAAATTTGATTTCAATTTCGCAACAACTTCATCAGGCTGAAGTGAGTGCCAAGCAAGCTGTTGGTTCATAACGAAATCTCCACGGACAAATTGTCCCGACGACGAGGCAATTCTGTCCCAATACATAACTTCAAATTCATCCTAAACAGCCCTAAAGCCATCACTACCCTATACTAGCAGGGGGCATGCCAGTGGCCTTGATCTTGCTACTTTCACTTTTAACGCAATGGAGCCAAATGAAATGAAAGAGAAGAAAAAGAAGAGTGCGCAAAGTTCTCAAGTGAATCATTCATCTGAAGTTGTTCGAGTTCACAAAATACTCGGTCAACTGGAGGGCGTGGAAAGAATGATCGACTCGCATCGGCCATGCCCGCAAGTCTTGCAGCAAGTGCAGGCGGCGATTTCTGGTTTAACTAGTCTTAAGATGGAAATCTTAAAACGCCATTTGAATGAGTGTGTTGCCGAGTCAACGCAAACTGCAAATTTCTCGAAACTGGTTGGGCAGGTGCTAGAGATCGTACAGATTCAAATAAGGAAATAATAAGGAGAAATAACATGTCAAAATTAAAACGAAAGAAAATCATCTGGGCCATTGATCCGTATGGAGAAGCAAAAGTTCAAGCATCGGCCGCGAGCCTCGCTCGGTCGTTGAGTCTGCATAACGATGTGGAAGTTATTTATGTGCATGGACGTTCAGGTTTTCCGATAGAAAAAGAACAAGCAGCAATTCGCTTCGACCTTTCTCGTGTAGAGAAACAGCTCGATAAAATTCTAATGGAACTTAAGTTTAAGCCTCAGAGAAAACCGCGAATTCTGGCCCATGGCTCCGAGTATGTGAGAACGGATGTTAAGACACTTGTGAGTTACGCTAAAAAGGCAAAGGCCGATGCCGTTCTAGTTAGCACAAATGCCAGAGTTGGATTCATGCGACAGGCTCTTGGCAGCTTTTCAGAAACATTGGTCCTAGAGTCAGCTGTTCCTACAATGATTATAAATCCGAAAGCCAAAGTTGGACCCAAGCCCGGGATCATTATTTTTCCAACGGACTTTAGTGATTTGTCTTGGAAGGCATTTCAGCAAGTTGTCAGCTTCGCAAAAGCAACCAAAGCGAAAGTTAAAATCTTCCACCAATATCAAGGTGAAGCGCAGTCCATACCGGATAGCGTTTCATATTTCAAAAATGAACGGTGGCTAGAGGGAGATCGCCTGTTAGACGAAAATCTACAAAAGGTTAAATCAAATTTAGCGAAGTGGCTTAGTTGGACCAAAAAACAAAACGTCAAATGTGATCATGTTATTCAATTTGGATTGAAAAATATTGCCGACGCAACCCTGGAACTAGCAAAGAAAGATAGCGCCTGGATGATTGCAATGGCGACCGTGACTGGCCCCATCGCTGCCACTTTTTTGGGTAGCAATGCTCGTTGGATCGTGCGTTCAGCGAATTGCCCAGTTTGGGTTTTATACGTTGAGGGAAAGTAGATAATGTCGCTCAATATTGCACCACTCGGCTCCAAGGAGCTTCCAATAGCACCGCCCCTCAGAAAACTTCTGGGCCCAAGCTTTATTTTGCTTGGACTTGGCCTCGGTAGCGGCGAAGTGGTGCTATGGCCTTATATGGCTAGCAACTATGGACTTGGTATTGTTTGGGGAATGTTGATCGGTATCACGATGCAGTTTTTCATTAATATGGAAGTGGCCCGCTATGCTCTTGTAAATGGTGAGAGCGTTTTTGTGGGATTTGCTCGGGCTCTGCGCTGGCTGCCAGTGTGGTTCATTGTTTCAACCTTTTTGGGCTTTGGATGGCCGGGTATTGGACTCTATGGTGCTTCACTTCTTTCCACGGCGGTGAAGCCGAGCATAGAGATTCAGCCTAACACGATAGGCATCATTCTTTTTGTCTCGATAGGAATTATTCTTTCTGTTGGCAAAGTCCTCTATCAAACCGTCGAACAATTGCAGAAGTATTTAGAGCGAGTTCGGAGTTCAGCAGCATTTTTGCTCTGAGAGCTTGATTATTTTTTGAGATCTTTCATTCTGTTTGGGTGAAATCACCACCAATTTTTCAGAGGAAGAATCATGATAGACTCCCGTCAGATCGGTTTGT
>JBKDHV010000048.1:0-16782 GCA_046336915.1 Bdellovibrionales bacterium
GACAAAGCCAACTTTAAAAAACAAGTGACTCGATCAATGAAGTCACTTCAGAAAAACAAAAATAAAGTGCGCTCATTTTTTCAAAAGCCAAGCCTTAAATACGCCGCCTAATGTTGGTTATCCAACGAACTTATTAATAGCGGGGCGTAAGACCATACTGACTTGGCATTACCCAAATCTGCAAGAGCTCCACACTGTCTTGAGCTGAAGGGTTGTACTCACTATGGAGGACGCCCGTGCCGGCCGACATGATCTGCACCTCGCCGGGGCGAATGCGCTCTTTGTGGCCCATCGAGTCCTGGTGCTCAAGTTCTCCCCTTAAGATGTAAGTGAAGATCTCCATATCTTTGTGACCATGGAAATCGAAGCCGGAACTTGGAGCCACCACATCTTGGTTGATCACACGAAGAGGACCAAACTGCATATGCTCAGGATCATAGTAAGAACCAAACGAGAACGTGTGATAGGAATCCAACCAAGAATTCTGATACCGCCCTCGTTCTTCGGATCGTCGAACCATCATCATAACTACCTCCAAATTCAAAAGTCTTTTGGCCTTTGCCGTCAGGCTTGTTTAGGCCTTCGCTGTCAGCATGGGCTTATAGTGCGAAAGGTACTGCAGCCCCAGGAACACATGTAACACCAGCAAGAGCGCGCCCACGGGAAGCCCTGAGGGATCCAAGAAAGCATGGACGGCCACGATGTTCAAAGTAATCGGAGCCAGTATGACGAGCGCCAAAGGCACAAATAAGTTCGTCAACAGCAGAGCGCCTGCGATGATCTCGGTCAGCTTGATAAAGGGGAAAAGATAACCGGACTCAAAGAAAGCACCCATGAGTTTTGCCATCGGCTCGGCCGAAGGGGGCTGGGGCAAGAACTGCAGGAAAAAGTTCATTCCAAAGACCACATAGGCCAATCCCAACAAGAGGCGTGCGCCTGTTTTTACATGTTTCATTCTGTTCTCCTTTTTTAAGAACCTTTGTTCGTGTTTTGAAGAGGACTCGATTTTCAGGCCCTCAAACATGAATAATCGTATCCTTTTTATTGATCTCAAAAAATTATAATTTTTCGCTTAACATGATCTATTTTGTAGATTAGCATGAAGAGGTGGAAATTCATCAGATCGAGAGTTTTTTAGCTGTTGTGGAAACAGGAAGCTTTCGGGCCGCCTCTGAAAAACTGCACAAGGCCCAAAGCGCTGTATCCTTGGCGATTAAGAAACTTGAGGATGAATTCGGATTCGAGCTCTTCGACCGCGCCGCGTATCGCCCCTCCCTTACGGCGCGGGGTCGAAGCCTTTTGCCTCAGCTCTCAACCCTTCACCAGCAGCTCTCGCAGGTTGAAAATCACGCCCACTTTCTTCAAAAAGGCTACGAGCCTAAGATTCGGCTAGCGATCAGTGCGCTTCTTCCCGAAGACACCTTGGTGTCGGCTCTTCAAAATTTCACCCTGCAGTTTCCTTTCACCGAACTCGTTCTGTACCAGGAAGTCTTGAGTGCCGACGAGATGCTCCGGGATGACAAAGCCGATCTTGCGATTGGGGAAATTTTCGACGAAAAGGAACTGCTTGAAAAACGACCCGTTAACTCGATCGAAATGGTTCCGGTCTGCTCTCCCCGTCACCCCTTGGCCCAACTGAAGGGAAAAGCGTCGAAATCGGACCTTATGAAGCACCGACAAGTTGTGGTGAAAAGCACGGTGGAAAGCTCGGAACGCCTTGCAGGAGTCGAACCCGGTCAACCCCAAATTGGCGTCTATAGCTTCAGTTTAAAAAAGCAACTTCTTATGTGTGGCGTTGGCTGGGGCGGGCTTCCCCTTCATATCGTTCAGGATGATCTCAAGAAGAAGCGTCTGGTAATCACCCATGCCTCACGTCAGAGAGTCCAGATGCGACTGGCCTGGAGCAAGAAAAAAGTCTTGGGCCCCTGTGCCCAATTCTTGGTCTCGGCCCTGAGCGTCTTGTCTCGCTCGTCCTCTGCTTGATCTGGGACCCAGTTGTGAGATTCTAAGGCCAACTCGCCTGCTCTTGGGGGCCCTATGAGACAGTATCACGAACTTCTTCAACACGTTTTAGAACAAGGACAACAAAAGTCGGATCGCACAGGAACCGGCACGCTGAGTGTCTTTGGTTATCAGATGCGCTTCAACCTTCAAGAAGGTTTTCCCCTGATCACAACCAAAAAACTTCACACCCGCTCGATCTTTCACGAACTGCTTTGGTTCTTAAAGGGTGACACCAACGTTCGGTACCTGCGCGAAAACAATGTGACAATCTGGGACGAGTGGGCCGATGATAAGGGCGATCTCGGCCCCGTTTACGGAAAACAATGGCGAGCCTGGGAAACTTCAGACGGGCGAAAGGTTGATCAGATTTCAAACGTCATTGAACAGATCAAAAAGAATCCGGACTCGCGTAGACTCCTGGTCGTCGCTTTTAATCCGGGCGAAGTTGAACGCATGGCTCTTCCGCCCTGCCACGCTTTCTTCCAGTTCTATGTCGCTGATGGAAAGCTGTCGTGTCAGCTGTACCAAAGAAGCGCAGATATTTTCTTGGGTGTACCCTTTAACATCGCAAGCTATGCTCTGCTCACTCACATGATCGCGCAAGTCTGCGACCTGAAGGTCGGCGAATTTATTCACACTCTTGGAGATGCCCACTTGTACTCCAATCATCTTGAACAAGCTCGCCTGCAGCTGACTCGTGAGTCTCGGCCCCTGCCGACCCTGAAGCTGAATCCGCAGGTAAGAAACATTTTTGAATTCAGGTACGAGGACATTGAACTTTTAGGCTATGATCCCCATCCCCCCATCAAAGCAGAGGTCGCCGTATGATTTTAAGCCACATCGTCGCGACAGACCCGAAGGGCGTGATCGGGAAGGACAACAAGCTGCCATGGCATCTTCCCGAAGATCTGAAGTTCTTCAAAGAAACGACCTTCGGCAAAGTCTTGATTATGGGGCGCAAGACCTTCGAATCGATTGGAAGACTTCTTCCCGGTCGTTTCCATATTGTGATCACTCGCCAGAGCTTGGTGTCCCAGAATGAGAACCTGATTTATGTCTCGTCTTTGGACGAAGCCCTTCTTGAAGCCCGGCGCCGGATTCCCGCTTGGCCCGAAGAAGTTTTTATTTTGGGCGGTGGCGAAATCTTCCAGCAGACCTTAGGTCAGGTCGATCGCATTTACTTAACAAAAATCGAACGACAGTTCCCGGGTGACACCTTCTATCCGCAGGTAGATTGGAGCCAATTCGATCTTGTTCGCCAATCCCAGTTCGAAACGTCAGAAAAGTTTTCGATTAATCTCTACTGTCGAAAAGTTTAGCGAGTTCCTAAAGTTTTCATTTTCCCAAAAAATATCCGACAATAGAAACCATGACGGCGCAAAGATATGAAACCAAAGAAATCGCGCACATCGAAGTGTACGGTCGTCATCACGGAAAGATGGTTGCAACGCTCAAAAACCTCTCGGCTTCGGGAGCTTTTTTTGAGCTCTCGCAAGCGGAGTACATTCCCCGTAAGGGCGATATGGTCTGCGTCACCATCCATCTAGGTACCCTTAAGAAGTCCCACGTGGTTCACGCCCAGGTCGTCTGGAGCGAGGGCGTCGGCTTCGGGGCTCAGTTTGTCACTCGAGACGACTTGATCACCAAAATTCTCGTTCGCTGAAGCTCGCGCGCCGTCGAAGAACTAGCCTAAAATCCAAGATGGCCATAGCCCTTGGTCCAGTTTCAAGCTGGAACCAGTGACGCTGTCATCCCGCAGGTGTGGACTAAGAAAACCTCGGGATTTCTCGACGGCGGCCAGGAGGGCCTAAGATGAAAAAGCTTTCTCTGATTTCAATCCTTTTGTGTGCCCTGATTGTAGGCTCGACTCGACAAGCCCAAACCGAGCCCAACCAGCTTTTCGTCCTAAAACTGAAGGCCGTCGATTCTTTCCAACGATCTCAGATCGCCAACACAGGCGCTTCCATCGAATTTGTTCATGACGATTACGTGATCGCAACCGCCCAGCTTGAAGAAAAAAATCAGTTGGATCGCATGGGCCTTGTGCTTGAACGTCTCAATTTGGGACAAATCCTCGGCTTCCCTTCTAAGGATTCGGAGTACCATGACTACACCGAAATGACTCAGAAGCTTCAAAGTTTGCAGGCTCGCTACCCCAACCTGACCCGCCTGATTAGCGCTGGGCGCAGCTTTGAAGGGCGAGAGCTCTGGGTGATGGTCATCCGAGCGGCCCAGGCCCCCCCAAGCCTCCCTTCCTCAGATCCTGTTCATGGGCGGTCACCACGCTCGTGAGCATCTTTCCGTCGAGACTCCGCTTCGTTTGACCGAGTGGATTCTGGATCAGTACCAAAAGGGCGACAGCCGTATTGTAGAGCTGCTTCAGAATCGCGAGATCCATATTTGGCCCGCCGTGAACCCCGATGGGCTCGAGTACGACATTTCAGGAAACGACTACAAGATGTGGCGAAAGAATCGAACCCGTAATTCAGACGGAACCTTCGGGGTCGATTTGAATCGCAACTACAGTTTCAAGTGGGGCACGGGTGGGTCGAGCTCTAACCCCCGATCGGACACCTACAAGGGGCCTACCCCCTTCAGCGAACCCGAAACTCAAGCCGTCAAAAAGTACGTCGAGTCGATGAAAAGCCTGAAGGTTCTGTTGTCCTTCCACACCTTCTCCGAACTGATTCTCTATCCGTGGGGGCACACTCGGTCGGCTGTTGATAAGTCCCAAGATCGCCTTGTCTACACAAAGATGGCCGAAAAAATGGCAAGCTGGAACAACTACAAACCCATGCAGGCCTCGGAACTCTATATTGCGAGTGGAGACACAACGGACTGGGCCTACGGAGAACGAGGGATATTCTCATTCACTTTCGAACTTGATCCAAGCGAACAGTGGAATGGGGGTTTTTATCCGGGTGACGAGATCATCCAGAATGTCGTCGACAAAAATAAAGAGCCCTTTTTGTATTTGATCGATTATGCTGACAACCCTTACCGGGTCCTAGAGTTTGGGATCTAGGTCCTCGCGAATAAAGTTCCCATTTTGCCCCTGCAATTTGTCACCTGTCTAAATCTTCACCATTCGTTTCTTATAATTCACGAATTTCATTGAGATTTTTAGGTCGCCCTCGTGGCACAAAGAGTGAACTAGCCAACATTGATGAAGTTGGGCGTAATCGGCGTTGTTCTATTCTTGGGAATGGGTTTTTCGGTTTTGGCTGCAAAAACCGACAAATCTCTCCCTCTCTGCCTCAAAAGCTCACTGGTTCCCCCAACTCCTCAACAAAGAGACGAGGCACGTCAAGCTTGTCTCAGGCGTTTTATAAACATAAGTTTATTGAAGTGCCTTGATGAAGCGCAGCGTATGGAATACTTGGTCAACGAGCAAGAAACTCTGAGAGCGTGTTTCTACACGCGCCCCCAAGCTTGGAATTTGCCGAACTGCTTTGATGTAGCCAAAAAGCTGCATACCCGAGCGGATCGAGACGGAATGCGTCTTGAGTGTCTCACACAAATGGACTTGCCAATAGACAAAAAGAGTTGTCTTAAATTGGCGAAATCCTTTGAACAAAGGCAGCATGAAATGAGGTTTGTTAACAGCTGTTCGGAACTCTGAACGTGGCTTTTTCTGAACAGGATTTAAACTAACTACACAGATTCGAAGAAGAAAGGCATAATTTGAGAGTCTCGATAGTGTAAGTGACTCTTCAAGATGCGGACTGTGTACAAGGATGAGACAAAAACACAAGAAGAATGTACGGGATGTACAGAGGAGAGAACATGAACACAAATTCGTTGGGTGTGAGCATGGTAACTGACCAGAATAAGCAGAAGAAGGCGAAGACGAAGCTCCAGATGAAAGCTCCGACTCAAGAAAGATCGCGACAAACTGTTGCGACAATTCTCGAAGCCTGTGAACGCATCATGATTCGTGAAGGTTTCTACGGAGTTACGACAGACAAAATTGCAAAAGAGGCGGGCGTAAGTATTGGGTCTCTGTATCAATTTTTCGGGAATAAGGAATCCGTTGTTTCGGCTCTGATTCACGATCTTATTCGCCGTGACAGCCTCTATTTCCAAGAGAAAATCACCCAGATTCAGAACCTGCCGCCGCAAGATCGAGTGCCTTTTATCATCAATCTAGGCCTTGAGATCTACTCGACTCAAAAAGACTTGCGCCAGAAGATTCAGGGAATCTATCAGTACCTGGTCGATCAGGGTGAATTCAAAAAAGTGATTGGCTACTACGCTGATACTTTGGCTGCCTATATCCAACCCAAAGAGGGCCGCGATCCAAAGATTATGGCCCGACTGACGGTTCACGCATTTTTAGGATTGATGGAACAAGTTGTTCTGGATAATCCCAACTTCATGCAGGATGAAAAGCTGACAGCTGAAATTCGCCGAATGTTCTTACGTTATTTATGTGAATAATAGCGTTCGAAAATTTGATCCATGACGGCTCGGACTCGGCTGGAATCGCCGGGTCCGTTATAAATAAAAGCAAAAGCTGTCGGAGCCTCGTTGGGTTCGCTTGCATATCCCGCCAGAGACGTGACCCCATTTAACAGCCCGGTCTTTGCACGGATCTGACGAAATGTTTTGTCGCCCTTCAAGCGGCGCTTGAGAGTGCCGTCAACGCCCGCGATCGGAAACGAATTCATGAACTCGGGCATTGATCGGAAATCTTTCTCCCGGCGAGCCAAGAGCTTCCACAAAGCTAAAGTCGTCATGCGATTCTCTCGTGTCAGACCCGACGGGTTCTCCACAAGAAATTCTTTCTCGTCGAAACCTTCAGACTTAAGATGCTCGTTCACTTTCTTCATGCCCGTTTTTAGGGTTGCGGGCTTTTCAGAAAGCGCGGCTACATTTTTCGTTAGCATCTCTGCGACAAAATTATTCGAGAACTTGTTCATATCCGCCAGCATAAACTCAACCGGTTTGCTTTCGACTTCCGCAAGGATTTCTGCCGAAGAGGGCACAGACCCCACCTTCACGCCCCCCCTGACTCGAATCCCTCGCTGTTGAAGAAACGCTTTTAAGTTTTTCCCCGCCCAGATGTCTGGCTGAGAGACATTGGCAAAGACCACATGCTCGCCGACTTCTTTCCCAATGGTTCCTCGAACGGTCACCACTTCCGTTCCCGTTTTTTCATTCCACTTTCGATCCACATCAATTGCGGGGGCTCCCTTCGCCACCGTCTGAGTCCGATTCTCTAGAACCAGATAGTCATTTTCAGGATCCAAGTAGACCTGAGCCGGCTTTCCCTTTTCAGTGGGCCGAACATAGACGTTCATCGAATTCCAATTGAAGGACATGGCTCCTACAGGAGCGTCGTAGGCTCGATCCACTCGGCTACTTTCTCGCGAATCATCGTAACGAACTCGGTCAAACAACGAGTCGTCCACAACGAGATCCCCTTCAATTTCTCGGACTCCCGACCTTAAAAAATTGTTCACGAGAACCCACATGTTCTCAGAAACAAAACCCGGATCTCCCCCACCTACAAGGAAAAGAGGACCTTCCAATTTTGTATTCACGATTTTTGCTGACGACATCAATCGGGTTTTAAACTTTGTTCCCGGAGGCAAATACTCAAGGATCGCGGACGCCGTCACAATCTTTGTAATCGAAGCCGGCGTCATCGCAACTTGACTGCGGTGATCTAGAATTAAACTGCCATCAAGTTTCGACCAATACAGTGAGAAGTGATCGGGGTTGAGTTTGTTTTTCTGGATCAGGTTCAAGGTCCAGTCACGAAACGAATTGGCCGAAGCAGTCGAAAGAAAAATTAGACTCGTGACAGACCAGATACCAATCGAATGTAAGAGTCGCACTAGCCATCCCTTTCAAAAAGAATTAACGTCAGGGAATGAATCGTGGCAGTTGGCTTTTGGTATACGGACCCATTCCAGTTCTTATTCTGTTAGATTGGTGGACAAAAAGTCTAGCGCTTCAATACTCAAATGGTCAGGAAGGCCCTTTTGGTCCTTTCTACATGATTTTTAATCACGGTGCGATGCTAGGACTTTTCTCGGATCTCCCGCCCGCCCTGCGTATCGTTTCTCTTTCCACGTTCGGGGCCCTTGTTGTTGGAATTTACTTTCTCTTTCAATACTTGATACCCGGGACCCATCTTAAATTACGTGTTGGACTTTCTGTTCTGCTTGGCGGGATTTTAGGGAACGTCTTTGATCGGATACGCTACGGAGCCATCATTGACTTTATCAAAATTCGCCTGGGCGGCATTATCACACCCATTTTCAACGTGGCCGATATCATCCAGTGGGTGGGTTACGCCATGATTGTGTACTTTTTCATTCACGAGGGCCACACTCTTTGGCCGGAGCACAACACTCGTCGTTCATTCTGGGTGAATGCCTCGTTTCAACGAAGATTCAGCCTTTTTCTAGCCACGTTGTCATTGATTCTGACTGGGATTCTAGCGGTCTTTTGTTTTACTTACATGCGCGTGACCTTGCAGGAGTTGACCGGAGCCGACTACCTTCGCGTTCAGAAGTTTCTTCGTCCTTTTATCTTACTCATTCTGGGACTTGGGTTTGGATTCTCTTTTTTGCTCTACATTTTGGGCAGACTCTTCTCTCATCGCATCGTGGGCCCCATTTATGCGTTTGAACGATTTCTTCGTGGTTGTCTGAGTGGGGCTCGACCCCAGTTTAAGGTTCGCAAGAATGACGAGTTCAAACATCTCGAGCCCCTGGCTGTCGAGATTCGCGAGAAATTTGATTCTCTTAACCCGCCGTCTCCGCTTCTGAAAGATGCTGAAGGTAAAATCTTTTCTTCTGATGATCCAATAGACAAATAGCCGCAAGATAGTCCCCGTCAGGATTGCGAACGATTCCCAAAGGGCGAACGGGCCTTAGCTGTTTTGATTTCGAGCCCTTCTGATAAAGAATATTAAGATCCCTGCGATCTTGCAGGGCTCGGACGACGCTCTGAAGGGCCAGCTGAGTCGGAAACTTCAGACTGTAATACGGCCACTCAAGCTTTTTTTCCTGGGCCTGAAGCACGCTCTGAATCGACGCGTTCGGCCCCAAGCTTTCAAGGGTCTTCAAGGCGACTTGCAGACACGCATAAGCATCATCGGCCGCCCGGTGGGCCGAACCCCCCTCGAGTCCCAAGTGTTTCACCAGGGTTTGAAGCTTATGATTCTCGACTCCATGTATGAACTTACGCGACAGCAAAGAAGAGCAGAAAACGGGACCTGTCGGCATAGCAAGACCAAATCTCTCGATGTCGTAGGCGATAAATCCCATATCGAAAGGCGCGTGGTGAGCCACTCCTAGACTCTGATCAAGAAAGGCATGAATCTTTGCAATCACGTCCTTCATCGGGGGGGCCTCTGCCACCATTTCGTTGGTAATGCCATGGATCTTGATCACTTCCTCGCCCATCGGGATCTCAGGCTTAATCAAGATCTGCAAACGATCCACGACCTGGCCCTGAAACCACTTCACCGCGCCAAACTCGACGATTTCAGAACCAACGGGGTAGGCACCGCTGGTTTCTGTGTCAAACGCTACAAGAGGATAGTCTGTCCAAGGTCGAGTCCGATCCATCACTCTTTATTGTTTTTCTTTCTGCTTTAAGTCAAATTATTTACAGCATGCGAAGATGTTTTGCTCTCTTAGTTCTTGTTGCCACTCAGGCCTGGGCCCAAAGCTCGGGAAACGCTCCCACCTTTCGCATGACTGGCGGAGCCAATCTTGCTTCTGATTTCATCGAACAAGGGCTAACTCAAACCGAAAATGATCCGAACTTACAAGGCGAATTCTGGTTCAATTTTGGTCCGCAGTTTCGATTGGGACTGTGGGGATCGAACGTCCGCTATGATTCGACCGCCTCCACTCACTTCTGGCTGCGACTAAATGCCGACATCAAAATTGATTTTGGATCCGATGCGAACTTTATCATTAAATACACGGACAATAAGTTCTATAAAGAGAACAACCGAAACGGAAGCACTCTCGCTTTGCACCTGAATCTTGGTTCTTATCGAGTCATCTACGAAGACGAAAGCAACTGGGAAGGCACCTCGGAAAAGGCAACTTACATTGCGATCGGCAAAGACACCAATGTCGGCGGTGACTATATTTGGAATCTACAGGCGGGGTACACTCAACCCGAAGCCGACATCAAGAGTTACTTTGACGCGCACACAGGTCTTGGGAAAAAGCTGAAAGACATTTTTGTCAGTGGGCATGCGACTTATAGTAATGTTCAAGGAGATTTCGAGGATCGAGGCCGACTCACGTTCTTCCTGAGCGCAGCTGTTCAATTTTAAGAATCCTTGGTTTCTCATCCCCTTTTCATCTAGACGAATCTGATGCTCTCGATTTGAAGCTTCTCGACTTCAGGCGGACAATTTTAGAAGTGCACCACGGGAGGCCTAGGATGGAACAACAACAACTCGAACCCTCGAAAGCGTGGAGCAGGCAAAAGGATCTGCAGATTCTAGCAAGAGCTGAACTCATACTCCGGGCCGCTCGCGAAAAAAGCGCCAAGAGCCTCTGTCGATTGGGCCTTTGTCCAGTTGTGGTCGTTGATGCCTTTCGACGACTTCAGGGTCATCAGCCTACGCCCACTTGAACGAAAAAATCTAAGAGGCTTTCACGAGCGACTCTTGATGCCCTAAAAACCCTTCAAGTTCAGCCTTCACGTCCTCTGCATATCGCACGCTCAAGTAGTAGGCTTGACCATCCAAGGTCTCGATCAGCAGACCCTTACGAAAAAAGGGATCCGTCAGATACAAGTAGAATCTGGTCCGATAGCGAAAGAGCGCTTGAAACACGGCCCGCGAAAAAAGAGAAACATGGGACACCCGTGCAATCTTCGACAAAGGCATGTGCCTTGAACCATAGGTGACACTTTTCAAAACCAGATGATTTTTCATGACCATCAGTTTGTGCGGAATGGCCGCTAAGACAAGATGAACAGTCATCAACAGCAAAACCACCCAGATAAGGCTCGGCAGGTAGTGACTGAGAAGCAAGTGTGATTGGAAAATCGTATTCTTGAAGATCAGATCAAGCCCAAAGTTCACGTGAGAAAAAACAAGCCAGGCTAGAACAAGAGCAAGCCCTTCCAGAATTCGAAATGGAGGAAGTCGAACTTTACGAACCCATCGGACTTCGTTGTGCAGGAACGGCTTCGTCAAAAATCTTTTGCAAAGATGATGAACTGTGAGGGCTGTTAAAAACAAGAAGAGATAGATATCGTAAGTGAAAAATACGCTAGGCGCTTGAACGTACTCATAGCGTCGCTGGGGCGTGAAATGTTTCTTCAGAGTCTCTGCAAACTCTTGGGGGGTCACATTTCTCATCGCCAAAAATGGAGAAGTAAACTTTCCATGCTGATCAAGAATCTTTTCGTACTCGGTCGCCAACCACATTCTTTCGTAGGCTTCTTGACCCATGCGATAATACGCAGCTAAGTAGAGCTCGACGGCCTCTTGAACTTGCTGAGGATTTATATTCCCCTGTTCTGCCTCATCACGAATGTAGTTTCGAACAATTTGCAGGTTTTCATCCAAGTTCTCTTCCGGAGTTTGGAACTGGACCGACGCATAACCATAGCCGTGTTCAATGTCGTAGTGGGGATTTGCACTGTAGGTTTGACCCTTCACATTTCGAATCTCTTTCATCAATCGATGGGACAAGTAATCAAGATACGAGTAAACGATCATGCTTTCCTTAATATTTGAGTCCCAGATCTTAGTTCCCACCTCGACCACAGGGGCCGAGTCGGTGTGCACGATTCTTTTGAACGGCGATTGTTTCGGGCGTGGTCGGGGATAAGCCGAGATCTTCTTGCCCTCTCGAGCGGGAAGACGCCCCCACTTTGACTGAATAAGTTTCATCATTTCATCACGACTGAATCGACCTGCAACGAAAAGCCGCATGTTCGAGGGGTAATAGTAATCCTTGTAGTGCTTCTCGACGTGAGCCAAGGTTATGCGCTGGGTTGCCAACTGCTCTTGCGAAAGCGTATAAGGCTCATCAAGAGAAACCCCAAACTCACTCTTCCAAAAACTTTCAGGCTTCAGATACGGCGGCACAAGATAGTCGACGGGGTTGAACCCCAAAACCTGAGTGATAGGACCCGGCCGTCCTCGCTCAAGCTCGACAGTCCCTTTTTCCTTTTCCACGTACTCTTGGGTAAAGCTCGGCTCAAGAAGCATCTTGGAAAACTTCTGGAGCAACCAAGGTCCCTTCTTGTAGGGGATGGTGCCAAAGTAAGCGGTCCGGCGCGGGAGAGTCATGCCATTGGCTTCGCCTCCGGATTCCCGAATCAACTGCAGATACGACATTTCATCTTTCAGCTGCTTGTCCCGAAAAAGCACATGCTCGAGCAGGTGCGAGACGCCCCACATTTCACGATCCTCATATCGCCAACCCACGAGGACTTCTAAGCGAATATCCACATTATTGGCGTGAGCACTTGGCGCAAAGAAAATCTGAAGACCATTTGAGAGAGTCACATGCTCTACATGCGAGAAGGGATCCAGCATCTTCGCACCAGAACTCTTGAGCTTCGATGGCGTCTGAGACAGAGCGGACACTGTGAAAAAAAGAAGCGTCGCAATTCCAAAAGACTTCAATATCATTCTAGAAATATCGGCTTTAAAACATCGAAAATTGACTCGACCCTTGACGATTTCTGATCAGCAGTCTAGCGACGGTCTTGAGTGTCGCGCTTCTTCTTGTTCGTCAGCTCTTGAAGATACTGCTCATAAACGTCTGTCTGCCGAGAAGCCGTTCCGAAAAGATCATCGAGTTTACGAGACTTGGATCCATCAGATTTAATCGGCTTCTGCGTGATGTTGATCTTAATAAAGCCAATCAGCTTATTCGGATCAACTTCTCCTCGTTTGTCCTTCACATTGACAGTCCCCGAAACAACAGTGGAATTGTGCTCAAGACTTGCTTGAATCTTGTTTTTCACAAAATCTAAGCGTTGATTTGCAATTCTCTTGGCCTCTTCTTCTGACTGAGAAGCCACCGTCTGGTTGAACATGGCCGAAGTCACTCGAATGTCCGCGTCTTGAAGACCCGACGTGATCGCTTTGATTTTATCCATCACGGCTAAGAAGTCTGGCGTTGGAATTGAAGTTCCGCGAATGAAAAGAATGTTGTCAGGAATATCAAAATTAAAACCGTCAGAACCCACTTGAACGTTCTTCGCGATGTCCCCTAGCTGGTCCGCCATCGTTGACACCACCACCTTCGCGGATCCCATATCCAGAAGGTTCGGAGTGCTATCAACTGGCTCTAAGAAACTTTGGAAGGCCTTAAGGGGTTCATTCAAAAGATCAAGAAAGAGTTTTTCCAGCGTGAGCTCAACACCGTAGTTCTGAAAGTTGTATTCAATCACGGACGGAGTTGAGAAGTAATCTGCGATGGCCTTTTTCGTTTCTTCACTTTGGCCCAACAACCACATCACCAGGAAGAACGCCATCATAGCTGTCATGAAATCCGCAAGAGCCACCTTCCAGGATCCGCCATGATGGCCTCCCCCTTGGACGATCACTCTTTTAATTACAATCATCGGTTTCTTTTCAGCCACAAATATCCTTCACGCAAGCTTCAATTTAAGTCTTCTTAAGCTGCCTTTTTAATGTTCTTTGTTGCCTGATCCATTTCATCAAAAGAGGGGCGCTCTTCAGGCATGATCGAGCGACGAGCATACTCGACACACACAAGCGGAGGAGCTCCTCTTTGTAAAGCAACCAATCCTTGACGAATCGCCTCGAGATAGCGGCCCTCAGCTTCGATATCGGCGCCCATTTTTGTTGCGGTGGGACCGATCAAACCGTAAGCGCCGAAAACCCCTAACATCGTTCCGACCAGGGCGCTTGCAACCAGCGCTCCGATTTTTTCAACCCCTTCCGTCAAGTGAGCCATCGTTTTAACAATACCCAAAACCGCGGCGACGATCCCCAATCCAGGGAACCCGTCCGCAACCGCTTGAACGGCGTGCTGAGCTAGGTGTTCTTCAGAGTGAATCGCTTTAATATCCGCGCCCAAAAGATCATCGACGTCATAAGGGCTCAATTCAGCGGAAAGTGTGATCTTCATCGTGTCACACAGGAAGTGAACCGCGTGATGATTCTTCATGAAACCGGGATAGGCCTTGAAGATTTCAGACTGCTCCGGCTTTTCGATGTGTTTTTCAACTCCCTGAGGACCTTCTTTTCGAAAAACCTGAAAAAGTTGAAACAACAATTGAAGCAGCTCTAGATAATCTGGCTTTTGTGGGCCCTTCGCTGTCATCGCTTTGATTCCCAGCGAGATCCCCGCCTTAATTGTCTTCATCGGATTCGCAATGATGTAAGCGCCAAGGGCGGCTCCCCCGATGATCATCAACTCAAGCGGCGCGGCCTTGATGATGATGGACATATTACCGCCGGCAATTAAGAATCCACCGAACACCATGACGAAAACGACTATAATACCGACAAATCCCATACTTACCTCAAGAGGTGTATCGGCCAGAGCCCGTCAGAAATTGAGTCAGGTAAAATTGCATCCTGAGAGTTCTAGGCCGAGGTCGAGATTTGTTGTCCCATTGTTCGGCGCAGGGTAACTTAGGACATGACCATTCTTCGAGGACTCTTTCGCTTCTTACCTCTTCTTTTTGTGGCCTGGCCCCTAAATGGCCTAGCTCAGCAACAGGACCCGCTGAAGGTCGAGTCTCAGTTACTCCCGGCGCGCATCAAACCGCATCAGCCCGTTAAATTAATTCTGCAGTTGAAACTTCCCCCCACGTATCATGCCTACGCAGATCAATTCGCCATTCGAGTCGAGCCCACAAGTGGATTTCAACTAGGAGACTGGAGCGTCGGCCCTCTCAAAAAGTGGCAAGACAAGTTTTCGCGAAAAGAAAGAGAAGGGGTCCACGGAAGCGGCCAGCTTGTCGCCGAACTGATCGCCCCTGAAAATTTTGAAACGACGGAATTGAAATTTGAACTCGATTATCAGGCCTGCGGCGAAACCTTCTGTCTTTTTCCCATCACCCAGAGACACAAGGTCTCTTTCGCGACCCAGCAGATATCGAGTTCTCCGCCGATGATGGGATGGGATCTCCAGAAACTTTTCAAACGCAGTCTTGAAAAGAGTCTTTGGCTCGCTTTCCTGCTCGCGTTCGTGGCTGGGTTCATGACGAGCCTCACTCCTTGCGTGTACCCCATGATCCCGATCACCTTGGCCGTGCTCACTCGCGGAGCCGAGAATCGCCGCCAATGGGATCAGTTTCAATACTCCTTGATTTACGTCTTCGGCATTGCAACCACATTTTCTCTTCTAGGATTGGCCGCAGCTCAGTTCGGTTTTCTCTTCGGATCTCTTTTGAACCAGATCTGGATCCTTCTTTTGATTTCCATGGTCCTTCTTGCCATGGGCTTAAGCCTGATTGGAGTCTTCGAAGTTCAACTGCCCATGGTCTTTATGAACTTCGCAGCGAAACAGTATGCTTCGGGTCGAAGCGGGGCGTTTATCTCGGGACTTTTCTTCGGTGTGATCGCAAGTCCCTGCGTCGGCCCCGTCTTGGTGGCGATCCTAGCCTGGGTGAGTTCGACCCAAAGTCCTTGGTTGGGATTCAGTCTGCTCTTTATCTACGCTCTAGGACTTGGAGTTCTTTTTATCGCGCTTGGTTTCTTCTCAAAGATCCTTCCTCGCTCAGGAGCGTGGATGGTCGGAGTCAAAAAGCTCATGGGAATGTTCGTTTTGGCTGTCAGCGCCTACTACGGCGTCCTGATTTGGCAACAGGCCCAGTTCTTCCAGACACCAACACTGAATGAAGATCTCTTGAAGGAACAAGCCCTGCCGTGGAAACCCCTGACGACAGAGGCCCTCTCAAAGGCTCGTGGAAAGCCCGTCATGATCGACTTTTGGGCCCTTTGGTGCGCAGCCTGCCACGAGCTGGAGCAGTTCACCTTTACCGATCCCCGTATCCAAAAGGAATCCGAGAAGTTCTTCCTCTTCAAATACGATGCGACCCAGGTCACGCCGGAAACTCAGAAATGGATGGAAAAATTTTCTATTCGTGGCCTGCCAGCCGTCATCTTTCTTTCTTCTGATGGGCAATGGCTTGAAGATCTGACCCTGAACGAGTATGAAGAAGCGGACCCGTTTTTGGTTCGCATGCAGAAAGCCCAAAAGTCGGGCCCTCTCACGCAGTGAGTGCGTTCGAGGAAAATGACCAATTTCTGCGCTTTGGAGTTCCTCCATGTCTCTCGTCCGTTTGAATAAAGCGCTTGCAGAAGCAGGCCTCACGTCCCGTCGTAAAGCTGATCGATTGATCGAACAAGGCCTTGTCCAGGTTAACGGCAAAAAGGTTTTCGAACTTGGAGTTCGAGTGAATCCTTCGAAAGACCGAATTGTGGTTGAAGGCCATCCCGTGACCTTCTTCCATAAAAAGTTCTACATCATGTTCCACAAACCAACTCAAGTTTTAACGACTTTGAATGATCCCGAGGGACGCCCCACAGTTATCGATTATTTCAATAAATTTCCTGTACGAATTTTTCCAATCGGCCGTCTAGACTGGGACTCTGAAGGACTTCTTCTTTTAACAAACGACGGTGATTTTGCGAACAGCGTGATGCACCCAAGAAAAGAAGTCACAAAGACCTATCTTGTTAAAGTGAATGGACAACCCGAAAAATCCGAAATTGATAAACTTGTTCGCGGCGTCTCGATCATCGGTGGGAAAGCACGGGTTCGTCACATTGAGCGAGTGAAGCGACCTGCC
>JBKDHV010000049.1:0-11094 GCA_046336915.1 Bdellovibrionales bacterium
TTTTCAACGCTTTCAGTACATTCTTTTTCATTGGGTGGCCCTTTCATTTTTGTATTTCCATAAAGCGTTGTAACTTATTGAAAACACAGATTGGTTGAGCCACTCAACCTTTAAATTTCAACTAAACCTGGGACATGGCCCTTGATCAAGGCCTAACGGAATCTTGGGCAAGCTCTTTTTCATTCTGGCAGATTACTACGGACTCTTATCAAAGTTTAGAAAGTTAACTCTTCTTAAACGAAAGCGCTGCGCAACTTCCAGAAAAGCCGGAATTGCACTGCAAAAAATCTGGCATGAAGTATGAGTGGCAACTTCGACTAGAGCATATCCAAAAGTTTCAAAACGAGAAGGCAAGTAAACGCGAGAACAAGTTCTTTCAATAAATTTAAGCGCATCATCTCGCTTTAGACCCGCTACTGTCTCAATGCGAATAAAAGGATGTGCCTTTTTGAACTCATCTATAAACTTCCATGAAGGAATATCCATTACAACGCCAGATGGCCCAATTAGAAAAACAACAGAAGGAGCCCCGGCCGAAGGACCCAAATTTTTTTCTAGGTAACTTAAGAAAAGATCTAGTCCCTTTCTGTTCTCCAGCTTTGCGTAAAAAGCCCACCCCACTCTTTTTGGAAGCTTCGGGCCAAGTCGCCGCTTTTTGTTGAACGGCCAGTTAAGAACCTCACAGTTCTTATCGGATATTTGATGTGCTCTGGTAAACCAGTCGAGTGCGCACTTTGTGGGAAATAAGATGGAACTTGCAGCTTTAGCGGCTGCGCGCTCTCTTAAAGATAAACTTTCAATGTCCTTTTTGGCAGCTTCACGAAACAAGTGCTCTCGCCCCAAAGTATAACCACCATGAGCCAAAAGAACACACTTGGTTTCAGGATTGCGTTTCCTGACCCGCCTGAATGTTTCATTACAAATACCTGCCAGATCAGAACTAAGAATGATTTGATAATCGTTCTTTAAGATAAAGTTCGCTAGGCGCGTGCCCGCCGTATCTAGCTGAATGGGTAGAAATCCGCTAGATACAGCCTTCCATCCTTTAGGCTGTTTCGCATTACGGATAAGACCCCGATATTTTGCTTGCCAGTCAAGGTGACCCAACTCACGACTATCTCGATAGAATGGCACAAGAACCAAATCAAAATTCGATCGAAGCCATTGAACCTTATAAAACTCTTGTAAAAAGGTATCCATTCCAGAAGTCTCAAGGGAGTTTATCCTAATCGGGTGAATCAGAAGGCCCTTTTCACCTCGCTTGATACGCTCTCTCAGCCAATTCGTTAAGTCGTGATACTTTAACTTTCGAGAAGCCTTCAACCACTAACCTCATGAGCATAAATATTGTCGAGTCGGGAACTCCATACGGTTCCCCCGTGCGTGTTGCAGCCCTATTGATATGCATGTGCATAATATCAATTAAAAGCTTATGACGCGTCGAGAGCGCCTTATCGATCTTTCGATAAGAAGACCACAGGGTCTTACAAATCGCAAGGTGCTCTTCGCAAAACTTTTTACCTCGAGTCGAGCTTAAGAATTTTTCTGCCCTTATTAGGATCTCCTCTTTCGAAATATTTCTTACTTCATGAAACGGCGGTTGATTTTGTAACACTGAATTTAAACTTCGAAGCAACTTCTGTTTTGGTTCAGGCTGGCCTTGATAAAACGTGTTCAGCAGTGTGGTCGACCCAACCAGGGCAATCGCAAGCGCCAATGAATCATCCTCTTGCCGAAGGGCTCTTCTAAAATCTAAGCTTTTAATAAGCAGGTTGGATTCAGCTTTCGCATACCTCTCAAATATGCGAACTCCTGCGGGACCCAGATATCTTGAAACTTCTGGCTCAAAGTGATTTGGTTCCCAATCCCTTATCAGACCCTTTTTAAAGAACTGACTTAAGTCCGCAAGAACTTCAAGTGCAACCGGCCGTCGCCCTCGAGAGCCCTTTTCCCAAATTCTAATTCGAAGAGATGGGCGCTGCTTGAGATCCGAGAAGCGTACAAAAATAAATTCAATTCTCCGGCCCTCTTTTCTCCATCGACGAACCTTCGAGTAAAGCCAGGTTGAAAGCATGCTGTTTCTTTGTGGCGGGTCCAAGAAGATCTCTACTGAAACAAACTCGCGGTTGATAGACTTTCTGTTAGGCGTTGGATCCTGAATAGATGCTGCTGTTAGATTCGCCAGAGGCGCTGGAAGTCGAGAGTCTCCTAAAGTTTTTCCTGGCAAATCTTTTACGACACCGAAAATCTCGATCATTTGATTAACGTTCGGTCGATAAGGGTCCATATCCGATTCTGAACACATGACAACATTCTGGCTTGATTTTGCGAGCTTAAGAAATCGTGTTCGCTCGAAATCCTTACGAAAATCAAATCTCCCCATGTGATGAGTACCCCTTGCAATCAGACTGGGGGATCCGAATGTGGCCACCTGAAAGAAGTTTGACTGACCCAAATACATAATGGACCTTGAGTTCAAATAAACTCCATCAATTTTGATGGCTGGTAACCCCTGCCCCAAAAAGCGCGGCATAAAGTCAAAAATACTCACTCGTGCCATTCCGTCCTCTTCAGCAATAACGGAAAGTAGAGAATAGACCGGATTCTTCTGGCTTTCCATGTTCACAAGTGTAGTAAACTGGGGTCGCAGCAAGTCCTTATTGCTGCTATTCAAGAGAGAAACTTTCAGGTCAGCGTAAACTCCGTAAACATTCTTCAACTGAATGCCACCCTTAAAATCGCAAGGTCCAAAAGCACAAATTTGGCTATTAAAGTACGGCTCCGTAGGCATCAGAAACTGCCATTTATCTTCCTGTGGACGGAAAAGCACCTCGCTCAATAACCCGTCACCCCTTAGGCCCTGGGACCAGCTAGCTAATTGCTGTAGATACCTCTTCATTTCGCTGTCGAAATTGCCAAAACGGCCAAAATACTGAAGTGGTTGATTGATAGAAACGTCTTCGATCAAATATGCTCCATTAAACCGTGAAGCCCTGAAAAACGCATTCGAACCAGCCGATAATTCGTGCGAAGGAGGGCCAAATGCTTCCTCAAAGCATTTTTCTAGTTCGCTAAATGTAAGACTTATTTCCTCTCCAGAACTCAGTGCTTTTTGAAAGGTGGGACTTGAAAAAAGTGTTTTCTTTTCCATTAAGTTTGCGTGTGACGGCGTTTTTGAGTTTCCAGATCGGAAAAGAGAGGCGCACTCAATTGACGCATCTACAAGAGAAAACGGCTTCGTTCCGTAGAGCTGCTCAAGATTTTGTCGCAGATGCCGTCGCAGGATACCCCACCGACCGAAGTCAGAATAGTTGAAATACAGCTGCGCCACTTTTCGAACGGTCGCTTTCAACCTGGCAAGACCCGCGAAGTTGGGTTGATAATGATTTGGCAGGCCAATCGCCTCTATGCTCGATAAATATTCTTGAGGAACCAAGTTTATATTCGGCTCCTGTTTATAAACTTCAATCTTTGATTTGTCTTGAAGTACGAGACCTTGCTCAATCAAGAAGGTAAGAATCTTGGTGGAAGCTTCAGAATTCAGACTGCAAGCTTTTTGAAATTGGCTACTAGAGAAGGATCTACCTTTAAACTGGCTTTGCAACTTTCTGATGAGATTGCGCAAGCTTAGGGAAGGCTGCAGATATTCCCAATCCTCGCAATAGGGGCTTGAGTAACGAAACGAATGTGGCTGTCTGTCCTGCAGGGTGGGATTCAAAAAAAAAAATTTACTCCCTTGTAATTGGACATCGAATATCGATATTCAAGGGCCTGTTTCATTTCTTTTCTGCTTAGATCAAGCAAACCGAGGGTTGCAAAGCCTTTAAACGTTACTGGGTTGTGCATGTACCGAAAAAGGTACGACTGAATCTGCGGCAAAAAACTTCTTTTTCGATCCGAAGACGAGGACTCATACCGAACCATGAACTCGGGAGCTGCAGAGGTTATCGCCGCCCGTAGACCTGGCACCTTGAGGATTTCTTCTGGTTCCAATAGGTTAAGTTGATCAAGCCGATCAAAAAGGAAGGGGCCAAGAGGCGCTCTCGCAACTAATCGGTTCTCCACGTCATATTGTGGTGTTTTCGATTTGCTCACGGTTGAATTCGCACCCATGCAGTAAGCGTAATCCTTTCTCCCCGTATTACGGGGGCTACTCTGTGTAGCATAATGGACGGAAAAACTATGACCTGGTTCATTCTGAGCCGAGCCGAAAGAATATTTCCTTTCGAATCTTTCAACTCTAAACAACCTCCGCGCAGATTTGGCGATTTTTCAAGAAGCGATACCATTGTAAGCAATCGTGGAGCTCGGGGATGGTAGTCAGAGTGCCAGTGATAATGATCACCTCTTCTATAATACGCAGCTTGAAAAGGCTCAATATTTAGCTTGATTTCAGGTCTTCCAGAGCCGCACTCGGCGTCGCCAAAAATATGATTAGCAATTAGTTTTTCGAAACTTTTCGCAAGTTGATGATTCTGAAAAAACGTAACTTGGCCACTTCGGATTTGAGGGTCAGTTTTCTTTGCCCGTGAAAAGCCAACAGTGGCTAAAGCTCCGTCCTCTTTCGCTTGACGGACAATCCTCGATCTAAGGGCGTTTGAGATGCAGAAGGGCACTCTCCTCACGAAATCCTCTAATTCCTTTCGCATAGAATAAGCATGCTACATTCTGTGCGAAAGCTTAGTAAAGTCTTTTGCACCCCGGGCCGCCGCGCCGCATCGGCGCCATTGGATTTTAGTCTCTTGAATGAAATACTATCCACCCGAGTGAGAAAATCAGTCAAATATCAGATCGAAAGTTCCCTTGTTTGCAGTACGCATCTGCTAATGTTCGTCTTATCAGAACATTGATGTTAGACTCGATCCACAGCTCCGCTAACGACTGAGATATTAGATTCAATTTTCTTCCAATGTCGGTGATTTAGGACTATCAATATTATATGGTGATGACTCGGTTGTTTTTTTATATTCTGGCAGCAGGACTAACTTTTGTAACCGTCGCTCCTGCCTATTTTGAAAGCGCCGATCAAGCCTTTAGGGGCAAAGCCGAAATGAATGGAATTAAATTCGAAAAGTACCGAGACTTTCCCACTCGCTGGAAGCTTGTAACCGTGCGCTTTCGCCACGACAGCGGAGAAATGCGGCTTACGTATGCAAATGAGTTGGCTTTTCAGCACCTTGAAAAGGGCACAACTGGCCAATTTCCTGACGGGGCCATCCTAGGGAAAGTTTCATTCAAAACAGATAGAGACCCTGCATTTACGAGCTCGGAAATCCCGACTAACTCTCGGCGGTATCAGTTAATGGTTAAAGATACAAAACGGTACAAAGAGCAAGATGGCTGGGGCTATGCTCTGTTTGACTCCGACGGTCTTACCTTTGACGAAGACCCTAAAATCAAAATTCAATCATGCCATGCCTGCCACCAGATCGTGAAGGACTCGAACTTTGTCTTTTCAGAGCTGGCCCCTTTTGCAGTCGGAAAAGTTTGGAGACCGAGAAGCGCATTAAAGTCTATGATCTCATGGGAAACTGTTGAAACAGTAAATTTGCCAAAGAGGGTCAAGAAAACATTAGACGCCGAAAAAATTCAGAAGGTGTATTCCTTGAGGGGCCCCATGAATGTTCATTTCTTTAGCGGTACATTAGATGAGCTGGTTCCCAGTTTAATAGACAAGAGTCATGCCGAAAAGTCGGCAACAATTTTTATCGGTGATTCAGAAAACTTTACTTTAGTAATTCCCAAAGAACAAAAATGCAGTCTAATAAAAGTCATTTTTAGAGATCGGCTTGTTAGAGACGAAATGAAATGCGCATCGCCGTAGTCCTTGCCCTTTTTTTAGTCTTATTACCAGCATTAGCATGTCTATTCGAAATTGAAAACTCAGATCTCGACTCAACATGCAGCTCAGACATTACGTCTTATCAACTCGATACTTACTACGCCCTACGGCCGCCCAAAATTAAGATAAAATCAGCCAAGGAATTCGACCGCATTAGGGTCAGAAATGTGACTTATCCAACCCCAAGGGAGTTTGTCGTATTTGATCGAATCACCAGAGAAAATGAATTGGTCGAAATTGAATTCCTTAAGGGCAGTAAGACTTATCGAAAGATCAGAATACAAAAGCTTCCTAAGGAATTTCCGAAAATGAAGGTTCAAGGAGAGGCTTCCCCAGGTTACTTTGTCATGGCGGCAATGAGAGTTAATGGAAGTAAAAGTTTTGCACTTGTTCTAGATCAAAAAGGAAACATCGTATTCTTCAGAGCCTACTCAGATATCGTCTGCGACTTTCAAAAACAAGGATCAAAATACTTCGTTTCGCGCGTTGAAAAAATGGTCCGAGTCTCAATGCTGGGCTATCTCGACGTTTACAGCGACCTTCTTAAGCAAGAAGGCAAAATAGAAAAGCAGAACGTAAAAACTGATTGGGGCTCTCTTCCAGTCGACCTGCATGACTTCATTTATTTGAATGATAATCACTATTTTTACATTAGGAACTATCCTGCCCATGATTTGTTTTGGGGCTGCGTCCTTCAAAATGAGATAGTGGAATACAAGGACGGAGTTGAAAAAGTGATTTTCTCATCTCAGCCCTTTCTGTCCTATAAAGAAATTGATCATGTGCGATGGCCCATTTTTCTTTTGATTCAGTGTCATAGTTACTTTCACTTGAATAGCATGCAGTATTTGGGCATGCGGAGATTCTTACTGAGCTCTAGATCAAAGAATGAAATTTACTTGTGGTCTGATCTTTCGCCCATTCAAGGATGGGTTCTGGGCGCGAGAAGCGAGGGCTTGTCCCCTGATTTGGTTGTGAGAGATTGGCTGGGCCAGCACACGCCAGATTATTCTCGAGAAGCTCAGCAAATTGTTATGTTTGACAATGGAAAAGACGCAAAGCCTGGGCTGTGGAGTCATCGCTCAGAATCATCTAGTATAGTGACAGTTGATTTAGATCAGAATCTCAATCCTGTTCGTTCTAAGAGAATTTTGCGTCTGTCAGGTCATACTGCGGACACAATGGGAAGTACGCAGTGGTTTGATAAAGACACAGTGACAATTGGAGCCGGCCACTCGGTTATTCCTAAGAAGTTTGATCTTAAGGAGCTAAGCCTTAATCCTCTTAAGGTTACATTCAATCTGGTTTTTCTTGACAAACATGTAATGGTTTACAGAGTTCGGAAAATCAAAAGTTTAGATTAGCTTTGAAAGTTGGTAGAACTGTACACGCCCGAAGATGAAAATAAAAAACAAGGTAAGCTCCAAGCGTTTTTTGACTCAAAGAAAATTCAGATTCAGTATCTGGACGAAAAACAGTGCAGCACCGATCTCACGCCGTCGACCCCCACTTCCTCCTGATCAACTGGCGCGAATGGGGTTCACCGCCCGCTTGCTTTAGCTACCTTCGAAAAATGTCGCAAAACCGTGAGCTCGACATAGACCATACCAACGAGTACTGCGATTTCTCCGATAAAATAGAGCCGCCCCAAGAACGATAGACTGTCGAAGTCCGAAGCCACAAGCCAAGCTGTCATCAGAGCGTAAAGGGTGTTTCCCGCTATAATGACCGCAAGCCAGGGCCTAGGATTTTTTCGGAAATAAAAACAACTCAACGAGTAACCAGCAAAAATCAAGGCCACAAAGGCAAGAGCGCCGAGAACTTCAGTCGAAAGGCCAATGTCCAACACGGGAAGCACGAACCCCAGAAATGCCGCACTTACTAGTGCACCTACACCGTCGATTAAGAAGATTTTTTCTTGCACAAACTTCATGTAAAGCCAAGCTAACATGCCGACAGGTATCCGCAAAAACTTTTTACTGTGAATTTGAAGCCAAGTACTTGATCAATCTAGGGATCGCTGTCGCCCATGGCCATTTTTTCGAGAACCATGGAAATCGGCTGAGGATCCAGATTGGCTCGCCTCAAAAGCCTTTTCGCAAGAGCCAAATCATCTGCGTCCACGGCCGCAGCCACGTGGACTTCGTGATTTTGAAACGAAGACTGCTCGGGACGACCCCCGAGCGGTAATTCTTGAAGGGAATCGAGGACAACACAGGTCGAAGTCCTACAATTTCGCGAGTTTGCAGTCCTGCGTTCTGACAGGCTTGCCGAACTTCCTGGGGTTTCAGAAAAAGTTCGATCACATGCATGTTGGGGGGTGTGTTTTTTACAAACTTCTCGACAAGTTTGATCACCACGACGTGCGAAAGCCAATTTCGATTGAAGGTGTGAAAGAAAAACAGTCCCCCTGGGCGCAGCACTCGGCTGATCTCACGAATCACCTGTTCGGGGGCCTCCACGTGTTCCAAAAAATCCATGGCAAGGACCGCATCAAAGTGTCCATCGGGAAAGGGGAGATGAAGGGCATCGGCCGTGAGATAGCGCACGGTCTTTGTCGAGTCAAAGCGTCTAGCGACTTCAAGACTTTCTTCAGAAAGATCGACTCCAGTGACTTGAAAACCCTCGACAGCGAAAGCGTTACTCATGAATCCGGCTCCGCAACCGACATCAAGAAGAGCCGAACCAAAGGGAAGGCCCGAGGCATAGAGTTTCTCTAAAACCCAAGGGATCTTCGTTCGCGATTCCGCCCTTAGCAGTGCAACAGGATCATCAAAGGCGGTGTACCAGCGATCACCGTAATGATTGTAGATCTCATTATTTACTTTTGAAGACGGCTGAATCTCTGGGACCATATCCCGCTCCCGCTTAGAATTTGATAGATTAAAAAGACAAAAACCAAAGCCAAATGAAGTCTTACAAACGACATATGTTGATGAGTCTTCCAAAGCCAGAAGACCGCAAAGAACGAAACAGGATGGATCAAAAAAAGCAGAGAGTGCAGCCAATGTTCCCCAGGTTCACAAAGGCGAGCGTGAAGGAATTCATCCTTGGCCACAAAAAGACTTGAGAAGATCGAAAGAGAGATAAAGACCTGATCCATAAGACTCCTAAGGTGAGGTCACTGTTTCGAATTCGATCCGCGGCAAAAAGGTCTTATCATATTGAAGGAGAACAAATCCTCTGGAGGTTCCATGTTTGTTAGCATCAAACTTGAGTCGCACAGATTTGGTCTCGCCGGGACTTAAAGGACCCAGGTCAATGGAGTTCGGATCTTCAAACTCGGGTTGAGACTGAATTCGTGTCAAAGTCTGAAGATAGGAGTCAGCAAAGTGAACTGTGACTTCTTGAAGTTCCAAACTAGACTGATTGGTGACATTCAATTTGATTCTTGATGTCTGCATATGGCGCAACTGAGATGGGTACTCAAGGCTAACGGACAGTGGAGGCAGTTGGGACACAAGAGTTCGATGGGGTTCTTCGAAATAATTAAAGAGTCCAAGAATCAAGAACAACAAAACAAGCGGAGCGACAAGCCACTGCCAAATATACAGGGCCAAAGTGGGGCGTGGATGGAGTTCCTCCAGAATCTGTTCTTCCATGGACCCATTTTGAAACCAATTCAATTCTTTGACCAATGAGAGCCTTGGTTCCTGTCGAAAATCAGACGACGGCCAGAAAAGGAGTCCCGAGCAAGAAAACCGGCAGAAGGAGCTTCAGAAATTCTTGGCGCATCATGGTTCTCAAGGCAAAGCAAAGACCATTCCAAGAATTTTTGAATCCAAAAGGGCGAATTCCGTTGCTCGTAAAATCGAGATCTTTTAGTTTGGCGGCGTGCAAACATCCTTCTACCAAATGACATTCGAAGAGCTCGAGAATTTGTCAAAATCCCAGGCTTGGCCCGAGGCCTCGGCGCGTTTGCTCTACAATTGGTACTACAAGAAAAATAAGAGAAGGATGTGCACGCTGCATGGAGTGTCACCACGAACACAGGGCTATCTTTCCGAGTTTTTGAATTTCTCCTTACCTGAAATTGCCTCGGTCCACGAGTCCTCAGATAAAACCGTGAAGTTCTTGTTCCGATTATGTGATCAAAAGAACGTCGAGACGGTTCTGATCCCCTTCCAGAAGAAATATACAGTCTGCCTCTCGTCTCAGGTGGGCTGCGCCATGAACTGCGCTTTTTGCTACACGGGCCGGCAGGGATTCACTCGCCATCTGAAAACCGACGAGATTGTCGGCCAGTTTCTGCAAGTTCAGAAATGGCTGACAGAGAATCGTCCTGAAGATGATCGCATCTTAAACATTGTCTTCATGGGACAAGGTGAGCCCCTTCACAATTTTGAATCGGTTCAAAAGGCGACTCAAATCTTTATCTCTCAGTATGGGCTGAGCTTGGCTGACCACAAGATCACGATCTCAACGGCCGGATATCTTCCAGGACTGCAGCGCTGGGCCGGGCAGATGCCCGCGGTCAACATTGCGCTCTCGCTGCACTCGCCGTTTACCGAGAAAAGAAATCAGCTGATCCCCCTGAATCGACGTTACCCCCTTGAAGACGTCATCGAGGCGGTTGAAAAAATTCCAAATGGGAAAAAGCGATTCGTGACCTATGAGTATCTTCTTCTGAAGGGTTTCAATGACAGTGCCGAGTACGCCCATGCCACAGGTCGTCTGCTTCAGGGAAAGAAGGCGCTTTTGAATCTGATCCCGTTTAATCCCTTTCCAGGTACAGACTTCAAAAGACCGGAACCTCAGGATGTCGAGAGCTTCAAGGCCATTCTAGAAGGTTACGCTCTGCCCACCATGGTGCGTAAAACAAAAGGCGATCAGATACTTGCGGCGTGTGGTCAACTGAACACCGCTGAAATCAACAAGCTCTAAAGAAAATCTTTGTGCGAGCATAAAAATTTCTACTTCGATTTTCGTGTCGGAGATCAGTACTTTGATCTCAAGGAATGCGATCACTTCGCTAGCGAACCGTAAGCCCTTAGGGTTTCTTCTAAAATGTCCCGATCGGGACTTCTCAAGCCAAAAGCTTTCTCAACATCCCACCTCAGCCGCTAGCCTCGCGCGCGAGGCTAGCCGGGAGTTTACTTGGAAGTATGTGTATATTAATAAGTGCGTTGGATAACCAACATTATCTTGCAGTCTAAAGAATATTCTTGTTAAACTTTTTCCATGAGAAAAGACGATGCCAGACAATTAGACCATCAGACGCTTGAAGAGTTACGAATAAGATCAGTAAAGCG
>JBKDHV010000050.1:0-24552 GCA_046336915.1 Bdellovibrionales bacterium
GTCCGAAGCTTACCACGTTCGAAAGTCCAACACTATTAGAAGTGCCTTGAGAGATACCTTCTGTATAAAACCACTCGTGGCCAAGATTTAGCGACATCCCGAATTCATCTAATCCTGGTACTTCAAAGCTTATTCCACCGCGGGCAGAAGTAGAAGCTCCGGTTGACGTTGAGTGCTCGTTTGATTTTTGGAAGTTTGCTGTGATGTTCAAGGAGCGATTAAAGGTCTCCGCAACCTTTTCAACACGGTTTCCGGGGCCCCGCTCAACGAATTCCAGGACCTTGAGATCAAGGAAATACTCTGGGTAGATACTACAATCAAGAACGCGGTGCCTGCGGGCGTGAAATTCCGGACGATCAAAATACTTTTGGCAAAGTGCCGCCAAAAAACGGCGTTTCTCCAAGAAGCTCATACTATTCTCGCTTTGGGCGGTACCTATCGCTTGAATGTATCGTTCGAAATTTGATTTGAAGTCATAGTCTTGCAAGAATGTTGCGACTGAGGAGTTTTTAGGTAAGGGATCAGAGTCAACGAGTCTTAAACGATTTTCCCCTCGTAGATTCTTGAAAGTCGCTAGATACTCGGTAAGTGGGTTAAAGCGATCCTGAGCTTCTTCGCTTGTTTTATGCTCGTGGAAGATAAGATCGGCTTCGACGCGTTTCTTGAGAATTGCGCCCCAGCCACCATACAAACCATTTGGAGCATAAGAAAGCCCGTCAGCTTTAATCGGCGTCTGGATATCGGGACTTAAAGGCTGAACCGAGTAAGCTAGGAGAACTCGATCTTTCATTTGAGCTAATCGCGAGAATGAAAGACGGATTGTATCCGCGATTCCAATTTGTGGATCCATTTCTGTTTCAAATTGTTTGGTTTGAATCACATAGGGCGTCAAGGCCTTTGCAACAATGCGACGTTTAAGGTCAAGAGACAGCTCCGAGTCTGCTTGAAGTCTCTTTTCCTTCATAAGTTTAACAGTAGCAACCTGAAGATCGACCAACCATTTCGCACTATCCTGGCTGACAAGAAGCGATCGAACGGTCTTAGAACGGTCAAGAAATTTCCAAATATCATCGATCTCATAGTTTGGTTCTTCCAGGATTGCCAGACTTACTTTAAAGCGACCGTTCCGAGGAGCAACCTGCGTTTCGGGATGTTCAAAGTTCGAAATGAAGAAATTGATTTGAACTCCAAACTCAAAAATTTCATGGGTGGTTAACGTGAGGCTGCGATCTACGGTGTAGGGTTCTCGAGGATCAAGGCGAATTTTTCGCAAATTGCTACCGTTAATAGCCATTCTCAGCGTCGAGTTATTGGACCCTGGATCTGTAGTAAAAGTGTTCGACTGAGGCAAAATATTACTCTCGGGAGCTGAAGTTGAAGTGTCTTTGGCGGATCTTTCATTGGGCTGTACCGAAGAAATATCTTTAAGTTTAAAGCTATCGGACTCAGGCCGAACCCGCTCAACTTCTGTCGTCGCGGGGATAGCATCTGGATTTTTTCGTAGGTCAATAAATTGGCGTCTCCAGGGATTCAAAGCGATATCAATTCTCAGCCGACCTCGAAGCTCACCACTTCCTACGATCGTCGTTGTAAGGATATAAAACTTTTCGCGCTTATTGGGGTCAAAACCGATCTCTCGAGTCCAGTTCAGGCAGCCATCTTCGGTTGTCTCACGGCTTATGGTTTCAGATCCAACAACAATATCGAACCGTAAGCGAGGAGGCACGGGAGTTTGAGTGAGGTCCTGAATACAAACTGCAAGGTCATAGCGAACCTGATTCACGTGCCCAAATGAGTTTCGCCCCTGAGACTGCGTCGACAAGACATTCACTGAAGTCACTCGAAACTGCGCTTCTTCATCGTTGAAGTAGGGATTCCGTTTGGTGCTACACGCGGCCAGAGCGAGGACGGAGACACTAAGAAGGAGTTTAGAGAATTTCATACTTCACCTCCATGCCGAGCGTGTAGCCGACGCGGTCCGATTGCACGAAACGGGGTTCAACTTCTTTGGCGTCAACGAAGCGAACAAAGCCTTCAATCTTATAACGACGGATCATGCCGCGAAGCTCGCCGGCGTAACCATCGCGATTGGTGAAGCCGTAGGTTCCGATCGAGTAGAAGGCGGGAATCACATCGGGTTCCAGGCGGAAACGAGTCACGGCCGGTCGGAAGCTGTAGCGACCAAAGTTGTACAGGTAGGAGGTCTGAGTCATCCAGCCCAGATTTCTCTTTTCAGGGGCTTCATCGTTTTGGATCATCGTGCCTTTCAGGCTTAGGCGATCATCCAAGCGGAATTTCTGCGCGAATCCAGCGGCCACTTCACGGCCTTGAAATCGGTACTGGAAAAACATATTGCGACCGCTTCCGTCACCGACCATTGTGTTTCCTAAGAACCGAGAGTCCCCGGCTGCGGCGCTGCTCATGCGGTAGAAATCCCACTTCGTGTAAGACATTTGCAGTTCTGTTCGTTCACCAACGAAGCCAACATTCATGTTTGTGATGATCGAAGAAGAATCGTTCGTTTCATCCAAGATTCGATTCGATTGATTCAGCTGAGTCGGAACCGCCTGGTAAGCGCGAAGCGAAGTCTTGAAAATTCCGTTCTCGTATCGAAGGACTTGGCGAAAACCCGCGAGCGCATCGCCCCCGAAGGTCGACAGAATGGGGTTGAACTCGGTGGCGACAAGACCCGCAGAAAAATCAAAGGACTCGCTCGGTCTAAGCGTGAAGGCGGCCTCGTTCACGGTGGGGCCGGTGTAGGGATTCCCTTCGGTTCCGTAGACGGCTTGTGACTGTCCGCTTGCGAACTGGAAACCGGCACTCAAGTCCCAACGCAACCAGGTTGTCGCATTCCAAATCAAATCCACGTTTGTGGCGGTCGCAGAAGTTGAGGCCTTGATGTTGTCGTCCTCGACACGAGAGCCGCGGGTTCCCATCGTGATTCCGAGTGAAAAGACCTTGTCGGGCTCGTCAAACTCGCGTTGCTGCATATCCGCGATGCTTTCCAGCTGGCCGTTGATTCGCTTTGAAAACGAGAGTCTGTTCTGTGACAAATAGGATTGAGCCTGAGCCTCAGACAACGCAAGCCCCGATACAATCCCCATGACGGCCAATATTCGAAGTATGAGCATCTCCACTCCCGCTTCAAAAGTTATATAGAACCCGGGGGGGGCGCCGAAACTGTCAAGATTCTGTGCAGTCAAATCTACACTGCTCCCAAGCGAGTTGGGCCCAAGAAGCGGTGCGCACTTGCATGCTCAAGCGGGTTTGCTTTTTGACTCATAGTTGGGAAGGAGCTAAGGTCTCGAACGTGTTAAAAGATCGGGCACTTCTCCAATATTTACATGACTATATTCACGGAACCTTGGGCGTTCAGTATCTTGCGCGCCCTCTCGGTGGAGAGCCAGGGCCGCAAACCCCGCCTGTTTTGGTCGAGTCCCGCACGGCGGTGGAGCTGATTTTCGTAAACTATGATCGGCGCGATCAATCCTTGTCGGCGGACGCCCAGCAGGTCTTCGAAAAGATGATCAAGGCCCTGGGCTACGAATCCGAGCAAGTCTGGACTCTGCAGGGCGAGTCCTTGGAGTTTTCAGAGATTCTGCGACGTTTGCGGACGCTTCAGCTTCAAGCTCCGGTCATTGTCCTTCGTGAGGCCCCCCAAATCACCGAGACCCCGCAGACAACGGGTCCGCATTCCTGGATTGAGTGTTTTTCAATTTCCGAGATGATGGAAAAAACCCAGCTGAAAAAAGTGAGCTGGAAGGTTCTGCAACTGTTCAAGAAGGGGTCGCCCACATGACTCTGCGACTGGAGTGGATTCTGGTTTTGTTTGGGATTCTAATGGGTTTTCGAGCCCAGGCGGCTTGCACCATTGCGGTGAACATTCAGGATTCCATCGGGGCCGCGACTTACGACATCTTTCAGCGCGCTCAAGAAAAGGCGAAAGAGCAGAAGTGCTCTTCCATTTTTGTTCGGTTGAATACGCCTGGCGGCCATTTGCACAGCACACGACTGATTACCGAACTCATTCTGGCGTCGCCTCAACCCTTTCTGTGTTTGATCTCGCCCGTGGGTGGGCACGCAGGAAGTGCCGGAGCGATCATTTTGCAAGCTTGCCATGTTTCGGGAGGATTGACGGCGACGAACTTGGGGGCCGCCACCCCCGTCGCCGGTCAGGGCCAGGAACTTCCCCAAGATTTGCGCAACAAGATGATCAACGACACGGTCAGCTGGCTTGAGGGTATGACGGAACTGCGCGGCCGAAACAAAGATTTCAGCCGACAGATCATCACCGAGGGAAAAGCGGTCACCACGGAAGAGGCTGTACGCCTCAAGGCCCTTGATATCGCGGCGACAACCGAAGCCGAATTTCTGCAAAAAGCGGAAGGTCGAAGCGTTCTGGATTTTGAAAAGAAGAAAAGCGAAGTCACGGTGGGGACGCTCGTGGAACTTCCCTTGGATATTCGCTACCAGGTCTTGCAGTTTATTTCGGAGCCCGAGTGGGCCTACTTGTTTTTTCTTGGCGCGCTTCTGTTACTTTACGCCGAGTTCTCAAATCCCGGTTTGATTGTTCCCGGCGTGGCCGGAGCCATTCTGTTAATTTTGGCCTTGATCTCTTTTCACAAGCTGGAAGCAAACTACGGTGGCATGGCCCTGATGCTTTTGGGCTTGGCCTTTTGGGTGGCAGAACTTTTCATTACCAGTAAAGGAATTTTGGGAATTGCGGGCACTCTGTCGTTTTTGCTCGGAAGCTTTTTGCTGTTTGATGAAGGAAGTGTGGGTTTTGACGTTCCGACACGTTTGATTTTGACAGCCGCCCTTGTCTTCGGTGGACTTTCTGGAAGTTTGGCTTACTTGGCGGCTCGCAGTCTGGGGCGACCGGCCCACGATTACGACGAGCAGATGCGCGAAACGAAACTTCGGATTCTCGAGCTGGACTCGAGCGGGCGAAGCGGACGGGTGGAGGCGTTGGGTGAAATCTGGAATTTTGAAACGGAATCACCCGTGCAGCCGTCGGATGAACTTCAAATTAAAGAGCGAAAAAATTTAAAACTTATTTTGGAAAAGAAAACGAGTAGGAGAGTCTAGTATGTTTGAAATCCCAATTTTTTTAGTCATCGCAGTTTTGGTGGTTTTGTCCTCTGCCATTAAGATCCTTCCTGAGTGGGAGCGCGGCGTGGTCTTGCGCTTCGGTCGTTTTGAAGGAATTCGGGGCCCTGGGCTTATTCTTCTTGTTCCTTTCATCGAAAAAATCATCAAAGTGGACATTCGAACGATCACGATGGACATCAAACCCCAGGATGTGATCTCGAAGGACAATATCTCGATGCAGGTGGATGCGGTCGTTTACTTCCGCGTTGTGAATCCGGCCGACGCCATCACGAAAGTTGAAGATTATTACTTTGCGACCAGCAAGTTGGCGCAGACCACATTGCGTTCGATCGTCGGTCAGTTCCAAATGGATGAAATTCTTGAGCATCGAGACAAGATCAATATTCGACTGCAAGAAATCTTGGATCGCGCGACAGATCCCTGGGGTATTAAAATTTCTTCTGTTGAATTGAAGCAGATCGATCTTCCAAGCGAAATGAAACGCGCCATGGCCCGCGAAGCCGAAGCCGAGCGTGAACGACGCGCGAAGATCATCAGCGCCGAAGGGGAAGTGCAACGCGCCCAGAAACTCGCCGACGCTTCAACCACTCTCGCCAACAGCCCGGCAGCCATGCAGCTGGCTTATCTGCAAGCCCTGAACGAGATCTCTTCGGATAAAACGAACACGATTATCTTCCCTGTACCACTCGATATGCTGAAGCCATTTCTTCAGGGATCGAAATCCTAGCCGTTAGACTTCCCACGAAATCAGGCGGACTTCGCCGTTGAGGATTCTTACGTAATGAGGGTGCATCATCCAAGAGCCAGGGTTGAGATACTGGCTTCCGGTCTCGAGACGGCGCTCTCCGGGATGGTGAGTGTGCCCGAAGACAATGGCATCAAAACCTCGGCGACTCAGTTCAAGGGCGGCGCGCTCGAAGCTTGGGTGTTCGCCAAGAATTCCGGTCTTACGCGCTCGCAAGCGCGATTTCCATCGTTCGAATTTAATCCAAAGTTTGTAGATCTTGGGCTGGATTTTCAGCAGGTAGCCAGCAAAGTGAGTCAGAAGTTCGTAGAGCTCAGGATTACGGACGAAAAAGGGATCATAAATATGTCCGTGTTCAATGCGAATCCGAGAGTCACCAGATTCGACATTTAGGAAAGGGCTCACTTTCAAAGATCCCCAATCCTCTAAGAAATGTTCAAGCGCGATATCGTGATTTCCTGTTACGTAGTAGACTTGTCGACCTTGCGCACGGATGTGATTGATCGCACGAAAAAGTTCGGGGACGTCGGTCGCAAGTTTTGAAAACTGGCTCTGGGCGATGTCGACCCCGTCGCCGTTGATGCACACATCATAGCCCTCTTTCGCGGCCCACTTCAAAAAGCGAATGACCCGACTCTTGGCCTCGGAAAAGGGGTTTCCTAAATGGAGATCGGAAACCACCACGAGCTTATCCGTCTTAATCGATGTGATCATGATTTCCCGTTCAGTGTATTCATCAAAGCTTGGACTTGATCCTGAGGAATTTGGCTGGTCTTCATCACCTCAAGCAGACGATCGTTGGAAACTTTCACCCGCAAGCTCATCTGCTGGAGCATTTCAAAAGCAAAGGTGGGGTCTCGACGAATTTTCAGCAGAAACCCCGCAGGGGCTAAAACGAGGAGTTCTGTTGGGCCCACGGCATAGGCACTGGCGTAGCGGGGTAGGCTTTGCAAAAGGCTGATGTCCCCGAAGAATTCGCCCTTCGAGAACTGGGAAATCTCAATGGGCCCACTTGGGGTTTTTTTGAGAATCTTGACCCGTCCCGATTTGACAACATAGAGATCGCGACAGACGTCGCCTTCTTCAAAAATCATTTCTCCATCGTCGTAGATTTCAATTTGCTCATGACGAAAACGATCTTCACCTGTAAAAAAACTCATCCTTCAACGGTAATTTTAAGCCCGCTTGAAGTCAGCTGGACCTGGACCAGGATCAGCCCCTTGAAAGATGTCGAAGAAACGACAAGTGTTTCCCAAAAATGGCAACTGGGCCCATCGTCGGCGCGACGGTGTCTTAAAGTGACTGTCTCAATCTGAGAACACCCTTAGAAATCTAGAGGTTACCTGTGCCACGGCGCTTGGTACGAGGACTGCATCACCTCTTGGTAGAAAGAGAGGTCGTTATGAAAACGGCTTTACTGAAAGTGTCATTACTGAGTCTTATCGCGATCGCCTTCATCGGCTGTGGTGGCAGCAAGACGAAGTCTGCGGGTAGTGGAGCTGCGGTGGTTCCCCCTGGCACTGGCGATAACCCAACTACTCCCGGAACTGGTGGCCAAACGACTTGGCCCTTTTCGACAACGGGAGAAACGGTCGCTTTTTCACCCGTGTCTTGGCAAGAGATGAATCAATACGTTGCGATTCGTCCTTTAAATAATCCTTCAAACGCAAAGATTAACATCCATATGAAGCGAGTCGCGGGAACTCAGTTCTACTCGGGCAAGATTCAGATTGGATATACAGATTCGAATCAGTTTTACTTCGGGGCTTTCACAGCTGGTGAGGGCCGAAACGTCAACTGCCAAAACTGTCGCGACAACGGTCTTTATGAAGCCGCTCCGAACTTCTGGCACACCATCGGCGGAGTTCGAACCTTCATGGCCTATGTCCAAGACCAGTACGGAGCCCTGATTATCGTGATGGAGCCCGAAACGAATACACCAGACGCAGAGAGCTCAATGCTGAAGGGCCGAATCTACTACCGCAACTTTGCGAACAACACGTTCCCTCAGTCGACTTTCCGCAAGTGCTGGTACATCTACTCGGGTCCCTACGCATGTTACTCGAACAATATGTCACAAAAACTGAGCAGCACAGACTTTGGCGATGGAACTTATCGTCTACTGGGCTACTTTAGCGGTGTGCGCGCCAGCGTGGCTTTGACTCAATAAAATGGGAGAAGGTGGTCGTATGAAAAAGTTGGGACTGCTTACAATTTTGATGTTAGGTTTAACCGGTTGTCCGGATGGAAGTAAGTCGAATCGAAATCAGCCTGTTTATCCAGGCGGCATGCCTTGCCACAACTGCGGTTTCAGTCAGTCGTCATTCGGCTCGACGGTTTCTTCCACGCTTCCACAGGGAACTTTGACTCTCTCGATGAGTGGAGACTCTCGTCAGATAGGCTCTTGGTTTTCTTATAGCAATCCATTGTTCAGCTATCAGGGTCCTTTTTTGGTGAGTGGCTCATTGTCACTTCAGATGGAAGTCATTCTTGGTGCTTGTCGTTTGCCAGTTGGAAACTATAGCGTCGTGAGTGTTCAGTCGGGAACTTACAGCATGGGAGTTTTTCAAGTCCCCGCCGTTGAGCTTCGCGGCCCTGTCTCGGCAGTTGTCGCCATAACAGATGGCGTGATCCTGACAGACGGAATGGGATCTTTGCAAAGTTTCGGATTGGTGATGAAGGGTCTTCAAGGTCCTTCCGCCTGGAATATGGGCATGATGCCAGGTCCCGGAATGGGCTGGGGAACGGCCTGTGGCGACATGATTGGCCTTCGCTTTTAGCACATTGGGCTTCGCGTAGAAGCCCTGAGGGACAAGAAAGATCCGACAAATGACCCCGCATTGACAGCGGGGTTTTTTAATTCTCATAATAGTTCCATGACCACGACTACTTCGTTGAAGTTACCGCTTTGGGTGGAATTTTTTGAGGACCTGCAACATGTCCGCGGACGCTCTCAGAACACGGTGATGGCCTATCGGCGTGACCTTGAGCTCTGGGCCGACTACCGTCAAAAGGGAAGCTCCGTTTCCGGTTTTTACGAGTACATGAAAAAGCACAAACTCTCGGTGCGTTCGCAGGCTCGAGTGATTTCGTCTCTTCGCACTTACTACAAGTTTGTCGAGTCTCGCGGGGGTGCGGCTGATGAACTTCGTGAATTAAAGCCTCCTAAAGTGAAGGTAAAACTTCCGAAGACGGTGACGGCTCAGGATTTTACAAAATTGCTGACCGCCTGCGAGGTTCCCGATAAACACAAGACCGCTCGTAATCGGTTGTGTCTTCTTTTCTTGTACGGTTTGGGCTGCCGTGTTTCCGAATTGATTGAAATGAACACCACCGACATCAATGCGACCGAGCGCTGGGTGAAGGTTCTAGGAAAGGGCTCGAAGGAGCGTTTGATTCCGCTTTCCGAGACTCTGTTCAGCGCGCTTCAAACGTATTTGCGAAAACATCGCGAAGATCTTTTAAAAGAAAAGTCCACGACTTTGATTGTGAACGATAAAGGCCATCGACCTTCGCGGGTCGATATTTGGCGCTGGCTCGCGGCATGGTCAAAACGTGCGGGCTTTGCCGAGACGATTCATCCCCACCAGTTCCGTCACAGCTGTGCGACGGCTCTGTTGGAAAATGGCGCAGATTTGCGTTCCATCCAAGTCCTCTTGGGGCATGTCAGTCTTCAGACGACGCAGATTTACACTCAGGTCTCTCAAGGGAAATTGAACCGCACCGTCGAAGACCATCATCCGCTGTCACGTTTAGAAGAGTCCGAAATCTGAACCCTTGATCCGCTCTACGAACCTGAAAAACGCCCGAGGCTTCGCGCGGCAGTTTGCAGTGTGGGTCCGTCATGAAGATTCAATCGTTGACAGAAGTCTCCTCGAAGTACGTCCCCATCACAGTCGAAATCAGTCTGATCCCAGGCCTTCCGCAGATTCACTTCTTGGGCCGCGCGGACTCTCGATTAAAGGAGTGCGGACTTCGTATCAAGAGCGCCTTTCGTCAGTGCGGCCTTCGTTTTCCAAAAGCTCAGCAGGTCGTCGTAAACCTGACCCCCAGCCACTTAAAAAAAGTCTCTCCCGGCGTTGAGCTTGCAGTCGCACTCGGACTGTTGCAGGCCACAGGCCAGGGGCCCAGCTGGAAGCCTCAAGAGTACATCGTCTTCGGCGAGCTGAGCTTGAACGGCGAGGTCCAATTTCCTCAAGTTTCAAAGTTCTTCGAACTTCCCGATTCCGTGCAACTTCTCAGCGGACAGGGCCTTGAGATCTACTCTTCGGGCCTGCGCCTCAGTCATCTCTCGCAGCTTGAATCCCTCGAAGCCATCGAGCGAACCCGTCCCACTCTTTGGCAACGACCACCAGCCCCGGTCCTGAAGCTCACTCCCTTGCAAGCTGACGCCCTTCAAGTGGTCGCCCTCGGCGGTCACCATGTGCTGTTAGCCGGCGCTCAAGGAAGCGGGAAGACCCTGATGGCCGAAGTGCTTCACCATCTGCTCAGCGAACCCGATGCGGATCTTCTGCGATGGCACGAAGCCCATTTTCAAAAACCAATTACTTGGCGACCGATGGCGCGCCCTCATCACACCATCACCCCCCAATCGATGGTGGGTGGGGGTGTGCCGCCGAAGCCAGGTGACATCACGCGAGCCCACGGCGGGCTTCTCTTTCTTGACGAGATGATGGAGTTTAAACCCGCAACTCTTGAGGCCTTGCGCGAAGCCCTGTCCAGCGAGCATGTCACAGTCTCGCGGGGGCTCCAGAGCACAACCTTCGAATCAAGTTTCCAGTTGGTAGGCGCCACCAACCTTTGCCCCTGCGGCCGTTGGACCCCCGGCACGCGCCGGGACTGCGACTACAGTGATCGACGTTGTCGCTCGGTCCTTCAGCGACTCTCGGGTCCCCTGATGGATCGAATTCAAGGAATCATCTACTTCCCGCCGGTCATGGAATCGCCTCAAGTAGAGCTTGAAGTTGTTCGCGAACAGCTTCGAAAGGCCCGGAAATTCCAGCTGTCCATGGGGCGCTCAGAGAATCGGAACTTTCGAGAGAACGATCTTGGCACTTCGGAATTGAAGCACTGGCAAGCGTGGCTTCAAAACTTCGACGTGCCCTCCGTTCGCCGTCGCCAAGCCTGCGTCAGCTGGGCCCGAACTCTTGCCGACCTCGAACAAAGCGTTGAGATCCAACCCGCCCATTTCCAAAAAGCTTTCGAAGTCACCGTCCAAAGTTACGAGCGCCTCTTCCGCTCACCCCTGTAAGCGCCCCTAGCGCTTCGCATTATCCCTGCGCGAGCGCTCTGAATTTGACGCCACCTCAATTTCATCCTATTTTGATCCCTTCTCTTTGAAGCCCAAAGGGTGACATGGCCGAGGAGTTAGGCAGCGCTCTGCAAAAGCGTGTACGGGGGTGCGAATCCCTCTGTCACCTCCAAATTTCGGACACGAATTAGTCAAAATCAAATCTAAGTCACTGAAATCAAAACACAATAGATTCAATCAGTTATAGAGTTCGGACCTTTTGAAACATCACTCCAGATAACCCAAAATAACCACGGAAACTGGCAATAGACTGGCAACCGACTGGCAACTGGAAGTCTGTAAATCCTTATTTTATCTCAACTTTACGAAATGTCTTTTTAGCGGAGTTTTCTCCTTAGACTGGCATTTTGCTTTCTCACGCCTAGAGCGTGCATTTCAAAAACATAAATCAAATCAAATTCACTCTACAAATTCATTGGAGGTTTCTTATGATTCCTAAACAACTTATTCACGCAGCCATTGCAGCCGCTCTAATCGCAGCAGCATCAGGAAAGATTCCTGAGTTCATCCAAACTATGCGCGTTGCCCAGTATCGACTTCTAAAGGACTCACAGGCTTCTAAATGGGGGCGTGCAATGCTTTTGCCCACCAAAGAATAATAGATTGTGGGTCTTTTTAATTTTTCAAACACCAGATCACTGGACATTTTTTAAATCGAACTCAAATTTCCTAAGGATATTTATTTAAGAACGAAAGTCAGTGCTGGGGGAACTCTTGAGGTTTGCAATTTCTAACAATGAAAAAGTTGAGGCCGAGCCAGGACGAACAGGAGACTGTATTGGATGTGGCCGTCCAATGCTCGCTAAGTGTGGCGAAATCAAAATGTGGCATTGGTCTCACAAAGGCGAACGAAAGTGTGATCCTTGGTGGGAAAATGAAACTGAATGGCATCGAAGCTGGAAAGCTCTTTATCCTAAAGAGTGGCAAGAAGTCCCTCATATATCTGAAACAGGTGAGAAACATATTGCTGATGTGAAAACCAATCTTGATTGGGTTGTTGAAATCCAGCACTCCTACATTGATCCTCAAGAACGCAAATCACGCGAGAATTTTTATAAGAAAGTTATTTGGGTGGTCGATGGAAAACGCAGAAAGAAAGATCACATAAAATTTGTTGAAGCGCTCAATTCTGGCGGAGTGATCAGTAACACACCTTTTTTTATTAGAAAACTTAGTAATCATGATTCTGCTCTTGTAAGAGAGTGGGCAGAATGTGACGCTCCAGTTTTTTTCGACTTTGGTGAACGAGCAAAATCTGGAAATACTGAAATTGAAATAGTTTGGTGGCTCCTACCAAGAGATCATAATGGGAACAGAAGCTATGTAGTTTTAGAAACCAAACCTCGCTTGGCCCAGCGCTTACGCGATGATGCCAGTCGCGCACAAGATTTTGAAGCTGTCCTTAGTGAATTCAGTTCTATCATTAAGGAACGGGAAGAAATCGAACAAAAGAATCGACAGATTTTAGAGCGTAGAAAATTTAGAGTTAATCCTTTGGGTATCTAGTTTGTGCCAGCCTTTGGGCATAATTAAGTGTGACTAACTTTGTGCCGATATAAATATCATGAGTATTATTGATTTGTTTTCAACGATCGCTGTGGCGTTAGGGACCCTTGGGGTGTCAGGCTTTTTATTCAAGTTTTTTGAGGAGAAACGACAGTTCCGACTCGAAAATTTTCATCGCTACTCAACAAAGTATCAAGAGTATATTTCTTCCATAGTTGAGCAGGGGTTGGTTAACAGAGATTTCGATCCAAAATTGAGTTTTGATCGCTCAATGTCTATCAAGATCTTCATGTTATTTTCTGAGGAGTTTTACTTGGGGCAGGATCAGAAATTGATATCCAAAGATGTGTGGATGATTTGGAAAGATAGCATCTCTCATCATATGAGAGATAACTACTTTCAGGGTGCTTGGGTTTTCGCACAGTTGCAAATGGATCTTTCAGGAAATTTCGCGAATTTTATTAATGCTGCAATTCCAAAACATGAAAGCAATGAAACCAGTTCTTTAAAAGCTGCCTAATCTCGATCCAAACTAAATACTTTCGGCCTGTTCCTTGACCTTGATTGATAGCAACTTGCTTAAATAATTGGTCTGGCTGGCCACAAGTCTAAGGCTCCGCCTCTTTTCAATTTGATCTAGCAATATTGGAAGTCTAGATCACGAACAAGCTGGACGAAAAGTCATTGTGGTTTCATATAGTTGAGCCGATAGGTTTCTCATAGAAAAGTAAACGAGGAATCTATGCGACTTACAGTATCTTGGTGGGACCAAAAAGACGGAATCGGAATAGCTCTGACGGAGCTCGGAGTAGAATGCCTTCTTCACAGGTCTGCTCTGTCTGAGAGCCAACAAAAAACACTTGAGCCGAGAATGATAATTTATGGTGAAGTTAAAATGTTGTCCTCTAATGTGCGAGTAGTTCATAAAATTCGAACTTCAAAACAATTTGAATCAATTGCCCAGTTCCGAAATCTTCTACGGTCTGTGGAGGCCATATGAAGATCGATCAACTCGAATTTGAAGAGGCATCAAGTAATATAGATCGATACTTCGACGTTCCTATTTACTTCAAATGCCACGGTCTTTTCGCCGATCCATTCGTTGCAGATCATCTTCCAGTTAATGGAAACCTGGCATCTACAGGAAACAAAGTTATCGACTCTCATTGGGGTGCTGACGAATTACAATACGAACAATTCTTCAACACAGTCATTAATACCTTTGATCGATTTTATCCTGCTTGCAAAAAATGGAACGAGTATCAACTTGAAGATAAATTTATCAAGCCGATTCTGGAAGCGTTGGGTTTCCAATACGACGTTCAAGAAACAGTAGCTCATGCAGGCAAAGGAAGTCGCCCAGATTATACACTTTTCTTCGACGACAAAGCTTTTGATTCAGCATTAAAATCGAAAGAGCGTGACGAAGATAAATATTGGCACAAAGCAATCTCTGTTGCAGACGCAAAACAATGGAAAATCGATTTAGACGCTGACGGTGGACCACAAAACTGTCCATCGTCTCAAATTGTCAGATACCTTGATGCTACAGTTAAAGATTGGGGCATCATTACTAATGGACGACAATGGCGTCTGTATTATCGAAACTGTCAGGACCGTTCGATGAAATACTTCGAAATTGATCTTGAGCGCATGTGTCTCAGCAAGGGTAAGCATGACCGACTGAGACACTTCTTCTATTTCTTTCGAAATAAAGCATTTCAAAAAGTAGATGGCCGATGTTTTTTGGATGTAGTTTTAAAAGAAAGCGACTCCTACGCTGTACGAGTCAGCAATAGCTTACGAACTAAGATTATTCACCAAGCACCTCGCCTTGCAGGTGCGATCATGAATGCAGATCCAAAAATTGAACTAATGGAGGCTTACAAGCTTTCACTGTATCAATGTTTTCGACTGATATTTGTTTTGGCTGCTGAATCCAGAGGTGTCCTGGATATTTCCTTAAATTCTAAGTACCACGGGATCTCGCTTCGAAAGACTGCCTTTGAGCTTCGTGAGAAATGGTCTGAGGGAGAGGAATGGTCGCCGAAATCATCAGACACTCATACACGTTTGCAGAAGCTATTTGCCGTTTTAGACAGTGGAAGCACAGAGTTTGGTCTTGTTGGATTCAAGTCAAATGCCTACGCAAATTGTGATAAAGCAATCTTCAACAAAGCAGAACTTCCTGACGATGTGATGAACGACTTAGTTCTTGAGTTAGCTTGTGAGTCTGACAAAGAGAAGAAAAAACTTTTTGTCGATTACAAGAGAATTTCGCCGGAACATCTTGGAGGAATATTTGAGTCTCTTCTAGAATTCAAACCACATCTTACATCAAAGAAGACGGTCATTTTGGAAGGCGCCACGGATCGAAAAGATTCCGGAGCATATTATACTCCAGATTACGTTGTAGACTATTTATTGGAGAGATCAATCCCAGAAAACTGTGAAACGGAAAAAATGCGCGTCCTAGATCCTGCTTGTGGATCGGGACACTTTATTGTCGGAGCTATCCGTGCTCTTTCTAAAAAAGCTGCCGAGGCACATGAGGGTGAAAACGAAACTTTAGAAAATCTGCGCGGTGTAGTGGCTAAGACATCAGTTTTCGGTATAGACCGAAATGAAGTAGCTGTAGCGTTGACGAAGTTATCTGTATTTCTGACTGTAATGCAAAAAGATACAAAGCTTCCTGACCTTGATAAAAATATTAAGTGCGCAGATAGCCTAAGGGACACAAGTATCAAAGAGTTCAAAAACTCATTCGATTTAGTAATCGGGAACCCACCTTATGTGAATACTCGAGTTCTTTCAAAATCTGACAAACCGTTGAAAGAGTATCTCACTGAGAGCGGTGATTACAAAACCTGCAAAGGCTGTTTTGACCTATACATACCGTTCATTGAAAAATCACTCAATTATTTCCTCAAACCTGATGGAACAACATCGTTTGTTTTGCCAAACAAATTGATGGTTGCAGACTATGCAGATGAGGCACGTAAACTTGCAGAGACTGCTTCTCACAGTATTGAGGTGATAGACATTTCTCATCTTGATGTGTTCAAGGGTGTTGGCGTCTATCCGCATATGTATATTTTTAAAACATCTAAGGACCGCACGGATAGCGTGTCATTTAAGCTGGAATCTGCTGAAGCAGCTGTGACGAGCAAGGATTTTGCTACTTTCAAAACAGAAATCATCAACGAAGAAATTAGAAAAGTAAGTGGGAATGTTTGGTCTGCACAAATGAAAAAGTCACGCAAAGGAATGACTACTCTATCAGAAATTTGTGTAATTGAAGGTGGTCTTACGGGCTTTGGCGCACAAGCTGCTCTTAAAGCATTAAGTGACGGCAAACCTAGAACTCCAGGTGTTCATGTTCCATTTGTTGTAAGCGGAAGCATTTCGAAGGCAAGTATTGCATTTGGAAATGTTCGCTATATGAAACATGATTTCTCTGAGCCATATATGAATGTTGCACACAAGGAAATCTCAAAAGGAAAAAGGTCATTATTCGAATCTGAGAAGGTTGTTATAGCTGGTATGACTAAAGAGATTCGAGCAACGTATTCTTCCACTCCTTTGGCTGTAGGAGTCGGTGTTTTTTCGATCAAAAAGTGTAACTATAAATTTCAAGCAATTGCTGCGGCATTGAACTCATTAGCTTTTACATATTTGTTTCGTTTGAAATTTGAAGCAAAACATCTTGCGGGTGGATACTTGGCAATTAATGCTTCTCAATTAAACGATGCAGATTTTCCTGCTGAGATTTCGGATGAGGATGAAAAGGCTCTTGTTTCTTGGTACAAAAAAATGAGTTCGAAAAATTATAAATTGTCAGACAGGTTGGAGTTCGAGCGATACGCTGCGAGTATATTTAGCGTTTCGATCAAAGATATTGGCAGCCTTGAAATATTTGATACCGAGAGCGCCGAAGTAATAGCAGCTTTTCGCGGCAAGGCAGCTTAAACGTCAACCGAAATTGATTTAGTAAAAACAATTCCTCTTGTCTCCTTGATTTCTACTGGCGTCTTGAGGCGTTTAACATTTACGATTGGCCAGCCCCATTTTTTTTTGTCTTTCCATTCCCATGTGGAGCCGGGTTCGACACGATGACGTTTGATATCGGCGTAAAAAGATTTTTTTGAACCATATTCAAATGATTCACCAAATGTAATTCGAGCGATAGCACGTGCCTTGAATTTACCATGCTTTCCTGGCGTTTCGATTAAGAAGACTTCTTCCCCTGCGTATTGATCTGGCATTTTATATGTACGAGTCTCTACGGTTTTCTCTCCGCTCAAAATAAGCTGGGAGATAGGATGCTGAATGTTCAATGCTGGGAGGGAGAGCTTCACAGTGGTGGCGTCTCGATACTAACTGTTGTTTTTTTACGTGTGTTTTTTCTAGTTGGACCAAGAGGTTCATGAAGACGGTCAGAAGTTGAAACCGTATCTTTATGATTTGTAAACTTGAGTCGTGTCTCGAAAGGTATTTCACGTGCATCAGTTTTGAATGCTGCGACCCGATCTTTGATATTACAGCAATCTTTTTTGTTCGACCAAAGATCCTGATCCTTCCAAAAGTGGGTTTCACCATTTCCAATGTAACAAGTGCTGAACTCCATTCCCCTCTTGATACTGCGCTGGCGAAGCTGGTCATAGTAATAGCGGATCTCTTTGTCTGAAAAATGGAAGTCTCTCCAGGATTTCTCGTCACCATCTCGTCGGTACATTTGTCGAAGATTGAATCCTGTAGTTCGCTCAATTGCATTCAAAGATAGTCTACTGAAGCGGCCGAAGCCTGTCAGGACTGATGGAACCCCATGATCTGCAATTGCATCTATAATATCGAAGGATGAATAATCGAATTTTGGTGGAACGCCATCCCACTTGAAGTCTGGGTCAGTAAAATATCCATCGGGATGAATCGGGAACAGAGGATTCACCCGCACTGTCGTCCAAAATCCTGCTTCGCCTAGTTTTTTTAGAGCCTTAAGCCTTCTTGTCGCCGAAGGCGCACCAGGCTCCATCTTCTTAACTAAGTCATCATTGATCGAAGATATGCTAAATTGTATCGACGATAGTTTTGGGTCGAGAAGCGAAATGTAATCATCAGTCGCAATCAAGTCAGAACGAGTAAAGACAACATAAGGATAGTTATAAAACTTTAAAATGCGGAGAAGCTCTTGAGTAACTTTGTATTTCTGATCACTCCACATGAAGGAGTCACTCATTGAACCGATACGAAGTGGAATGCGTCGACGAAGGAGGTCGGCCCACTTACCTTTTCTATCAGTTTCGAACGCAACGTAAAATTGCTTACGAATTTCATTTAGATCTACTGGGACTGGAATTGGATTGTTCCACATGCCATGCACAGTAAGTTCTGCTTTCGCGTAGCAATATGCACAGTCGTGGATGCAACCTCTACCGTAGGTGTCGATTTCAAATGAATACAGACATTGCTGGCAGGTGCCGTGGGAGTTCGCCAGTCGAAAAACTGTTTTCATTACGACGCCGCCGTTGATAGGTCGATCCTTATAACGAAGTTCCAAATTTTTATAAGTGGTGTAGTCGAATTCAGATTTGAACTTGGAAGTCTTGTCCAATTTCTCGGCGTCAGCAATCATTCGATCATAAACTGGTGTCGCAGGTTCGATAGATTTTTCGTCAATGATGAGAGGTGGTCTATAATTACCGGGGAAGGGAACAATTTCACCGACATTTTGTCCATTATTGTTCAGGTTGTTCATGATTTCTCCTTGCAGATTCTGATGACGGTCTGGGTACCTTTATCGGTTTCACGGTAATTTTAGGGTCTTTTATGAACGAGAGAATTGCCATTCGGCCCATAGTAGAGAAATCGAAAAACGGATTCGATTTCAGGAACTCGTCAATCTGGCGTTCCTCTTCGTTAGAAAATCTAATAGCTCGGGTCCTAGACATTTTAGCGTCACCTCTGGTCGCACGATGTAAAACAATGTAAACATCCAGTCAAAAGGATATGAAAAGGCGCGCCTCATAATGCGTCAAGTCAAATTTGGCTTTGTCTCCGCTTTGATCGTCTAAAATTAAGATAAAAATTAAAAAAGCCGATAAGTTTTCTAAGTTTAGGTGATCTGATGGTTTCACGTTTTCTTACAAAATCGCGCTTTAAAATTGGCAATGAGTGCCCGACGAAACTTTATTATCTCGATGACAAAAGGTATGGAAATTCAAACTCCGAGAATGCTTTTCTAAAAGCGTTAGCTGAAGGTGGCTTTCAGGTTGGCGAGCTTGCGAAAATCTATTTTGAAGGCGGTCACGAAATTGCCACTCTCGATAAGGTTGAAGCGTTAAGAGATACAGCTGAGCTCTTGAGACAAGATTCCGTAGTTATTTATGAAGCTGCCATTCAGTTTGAAAACCTCTTCATCAGATCTGACATTCTCGTAAAAGTTGGAAATTCAATTAATCTAATTGAAGTAAAAGCTAAGAGCTTTGATCCGACCGAAAGCAATCCATTCTACACAAAAACAAGCGTTAAAAAAAATAAGCCCGAAATAAACAGCGAGTGGGAGCCTTACCTTTTGGACGTCGCATTCCAGGCTCATGTCATCAAAATGGCATATCCAAAATTCCAAGTTACCTCCAGTCTTATGCTTGCAGACAAAACCGCAATAGCCACCGTCGATGGTTTGAATCAAAAATTTATCTTGTTTAAGGACTCTAGTTCACGGGTTAGCTCACAGCCCTTGCCTGGAGTAAAGAGAGCTGATCTTGGGGTACAGCTGTTGGCGCAAGTTTGTGTAGATGAACAAGTAAAGATACTTCATGAGGCTCAATATAAAAAGCTAGGACGGTCGTTTTCTTTTATCGAACTAGTAAACTTTCTTTCGCGTGTATGTGCTGAGCGAGAATTCGTTATCCCAGAAGTGAGCAGTCAATGTAAGGGATGTGAATTCAGAATTAATAAAGAAATGAAAGAAAGTGGCTTTGAAAGCGGCTTTGAAAAGTGCTGGAGTCATATACATGGACTTTCAAGCGATGATTTTCAACGCGATTTTGTATTTGAGATTTGGAACTTTCGAAAATCTGGAAAATTGATCGAAGCAGGAAAACTGTTTGTCGATCAGCTTGAGGAAGCTGATATCGCTCCAACTACCGGAAGTGAGCCCGGACTAACCAACTCTGAAAGACAATGGATACAGGTAGAGAGTGTTCTGGGTAAAAGTAGCGCTGCTTACCTCGATCACGAAGCTTTGTCAGATGAAATGTCTACTTGGATTTTCCCCCTTCACTTCATTGATTTTGAAACAACTATGGCAGCCATTCCGTTTCATAGAGGTCGAAAACCCTATGAGCAAATCGCGTTTCAGTTTTCACACCACATTGTACATAAAGATGGTCGAATTGAACATGCTGACGAATTTATTTGCACGGAGCCTGGACGGTTTCCGAATTTTGATTTTGTTCGGGCATTGAGAAACTCCCTCAATAAAGACAATGGGACAATTTTCAGATTTGCAGCTCACGAAAATACTGTTTTGAATCAAATAAAGCATCAACTATTGTTCACCTCAGAGAAGGTTTCGGACAAAGATTCTCTCCTCTCATTTATTGAGAGTATCACCACTTTTGAGAACAGCAACGGAGTACAAATTGGCGCTCGGAGCATGGTCGATCTATGTGAGTTGGTCAAAAAGTACTTTTATCATCCTAAGATGAAGGGTTCTAATTCAATAAAGAAAGTCCTCCCCGCAATTCTTAATAGTTCGACTTTCCTTAAGGCAAAGTATTCAGTGCCGATCTACGGTAATGAAAATGGCATTCGCAGCAAAAACTTTAAAGAATGGACATGGGTTCAGCTTGATGACAAAGGCGAAGTTAAAGATCCTTACAAAATTCTCCCTCCAATTGACCTGCCGGGCTTAAACCGGTCCAGGATCTGTGATATGATCAGGACCATGAAAGGACCCGTCAATGGCACGAAAGAAATATACCCCAGAAGAAATCATCCAGCATTTACGCACGGCTGAGCTTGAGCAAAGCAAGGGCTTGTCCCAGGCTGAAGCTGCTAAAAAAGTAGGCGTTACACCGATAACATTATCCAGGTGGAAGTCCGAGTTCGGCGGCATGCGCGTCGATCAGGCAAAACGCCTAAAAGAGCTTGAGCAGGAAAACCTGCGTCTGAAGAAAATTGTCGCAGATCAGGCGATTGATAATTTGATTCTGAAAGAAGTTGCCAAGGGAAACTTCTAAGCCCGGCGAAGCGCAAGGATGCGGTTCAAATGGTGATGCGGGAGCTGAAGATCAGCGAACGTCGGGCTTGTAAAACAGTCGGACAAATCAGAAGCACGCAGCGATACGTGGCCGTACTAAATCCAGAGCAAGAAAAGCTTGAGAGTCGTGTTGTGGGTCTTGCCTCGGAGTATGGCCGATATGGCTATCGCAAAGTAACAGATCTTTTAAACGAAGAGGGATTCGCAGTGGGGAAAGACAGGGTTTATTCTATTTGGCGCCGCGAAGGACTAAAGGTTCCGCAGAGGCAACCGAAGCGATCAAGGCTTTGGTTAGCGGATGGTTCATTGGTGCGACTTAGGCCTGAGTATAAAAATCACGTTTGGTCTTACGATTTTGTTCATGAGCAAACCCGCGATGGAAGGACATTTAAAATCTTGAACATCATCGATGAACACACGCGAGAATGCTTAGCTGCACACGTTGCCCGAAGAATCAGATCACAGGATGTGATTTTGATCCTTGCTGATCTATTTTTGAAACATGGGATACCGAAGCACATCAGGTCCGATAATGGTCCTGAGTTTATCGCTAAAAAGTTAGTTGCATGGATCAAAGTTCTTGAAGTTCAACCGCTGTTCATTCAGCCTGGAAGTCCATGGGAAAACGGCTACTGCGAAAGCTTCAATGGCAAGATGAGATACGAGCTTCTAAACGGAGAGATTTTTTATTCGCTTTTGGAGGCAAAGATTGTGATCGAACGCTGGAGAATCCATTACAACACGAAAAGGCCGCACAGTTCTTTGGGTGGAAAACCGCCAGCTCCGCAAACTTTTCAACCAACGCTCAAACTTGTTGCGCAGGATTTATTAACACAGTAAGTGGTAGCAAAACTCCCGGCTGGTCAGCTCCAATATTGGAAGATGCCATCAATATTTGGACGAGCAGAATAACCACTGCTAGAGATTGGGCCAACGCTAGCAATGAGTGGATCAATACGTTCATGAGAGAAAAAGGTTTCTTCTCGAAAACTATCTAACGGTAAAACATGAACGATAAGTAATTTTTCGCCCTCAAGTTTAAAGGGAACTTGTTGAGTAATTATTTCTTGAGTGCGCTTCTCTGAAAATTTGAATAAACGATCTCGTGTTGTATCACTGCTCAGAAATGAAGACTTGATCTCTGTATGATCCATCAAAATATTTTGGGACTCTGCTCTTCTATAGAATAATAAACCAATACCCTGATTTCTAAAGTAGTATGGCCCATGCCACCCTTTGTTGACCTTTACGATTAATACGCACTTTCCGTTCGGCAGATTCAGTTCCTTAATTCTGCAATCGAGACGTGGTTGAACCTGATCGCGGAGATAGTTTTCTAAGCGAGCTTTTGTTGAGTCAATTGTTGCACTTTCGATTCCACAAATGTCTTCGATTTTACCAGTTTTTTCATTTCCCACCCTCAATTCTTTTGCTCCATATACGATTACCCCACCAAGTGAGTTAGCGAAGGCAACCACCGTTTCAAGAAAGGCTTTTGAATCACGAGGAACATCTTGTTTGAATTCTAAGTATTTTCCTTCTGTAATCTCATCTGATTTCAGTTGTTCAATGTCAGCTACCTGAATTTGTTCGAAGGGTTTAAAATAAAGCATGTATTATCCTTCACTTTTTAAAATCGAGGGATTGTTTTTCTTAATTGTGGATATCAAGATAACGGCTGCAATCACAAAACACCCCGCAGAAATTCCCCAAGCCACCTGCACCGACAGCTGATTGATAAACGCAGCAGATACAAAGTAACTAACTGCAAAGATCGCCTCAGTAGAAAAATTCATCACAGATAATCCCGTTGTCCTAACTCTCTCCGGAAGCTCCTCGTGCTGAATCGCTTGGACGGCTGGAAGAAAAGCACCTCGAGCACCAGCCATTGTCCAAACGCCGAACAGTGCTACCCATACATTTTCAGCAAATATGCAAACCAAAGATCCAATAGCCATACATGCCAATGAATAAGCAATTCGTGGCATGTAGGATGTTGGTCGCACCTTGTCAGAAAAGTAGTGATTCACACCATATCGAAGTAAATATGATCCCGTTGCAAGAGCCGAAAACCATCTCGCATCGCCGCCGCCAAGTTGTTGAATCCAAGGCAGCCAAAGTACACCTAGAATTGTTTCCACTTGATGTAGTATTCTGATCGGCAGTAGGGCTTTAAGTTGGATTGAGTTTCCAATAGCGGAAAGTCCCTCACGAATGCGAATTGCAAATTCTTTTCTTGCGGAATGAAATTCTCGCTCCGGAGGTAGTTCGTGGATCAGAACTCCAATAAACACAGCTGCGAGTAAGTAAAATGCTCCGGCAAAAATGAATGAGCCTTTTCCTATCCATGCTGTTAAAAATCCAACTGAAATGCTGGCTAAGATGTAGCTTGCGACCGCAGCTTTCTCTGTCATCGAGAAATATCGATTCGAATTAAAATTGTCGCCATCTTGTTCTTTGTTAATTCCAAATAGTAGAGCTGACAGTGCTCCTGAAACAAAACTGGAGCCGAGGCCGTAGAGTGCAAATCCAGAAAGGACTTGCCAGGTTTCTGAAGTGCTTAGCCCTAAAACGATAAGCGAGAAAGTCTGTAAGGCGCCACCGAAGATTGCAGACTTTCGTGCGCCAAAAAGATCGGCCCAAACTCCCGTTGGAATTTCGGCAATCGCAAGAATCGAATACAAAAAACCAAAGCCCAGCGAGATAACTTGGAAGCTGACACCAGCTTCGTGAAGAACTGGAGAAGCCGCAATAGTAAAAACCATCGCAGCAAATCCTCTCAGTCCTGTTACAACCTGAGCCTTAGTGAGAGCCTTCATTCAGCAGAGTTACTTTCTGTCTGAAGCCTTTGAATCAGAAGATCGGTTTGATGCTCAACTTCCATACAAGTAGGATGCTCACTGCTCCCGCACGAGTTCATGAAGTCCATTAACTTTTTGAGTTTACAGGTTCTTTTTGAATTGAGTGCGAGATACTGGCCTTCATATTCAAGTACGCATGCAACGCCTGCCGTGGGTGGATCGGATGGATCATGACCACCGCCGCCAACTGGGTCTCTTGTTTTATTGGGATCGTGACCACCGCCACCAGGATTTCCAGGAGCAGAGGCTATTGTGGCTGCGTACAGTTCCGGATTTATAGTAAACATCATAGCAGTAGGATCATTTCCACCACCTGCAAAGCGGGCAACATTCAAAAAATTGACAGCAGCTACTGGATTTGTTTTGAAAAGGGCAAGTACAGGATCATTTCCACCAGCGTGTGACTTGTTTGAAATCCCTAGGGTCACCATGAAGACGAGTAAGATCGCAAAAGTCATGTCGTAGAACTTCATCCGTCGGAACTTGAGACCATCAATTGATTTCTTTTTTGCATTTTCATTTGCAAATTCTTTTGCCTTTGTCCTGACTGCTTTGAACATCTCAAGTAGCTCTTGGCTTTGCTCTTTGGTGTAGAATGCGTCCATCGAGAAATATGTTTTATCTTTCCAGTATTCAGATTTTCCAGTGAACTCTTTCATGAGCTCAAAGACTTTGGAGTCCTTTCGGGCTTCGAGATCGCCATCATAACGATAGTGAGAATAGTTGATGTAGTTGTCTGGAAAGTTTGAGTAGT
>JBKDHV010000051.1:0-11034 GCA_046336915.1 Bdellovibrionales bacterium
AAACCGATCTGACGGGAGTCTATCATGATTCTTCCTCTGAAAAATTGGTGGTGATTTCACCCAAACAGAATGAAAGATCTCAAAAAATAATCAAGCTCTCAGAGCAAAAATGCTGCTGAACTCCGAACTCGCTCTACTTAAAGTCTCGGGCGCTGGATAAGGTGCTCGACGCTCGCCTTGGCGAATCATAACATCCGCGCTGGAAGGGGACGGTTCAAATAAACGTACCTCCAGTCGTTGGTCCGCGCGCGAGTAAGAATTCTTAAACCGATAGGAATGCGGATGGGGCGTGAAGGCCGAAAGAACCTGGTTAAGCCTTGGCATTGTGTGCATCTGCACATAGTCGGTAATCACATCCATGTTTGATAAACCCCCATGGCCACTTACGTACTTTCCCAGATCCATTGGAAGGGCCAGGCGATAGCCTTGAGTCTTGAGGGATTGATCGATCGCCGCAAGAAAGGGCTCGATTCTTTGTGTGGGAATGTTCTGAAGTTTATCCAGAAAGGCCACTTTCTCAGATGTGCCGGAGTGAGCACGGCTGGCCGTGCCCAGAACCACGGTGGCATGCCCGTTTGAGCGATGATTCGAATCCGTCATGGTAAAGTAAATATAATTCGGATCAAGCGCCTTATCGAAGTAAGTGCGGGTGGAGCAGTCTTGCCCCAGGCAGGATCGAAAAGGGGATTCCTGAATCGAGAGCGAGCGCACGCGGATGGAGCTCGAAGGTTTCGTGGTAAAGGGGGACTGGAGCACCTGCTGCTCGAACTTTTTAATCAAGTCCACCGGGTCCTCATTCTTCGAGAGCCCTGTGGGAAAATCGATTCTTGTTTTTTCTTTAAGCTCGGCGAAGTGATTCTTGTAGCCCAGATCTTCGGCAAGCCCATCGGCCTCACTCCACAGCTGAGTGAGCCCTTGAATCTTATCCATCGCATTTGGGCTTTTCATCAACGCCACTGTGGCTCGGTTCCCGTAGCCCACTGTGTAGACTAAATCCACCAGGGCTTGGCGCAGGGCCTGGGTGTTTCTTTGTTTTTGACTCATCCAGGACTCAAGCACGTGAAGGGTTTTAAAGAGGGCCTTGGTTTTCTCGCTATAAGAGATGCCCTCACTTTTCAGATCTGCTAACAGCTCACGGTTAGTTTTACTGATGATGCGATTCAGATAGCTTAGGAATCTGGCCTGACTGCGCTTTTGAAACTGTTTCTGTTGATCCTTTGTAAGGCCCTGGGGCAGGGCGGGATCTTGATAATCCAAAAGCTTCTTCCAGTAGCCAAGGTTGGCTTCGATCTGAAAGAGATTGCTTCGGACCTGTCCCGCGGTCGCGAGCTGGGATTTGATAAACTTTGCCAGAGGCTCGGGAGTTTCATAGACCTTCTCAATCGAGGAGATGAGAAATTCTGGGAACAGGGGCTTTTCGAGCCCGGGGTATTTCTGAAGAATATCGTTCACAGATTTCAGGTTTTTACCACCAACACCGACATTGGAATCACCGAAAAAGACTTGGCGATACACTTCAAAAAGATCCGCCTGCTCAGGTCGTAGCAAGAGCCCTTCGCTCATCGCTTTGCCAAAGGAGTCGAGATCCGTAATCTCGGTTCGCACACCCGCTTCGGGCCCCGCCGCTGAAAGTACGGACTTGCAGCTGTCTTGCGCTGGGGACGACAGAGCCAGCAAGAAGGCAAGGAAAAAGGCCAAAACAAAGCTTCCACGCTTTGTCCCAAAATGAGACGAGCGCAAAATTGCTCGACAGCTGTTCAGTATGGGACGCAAAGGGACCCGCCGTGCATTTTTCTGGTGCTTCAAAACTGCCATGCAGAACAGGAGTTCAAAAACCGTGCAAAGCACCGGGACATTGGAGCGGGGAACTCCGAAGCCTACGGGCTAATCGTCACCCGATTGCGTCCGTTTTGTTTCGATTGATAGAGCGCCTTATCGGCACGATCGAAGAGACCATCCCACGAAGTCTCGTCAGGTTTACGTGAGGCCACGCCAACCGAGACATTCACGGCGATTTTTTTAGATTCGAAAATAAATTCGCTATCTTGAATAGTTTTACGAATACGTTCCGCAATATCGATCGCGGCACTGATGGGTGTGCCGACAAGAATAAGAACGAACTCTTCCCCACCGTAACGAGCGAAGAAATCGTTCGCTCGCACCAGTCGGGTCGAGATGATGCGACTGAGCTCACGAAGAACCGCGTCGCCACCGGGGTGACCGTAGGTATCGTTGATTTTTTTGAAGTGATCGATGTCAAAAACAATCACGCTCAAGGGTTCACCGAGCGTCTCGGAGCGTTTCATCACCTCGGGGCCCCGCTCAATCAAAGCCCCTTTTGAATAGGCACCGGTCAAAGCATCGCGAGTGGCCTTTTCGAAAAGTTCCTTTTGCGCGTAGGCTTCGATATTTCCTTTGTCCAAGAATTTGAAGACAACATTTCCCGTTTTGACCTGATCGTTATTCTTCAGGATCTGGGGAGCTAGCGGCGCCAGCGCAACACCATTGACGATGGTTTTGTTTGTTGATCCTAAATCTAAAATGACAACTTCATTTCCGCGGAACTCGATCTTCGCGTGAGAACGGCTCACACTTCCGTCATCGATAAAAATCTGTGACTCAACGGCACGACCGACAATGAAACCATCTTGAAGAGACCATTGTTTACCTTGATATCCGGAAGGGCCGATCAAGACGACGAGCACGGGAGAGCCAACAGCCGACGACGCCATTTTACGATTCAGTGTGGTTTCACTGGCGACGATGGTTTTTTCGGTTCTTTCTGTTGGATCTGATGAGTCGTTGTTATTTGCAGCGGTCATGGCAATCAGTGTAAAGGAAGCTCAACAGGGACTCAACCACGAGACATAAATTGTTGTCGAGCCAGTCTTTTGCCCAGCTCGACGCCGGGTTGATCAAAAGCGTTAATGTTCAAGGTTTCGGCAACTCCCGCCACCACGAGTTCCATCATCATAAAAAAGAAGCCAAGTCCTTCTTCATCCAGACTCTTGACCTGGAGCGTGAGCGTATGACGCCCCTCCTCGATCAGAGCTTTTTGCGTCGCCTCACCCTCAGCTCGTAGAAGGGCTCCCATCGAGTGGCCCTTTAACCACGACATGGAGCTTATGCTCGGTTCTTCCAGAAGCTTCGTGTCGGACTCGGCGTCGCTGAAACGAAAGAACCAATGGAACTTATCAGGAGCCCCCTCCATCATCTGCTGCAGAACAGAGTGTTGATCCGCGGGGCCTACGGCGGCCATCGGAGTGCTCACGCGCGGGGCCCGCTTCCCCTGGCGATCCACTTTTTTTCCAAGAGACTCGGCCCAAAGCTGCTGAATCCAGCGACCTAAAGACAGTCCTCGAGAATTGTAGATCCAAAAAACCGTGATCCACTCCTCACGTTCAAAACTTTTTAGCGTGTGCGCGATCAGTTCGCTAACAAGAGTCCGATTCTGAAGAGCCTCTTGCGCGCCTTTGCGAATCTCTTCCAGACGAAGTCCCGCAAGGGCCGCAGGAAACATTCCAACTGCTGATAGCACAGAGTAACGGCCGCCCACGTCCTTCGGAATCTCAAGCAGATCGGTTCTGTGTTCGCGAGCCCAATTGGCCAAAGGATTGTCGGCATCTTCAGTGATGACAGTGCAATGGCGCAGGCTCTCGGTTCCGTAGCGGTTTCGGCCATACTGCAAGATCATTTCAAGAGCGCAGAGAGTTTCCATCGTCGTGCCGCTCTTGGAAGTCACAATCCAACCCGTTTCATCCCAACTTCGGAGATTCTCCAGTTGCCGGTAGAAGTGAATCGGATCCACGCTGTCGATGTAAGTGAATTGAGAGGATCCAAAGACTTCGCTGATGACCTGTGGCCCTAAGGAACTTCCACCAATACCGACGACAACGTAATGGTGAACTTTCTTGCGCCATTCATAAGCGAGTTTTTCACAAGCTTGCCAAAGATGTTCGCGCTCGGGCAGCTGAACAAATCCAAGATTCTTATTCTTCAAGACTATCTGAAGCGCTTCATCACACCTTTTAAGATCAGAGGAACTGATGGTCAAAGTAGGCGCTTGAAGTTCGAACATGAAAACCCTCGCGATCTGGGCTTTGTCCAAACGCCCTACGAGACTGCGACATCCTCTTCGATTCGGTGGTATCCCCGCCACTCTTTCAGTCGGCCTCGAGGTCGTCCGCCATCTTCAGGATATTCGATCAGAACGTAAGTCAGCTTGGTAATTTTACCCAAAGAGACAATATCCAAGGATGTGAGTTCTGTCCACGTTCCCGTATTAAAATACTCTTTATCTCGTCCCCACTGTCGATACTGGTACACATGGGTGTGTCCAAACACAACCGTGTGAACCCTCTCGTCGCGCAAAATTTTACGCGCCGACTCACTCAGGTCCAGAAAGATGGCACTCTCGACCGCAATTTTTATCAAGTTTCGCAGGGACCAGTTTCGTCGAGGGTCTTTCTTAAAAAGGGTCCTCATAGCGAATAAAAACAGTTTTGCAAAAGACGAAAGAATCAAAATGGTTTCGTTGAAGAAGGCCCAGCGAAGCATTTTCGAGAAAGGACGAATCTTATCCACATGGGGATACTTCTCCTTAATTTTTAAAACGAGTTCGACAAAAAAGTGGGATCCAAACGGCAAATTCAGAATCGGCTCGGGAAGATCTTTCTTCAGAAAAAAACGTTTGGGATCTAAACGATTCGCGGCCTCGTGCATATGACCGTGCTCGATATGAACGCCATCAAAGAAATAAACAATATTTTTGTAACGAACGGAGGTCCCGACCATCTGATTCAGATAGGCGCGACATGCGGGCCACATCATGGCCTGATCATGATTCCCGACGACATAAGTGATCGAGTTTCCAGGCTGAGCCGCGAATTCCTTCATCGCACGGAAAACGTTCTCATGGCCCTGAATCATGGACTTTAGTACCTCAAGTGCGACACCTTCCGTAATGACGGTCAGGAAGTGGCCCCGATAATCCACCTGAAGAAAATTGAAAAAGTCACCGTTCAGAATCAGCTCAACTTCCGCGTCACGATAGGCGCCTGTCGAATAGTAGTGAATAAACTCGACAAGTTTTTCGCTGAAGTAAAACTCTTCCAAATGATTGTTTGCACCGTCCGCCAACAGACGACCTTTTCCCAAGTGCAAATCGCTGATGATCAGTTTTATTCGGCGGCTCACAACACTACTCTCCTAGGACGCGACGGTTCAGGTTAACCGACGTCTTGCTTTGTCGAATCATCATCATCGGATTGCGAGGTCGTAAGATTCTCAGGGCGGGCCCCTTCGGATTCACTGGCTCCCTCGGAAGGCAAACCAGTCTCGGACCCCTCTGCAAGAATCTTCGAGAGTTCATCCTGCTCAAGATTCGACAGAGCCACGCGCAAGGCACGAACCGTTTTCTTCATTTGCTCTTGCTGCTCTTCCATCGATTTGTTGAGATCTTGAACCTTCGTCCTATAGAGATCAAGTTCAGATTTAAATTGATCAAGCTTACGCTGGAGGTCCAAGATTTTTTCGTCTTTGGAACGCATCAAAGCTTGCTTCTCGGCACGGACAAGCTCAAGTCGATTTTCGAGCTCGCGCTCGCGAACGCGAATCTTTCGGAAGTCAGATTTCAATCGTGACTCGAGATCCTCAATTTTGAGTTTGGCTTTAGCTAGCTCAGAGTCCTTGTACTGAAGATGTCCCTTAAGAATGAGCTGCTCACTCTTGGCCTGTTCCGCCAATTCAGATCGCTGCTTTTGCAGCTTATTCAAACGCACCTGAATCTCTTCAAGCCGACGAGTGACCACTTCACTGGCCGAAGCCAACTGCTCATTTTCACGCCGAAGATGATCACACTCTGTTTCAAGCTCGTGAATTCGATCCTGGGCCATCTTCAAAGTTTCAGCCTGCGCCAGGCTGGCATCCAACGAGGTGTAGACCTGGCCACTGCGAGTTCCCTTAAGAGAGCCCGCCACCACTCTGTCAGGGCCGGAGAATCGCTGAGCGGCTCCGCCACGGGCGCCCTCAACAGCAATCGTGCGAGAGTTCTCCATCTGCGGAGGAACAACCTGTGCGCTTGCATCCGCGGTCAATTGAGTTTTTTCATTGGGGCCTATGGACGAGCTGATCTGAGACTGCGCCACAGGAACATTTGGAAGGTCCTCAGCCAGGACGGGTTCGTCAGGAATTTCCTCGGCAGCATCGACGACAGGTGCAACTTTGGGCATGACAGGACTATCGATTGGAGGAGGAAATTTCGGAGCCTTTGACTTTTCGCTGACCACTTTTTCTTGGACTGGTTCCTCTTTTTCAGAATCCTGATGAAGATCCACCTTAGGTTGATTCTTCATCACGTCTTTCATGCCGCGAAAAACCGTGGGCATTTCATGATCTTCGGGAATTTTGACTTGTGGCGAGGAGACTCGTGAGCGCGTCTGCTCGAAGACGCCTAGCGCTCGTTTTTCTTTTTCTTCGTGATGGATTTTAATTCCTACGCTGGCAGCCTCGTCAGCCGAAGACTCTTCATCCGAATCGACAACAGAGTTTTCCTCAAAGGATTTCACTTCATCGATCAATCCCTTGAGAAACTCGTTCTCTTCAATTTCAACCTTTTTTTTCTTCGGCTTGGCCATCACATCTTAGATCGGGTTTTATCTAAGATTTCTGAAGACTTATGACCCGACAATCAGATGTTTTTGATAAAAGTCTTGACGGTTTTTCAAGGCCTTCTCATCGACTTTCAGCAAGCCCTTAAGACCAAAGTCTTGGACCGTAAAGCTGGCCATGCAACTTCCAGCTAGGCAAGCCTTCTTCAAATCGCCAAAGGTCGGGCGAGTCCCAACATGAGACAAGTACCCAAAGAAACCACCCGCAAAGGTATCTCCAGCCCCGGTGGGATCGACCACTTCTTCGATCGGAAAAGCTGGCAAGAGGAACAGACCTTGGTCCCGATGATTCAGAACAAGTCCGTATTCGCCCCGCTTAATCACGACAGTCTCGGGCCCCATTTTCAGAAGCTCCTTTGAAGCGGCGATGGCGTTCGATTTTCCTGTCAGCATTTTGCTTTCGCCCTCGTTGATCAAGAGCGCGTCGACTTTCTTGAGAACCTTGAGAAGATCCGATTTTTTCGACTGGATCCAGAAATTCATCGTGTCCATACCGGTATAGACCGGGGACTTCACTTGCTCCAAGACTTTCAGCTGAAGAAGGGGATCGATGTTGGCTAAGAAGACAAACTTAGAGTCGCGGTAGTTTTCAGGCAGTGTGGGATCAAAGTCGGCGAAAACATTGAGCTCGGTTTTCAAAGTCTGCGCTTCGTTCAAATTGTCGTCGTAAAAGCCTTCCCAATGAAAAGTCTTGCCGGGAAGTTTCGTCATTCCGGAAAGATCGACTCGGCGGTCCTGCAAAATTTTGCGATCAGCGGCCTCGTAATCTTCGCCGACAACACCGACAACGCGAACCGGGCTCAATAAAGAAGCCGACACCGAAAAGTAATTTGCGGAGCCCCCAAGGGTTTTGGCGACCTGCCCTGCCGGAGTTTTGATACTATCGTACGCCAAGCTCCCCACGACGAGAATCTGCGACATGCTTTCCCCCAAGTCTTGAATTGGAAATATCCATCTGCTGTGGATGATCCTTGTAAGCACTTGTTAATTGCCCGCAAGCCGCAAAAATGTCACGACCCATCGTGCGACGCAAAAGCACATGGGCTCCAAGACGCATCAGTTCACTGTGGAAAGCGGCAACTGTTTCATCGGAGGGGCGCTCGAAACCACTGCCGGGGTGTTCGTTGAAAGGGATAATGTTGATCTTGCAAGGAATGTCGCGCGTGAGCTCAACAAGCTGTCGCGCGTGATCAAGCTGATCGGTCACACCCTTCAAGAGCACGTACTCGAATGTCACATGATCCTTAGTGTCTCGCGCGTACCTTCGGCATTCGTTCAGAAGTTCAAGAACGTTCCAACGTTTATTGATCGGCATAACTTGAGAACGGCTTTCGTCGCTATACCCGTTCAAGGAAACAGCTAAACGAGTTTTCGAAGCGGCCACGCGCCACATCTCGGGAACAATTCCTGAAGTTGAAACTGTGATTTTTCGTCGAGAGAAATTGATGCCCCAATCGTTTGTCAAAATCTCGATGGTCTTGAAAACGGCTTCGGGGTTATCCAGGGGCTCGCCCATTCCCATGAACACGATGTTGGTGATTTTCCATCCTTCAGGAAGGCGCGATTGCGCCTGAAGGAACTGACCGACGATTTCGTCCGCTTGCAGGCGGCGCTTCAATTTCTGCTTGCCGGTGAAGCAAAAGCGGCAGGCCATATTGCAGCCGACTTCAGAAGAAATGCACAGAGTCAGGCGATCATCTGATGGGATGAGGACGGCTTCGACTGTCTGGCCTTCACCCATGTCGAAAAGAAATTTCTGAGTGCCGTCCACCGATTTCAAGTGTGTGACGACTTTGGGAAGATCAAAGGTGAAGAGCTCTTTCAGCTCCGCGCGGAAGGCCTTGGAAAGGTTGGTCATCTGCTCAAAATCGGTGACCTTTTTTTCGTAGACCCACTTGTAGAGTTGCTGCGAGCGATACTTTTCTTTTCCCTGATGCTGAATAAACTTTTCAAGATCCATCATCGTCAGTCCGTAGAAACTGACGGGACCCTCGGTTTTGATAGCTTCAGCGGGAAGGGCCTGCTGCTGGTAGTCCGAAAACGTGATCTGGGCCGGCGCCCACGGAACGAGCTTATCCTGGCGATTTCTTTCAGCTTGTAGAATCTGCGAAGTCTGCGACATATGTGTATTTGATCCCTTTAATCGGAACCGGAAAGCTAGCATACCTGGGCTCGAGTGGCGAGTAGAAAGCCCAACCTGAAAGACTTTCATGAGGGACGGCGCTGGGCTGAGGGAGTTAGGCCCGGGTCTGTTTCTGGCGGAGGTCACGGCCCGGGTTTGCTTCCGGCCGAGGCCCACCGCTGCTTCAAACGGAGCTCAGGGCCCGGGTCTGCTCTAAGTTAAGTTGATCGCCCGCGACGGCTTCAAAGGGAGCTCGCGGCCCGGGTCTGCTTGAGCCGGTAGAGGAACTGATTGAACTGTTTCAAGAAGCGTTCACGCTCCTGATAGCCGAGCTCCCGCTCACGGTGATTGGCTTCGAAGTAGCCCTTGAGCCCAAGCTCTTCAAGCGAGCCTAAAAGAATTCTCGTGTAGACAAGGCCATCCCAGAAGCGACCAAACTTCACCCCTCTTCGGGCCCCTGTGATCTTTCTTGCGAGTAGGGCCGAGAAGCTCTTTAAGAACTGCTGAAACCGCACTCGATCCTTAAAGCGCACTTTCAGATGTAGATGATTCCCCATATTCACGAAATCGAGAAGCTCCACGAAGAACTTCTTTGATTTCTCCTTTAAGAGCGACTGCACGAGCTGTTTATGCGTGTAGAACGAGAGCTTTCCTTGGGCTTTTGAGGATTTAAACACGACATGATGGATGCGACCCGCTTGCAGGGGGCGAGCGACCTTTCGGCGTTTCTTCAGGCTGACACCACCAAAGGTGCGAGCTTTCAGCGAACGCAGAGAGTGTTTCGGGATCAAGTTGAGTTGTTTTACAGGCTCCATTTAAGTGGCAATATAATTACATTGCGAAAACAGGTCAAGAATTCCTTCACGTTTAGCTGCATTTTTTTTTGTGATCCTTAGGATTTAAACAAACCTTAGCGCAAGGCCCCAAGCTCCCCGCTCTCTTGGTGCGAGGTGCTTAAGACCAGTTGTTCTTGCTTTGAGGCCCTTGAGAGCAGCTCCTCTCGCCTTGAGCCCGTGAGCGAAGCGCCTTTACGAGCTCGAGACAAAGGAATCACGTCGAGTTCGCGCCCAGCCTCGCACGCCGGAACCGAGCTCAGCCGCTTACCCGCGTGAGACAATGGAATCGCGGCTAGGCTCGCGCGACGGAATCGTTCCGGATTCGCGTCCCGCCGCTCGCTTGCCGAAGACGACGGGATCGCGCGGGGTTCGTGCCCCGCGCCTCACTCGCTCCTGGACCGCGCTCTCTCTCCCGCGCCTCGCACGCAGACCCGCCCCCTCGCCTGCGCACCCGTCTCGTGCTCCCCCGCCCCCCCTGCCAGAGACACTGTCTTGTCGAAGCTTTTGACAGCGACTCCGAGGTTGGGCCTTGCTTTCAAAATCAGGGTTCCAGCTCAGCCTGAATGGCCCTCAGGGCTCGTCTTTCGCAAAAGAGCTGGCATCAATTGTGTTAGTCACCTTGGTGTCACAAGGAGTTCGAGATGAAGAACGGAAGTTATCTTTTTGTATTGGCCGCGGCCATGATGCTCTCAGGCTGTGGAAAATCCAGCGGATCAAGCAATAAAAATGCTCAGGTTTATGGCTACAATACGTGCCAAGTCGGTCAAGTCAATACTCAGTATGGATGTCTTCCTCAGGGACACTGCCCTCCAGGCCAAGGACTTTACGGCAGTCAGTGTATTCAGGGAACCTACGGACAGGGCCAACAGTGCCAAGTCGGCCATGTGTTCTCCTCCCAGTATGGATGCCTTCAGCAGGGACAGTGCCCCGCGGGCCACGGCCTGTACGGGAATCAGTGCGTGTACGCTGACGGCTATAACAACGGCGGCTACCAAGGTGGAAACCAGTGGGGCGGCGGCTACAATCCTTACCAACCCTATCCTTACCCAGGTCAAGGCTGGGGCTCTGGCGGCGGTTGGGGCTCTGGCGGCGGCTGGGGTTGGGGCGGTGGTTACCAGCGCTACTGCTACTGGTGGTACGGTCAGCTGATGTGCCAATAGGCCCCATCAGCTCCCTCGAATCTAAACTTCATGTCCTACGATGGCGTCCCGAAGCTCTGAAAGCTCACACGGGACGCATCCGACATTTCCGACCACAACGCCACCTGCAAAATTCGCAAGCTGGCAGCTCGTGATCAGATCAAGCCCCCCCGCAAGTCCCAAAGCTAAAGCGGCGATCACCGTATCGCCGGCTCCTGTGACATCGAAGACTTTCAAGGCTCGTGTGGGAACTTTCGAGATCTGGTCCC
>JBKDHV010000052.1:0-1273 GCA_046336915.1 Bdellovibrionales bacterium
CTATAGGTGGGAGTCGCCCGGACCTGAATATCTCCTCTGCTTAGCTCTATCGCATAGTCTACATTGTTTCGGACTTGTAACTCGACCCGGCCCTCACCCACACTGACCTTCCGGAAATCCAGGCACCTTCGCTCCTTCTTATCCAGGTCCACCCACTTCGGCGAGTCGTCCTTCACTACTTGGATATACATTGTCTGTCCCTTCAACTCCTCCCGGTCCCCCTGGAACCGGAGAGTCTGCCACTTGGATTCGGGTCCTACCGACAACCCCACACAGTTGTAGCACTTCGTCTCAGACGCTATCCTGGTCTTTGCGGCTAACTGTCTCCAGATCACCGACTCCTTCGTGCCCGTCTCTCCTAGACTTTCGACCACCTTAGCGGCCTCTGGTAGGTCATATGTGGGCATTCTCAGAACGCCCTGAATAGTCATGACATCATCTCGAAAAGATAGTTCCGCCCTCCATGATGCTAGAGTCTCTGTCCCAATCAGGATGTCAAACGTCGGTCTCTCCACTACGAAGTGGTTGGCATACAATCTCGCTCTCTCAATGCCATTACTGCCTTTCAGGGCGTGCTCAATCCGGACGGTGGATCGTAGTGTGGCTGAGCCTCCCTCTTCCAGGCCCGTGGCCATATACACCCACTCCTCCCTCTCGAGCGGTGACTCCGTCCAGCCCATCCTCTTCACTAGTGCCCTGGACACGGTCGTCACCGAGGACATAGAGTCCAGACCTATCGGTATGGTTACTCCTGATCCCCCCTCTGCCCTTACTGTCGATGTCACGAAGGTGAGCTTCCCCACCCCCAGGTCTTCAGCGTCCCTGGACCTAATAGGCCTTGGTACTGCCGCGGCTATGTACTCTCTGGTTCTGCTCGGGAGTGTCGACCCCTTCACCTTGGTGTCGGGCTCACTCCCTGCTGTCCCGGCGAGGTGTCTGATGTCATGTTCGCGTAGGGCAGGTTGGACCACTGGTCGGTCTTCCCCCGGAGCCTTCTCCCCCCCATGCTCACACTCCACCTCCTCCTCATCCGAGTCTGAGTCTGATCCCGCCACCAGTGGTGGTGGCACGTTATCGTCCTCTGGTCTATCCCCCCTGATCAGCGCCGGGAGATGTGGGTCTCGGGTCCTCCCGGTCAACACTGTCCGCATCGGGCTATCTTCGTCGTCAGATGATGAGTCATAGCGGAGTGGAGGCATATCATCGTGTGTATCCCTCTCCTCCATCAGGGGCTCCACCCTCTGAACGATTTGAACCGCCTGAAGAGCTGGGG
>JBKDHV010000053.1:0-67646 GCA_046336915.1 Bdellovibrionales bacterium
ACCGAGCTTGCTCTAAAAACCTCAAGCAACTGGCGTCATCGGGAAAAAGGCGGTCAAAATCTTGTAGATTCTTGGGGTATTCCAAATCACCTATATTCGACCTGAAGCCTCAACTCCAGTCAAGTGCATATGCATATTAAATAATTTTGTATTTCTTTAAGAAAGCATGGCGATAATTAGACGTGATCAAAACAGGCCAGTTCGAATCGAGATTAGCAACCCAATCTTTCTTGCAAGAGGCTGCAAAGAACTCTTTGAACTCATGAATTCGGCATTTAACATACGATTGTACTACCAAGTCGCACACATGGGTCATATTGCAGTTGAGCTCGGAATGAAAGCCGTTTACGCAAAAAACTACAATGGCGAACACCCATGGGGTCATTCGCTTCCAGAAATCTGTGTTTGTGACTATAGCGCTAACAGGAGTTTGATTGATGATATTAACCGAAACGCAATTGTCCATCATCACTATTTGCACATTAAGATGGTATGGGACATGCAGAATCGGTATATGTGGACCCGTATTTCTCGAAATGAGGCCCTATTGAGAAAACAGGCCTACACAGGAGTAATCAAGTGGCTACAGAGCAACTACTTGTAGTTTTAGAATTGGCACTGTCAAAAAGTTTGACGGTAGATTCTATTGCCCTTCTGAAAGATGATGGGATGATAAAAACTGTAAAGGTCGTTTCAAGTGACTACCAAGACATGGAGTTAAGTGAAAGGCTTGCGGTTACGATTAGAGCAATTAAAAAGCAAAGCGCAGAAATTCTTAAATCGTACGACATCACGTTTATTTTGGTTTCAAAGATAGAAGATGATAGCTCCGTCGACTATGAAGCACTGAACAAGTCTCCACAGCCATCTAAAGAAAAATTGGCAGCTAAAGATCTTTAAGATATCCCTTCTGTTAGATTCCACACCACTCTAGGAGCCGTCCCTACTAAGTAAACTAGTTTTTTAACTAATCCCCGCGAGCGCTTTCGGACCGTGGGACTTAAAAAGTTCTTCGCGTAAATAGCGATTCTCGGGCTTTCGAAGTGTGGGGTCCTGGCGAAGGACTTCGAAGGCGGCTTCGCGGGCTTCGACGAGGACTGGAAAGTCGCGGACCAGATGGGCCATCTTGAAGCCCGTAAGTCCCGACTGGCGCGTGCCCATGAATTCGCCGGGACCGCGCATTTCCAAGTCAAATTCTGCAATCTTGAATCCGTCGGTGGTCTTTTCCATAAACTCCACGCGCTGGCGGGCTTCGTCACTGACGGCGTAGCCCAACATCAGGATGCAAAAACTTTTGTGCTCGCCCCGACCCACACGGCCGCGCAGCTGATGAAGCTGGGAAAGACCAAAACGCTCGGAGTGTTCAACGATCATGATGTTCGCGTTCGGCACATCCACTCCCACTTCGATCACGGTGGTGGAAACAAGGACGTCGATCTCGTGACGGCGAAAGCTTTCCATGATTTCGTCTTTTTCCACGGGTTTCATTTTTCCGTGCAACAGCCCAAAACGCAGATCCGGATAAAGCGATTTCAAGCTCTCGAATTCTTCAACTGCGTTCTTCAGATCCATCTTTTCGCTCTCTTCGACCAGGGGATAAATCACATAGGCTTGACGACCCTTCTTGATTTGATCGCGCATAAAATCAAAAGCGGCACTTCGCTTCGACGAGTAGGCCACACGCGTCTGAATCGGCGAGCGACCTGGCGGAAGCTCATCGATCAACGAGACTTCCAGATCCCCGTAGACCGTCATCGCGAGCGTTCGCGGAATGGGAGTCGCCGTCATCACCAAGAAGTGGGGGTTTGATCCCTTCTTCTTCAGGATCCCCCGCTGCTCGACCCCGAAGCGATGCTGTTCGTCCACGACAACTAGGCCCAGGTTCTGGAACTGCACCTCATCTTCGATCAGCGCGTGAGTTCCGATCACCAGATCCACCTGCCCCGATCGTAGGCCCTCGAAAATCTCACGACGCTCGGAGGTTTTCGTTTTCCCGGTCAACAGCGCAATCTTCATGTCCTCGCCCAAATACTTTTGAGCGTTCTTGAAATGCTGCTCGGCCAAAATTTCGGTGGGCACCATCAAACAGGACTGATAACCACCCTCTTGCGCTTGGGCGGCCGCCATTAAACAAACCAGTGTTTTCCCACTTCCCACATCCCCTTGCACCAGTCGGTTCATGGGGTGCGGGCCCTCAAGGTCTTTACGAATTTCTTCAAAAGCACGCGTTTGAGCGCGGGTCAGCGCAAAGGGCAAACGCTTCAGCACCGCCTGAACACGTGCGCCCGAGGCCTCGATCCGAGGGCCCTGCTCTTTTTGCAAACCGGCTTTTCGGGCCGCCAGAAAAAGCTCCATCCAAAAAAACTCTTCAAAGATAATGCGTCGCTGAGGGGGCGCTTTGAACTCAAGAAAGGCAGGACCTAGGTCGGGGTTTGGAAAATGCAGTCCCCGCAGGGCTTCTTGGCGCGGAAGCAGCTGGTACTTCTTGAGGATCCACTCAGGGAAGGCTTCCGTGGGCCATTCGGTGATTTGTGAAAAGGCCAAACGGATCAGCTTTGCGATCTTGTTCGTGCTCAAGCCCTCGAGTTCCACGTAAAGCGGAATCAGAGCGTCCTTGAGCTCCTCTTCGGCCTCTAAATCCAGAATGTCGGGATGATTGAACTCCAGGCGTCCGCGGTACTCTTTGACCTCGCCTACGACGCGCACTTCTTTCAGCGGCGAGAAGCGTTCGAAGTAGCCCCGATAAGGCACGCGGAAGAATTTCGCGTGAATCAGGCCGCTTGCATCGCGCAGGGTCACGTCGTACATCTTGCGCTTCGATTTTCCCAAGGGAATGCTCGCCACTTTGACCACTTGCGCCTTTAAGCGGACGGTCTCGCCCGGCTTCAGCGAGGCAATGTTACGTGCGTGACGTTGATCCTCGTAAGCCCGTGGAAAAAACTCAAAAAATTCCTGTACCGAATTGAGACCCTTTCGAGAGAAAAGCTCAGCCAGTTTAGGGCCGACGCCTTTTAAATATTGAAGAGAACTGTCTAGACGAAGGGCCATGCAGAATCTCATTTTTACCTATTTATTCCTTAAGGATCAACCTCCGATATGACAACATACAAGCATGGAAACCGATTCCTACTTCCGCATCCGTCTCTCGACGATACGCCCTGATAAGATCACGGCGTTCAATATCTATGTCTTCATAGATCACAAGTACTATTTGTACTTGAAGCAGGGGGAGCGCTTGTCGGACGGTAAGATTGAGCTTCTGCACGGTCGCGATACTGGGGCCTCGTTCTTCGTGCGCAATTCAGATAAAGAGATCTACCGCGCCTGGGTAAAGGAAGAGATCAACTCCAACAACGTGGGCCCGGCCCAAAAAGCCAAGATTTTGCGCGAGTCCTCGATCGCCATCATGGAGGATCTTTTCGAAGTCCCTGACGTGAATGTTGCCCTGGATGAGGCGAAACCCATCGTCGCCGAATTTATCGATTTCATGGAAGCTCACCCCGACAGCATGCACTTTATGTTGTCGCTTTCGGGTCACGATTTCTACACCTACAATCACTCGCTCGATGTCAGTATCTACGCCCTGGGACTTGGAAAAGTTCTGGGTTACGACAAAAAGACTCTTGAAGAACTGGGCCTGGGTTCTCTTTTCCACGATGTGGGAAAACGAAATGTCAGCCTGGACATCCTGTGCAAGAAGGGCCCCCTTGATGAGGCCGAGTGGGCGCAGATGAAAATGCACGCCACCTATGGTTTGCAGATTCTTGATCAGCACCCCGGCATTTCAGATGCCGTGAAGGCGGCGGCCTTCGAACACCACGAATCTTGGGAGGGCAATGGTTACCCTCAGCAGATTCGGGGTCAAGAAATTCACCCTTTTGCTCGAATCGTGGCGCTCACGGATACTTACGACGCCATGACCACACAACGATCTTACAATAAGCCCATGTCTCCGCTGGATGCGCTGACGATGATGAAAGAGAAGCTGGCAGGACGCTACGATCCCGAAATGCTGAAGGCCATGCATTCCGTGCTCTTTAAATTGAGGGCCGCTTAACACCGGAGATTCTAGATGATGATGCTGTTGACCGCCTGGGTCTTCCAGGTCTCTTTTGCGATCGAACCCATGGATCCGAAAGCGATGTGCGAGCAGCGTATGATTCACGCTGATCAACGTCAAGAGTGCAAGAAAAAGGCGAGCACGCTGAAGCTTGACTGGTATGTTGCGACCGCGTGCAACGCTTTGAACGACGATAAAATGTTTCTCGCCTGCTGGCAAAGTGTATCCGGCGGTGAATTCAATCCCGAGGCCCTCAGTCGTTGTGTCGAGTCTCCGGATGATACAGATGAAGCGATCCTCACTTGCATCGTTTCGCTGAAGAACAAACGTTCTCCGGCCTCGGCGCGCGCGTCTTTGCGACCCGTTCCTAAGGCCAGCGCCAAAAAATCCAAAAAGTCTTCACGAAGCGTGGAGCCTTCGAAGTAAGCCTCTTCACGTTATGTGGGTGACGAACTCTTAGGGTCTCTGAAAAAAGAGGAGTCACCGGATTTGATGTGTCGTCTCAAAATAGGTCGAAGGTCCATTTGCGCTCTCAGGACTCGGCTCACCAGACAGCCGACGGCGATTTTGACATTCTAAACATGAGCTGGGGGGCCGCTCAGAACACGTTAAGTCCCCGTGACCTTGCTTACGAAACCCAGCTTCGTTTTGCTGCGGTGACCAAGCGCCGGGGCCTTGGAACGATCTTCGTCAAAGCGGCGGGAAATCATTTTCTTGTTCCCTGCCGAAATAGGCCCACACAGTTTTGTACGGGAAACAGCAACTTCGACGCCGACGATGCCAATCCCTACACAATCATGGTGAGCTCACTCGCCCCCAATGGGTCGGCGGCCAGTTACTCGTCTCCGGGATCAAACATTTGGGTTTCCGCGATGGGCGGAGAAACCGGAGTGGCCAATGCCGCGATGATCACAACGGATCGCGCCGGTTGCGCGCGGGGCAACTCGCGCACGAATGCCACCTCAACTTTGCCTTTCGAGCGCGGGGGAAGTGGTAATACAAATTGCAACTACTCCGCCACCTTCACCGGAACCTCGGCAGCGGCCCCGGTCACATCCGGAGCGATCGCCCTTCTTCTGGAAGCGAACCCAAATCTGTCCTGGCGAGACATCAAGTACCTGCTCGCGCGAACGGCGGTCCCGGTGGACTTTCAAACCAACACGCCAATTCCCCATCCCCTGAACAACGCCCTTCCCGCGGGCGGCTCTTCAACTTTGACCGTGAACACTTCATTGCGAATCGAGGCCGCCCAGATTCAGCTGTGGGTCACCCATCCCGACATCTCAGAGCTCGCAATCGAGCTCACCTCACCCAGCGGGACCCGAAGCCTTATCGTCAACATGCACAATTCTTTAGTGGGACTCCCCAACTACCAAGGCGAGCTCATGATGACGAACGCCTTTTACCAGGAAAATTCTCAAGGCACCTGGACCCTCAAAGTCATCGACGGCAAATTCAACCAAACCGGCACCCTCACCCGCTGGCGTCTGAACTTAGTCGGTGGGAATTAATAGACGTTTTGAGGGATCCTACATTTTGGAAAATTTAGCCTCACACCTAGCGCTTCGGCGGGTCCACCAGCCAAACGGAGCGACCGCCCCATTGAGCGAGGGCGTAGGCGCGGGCGGCGCGATCCTTTGAGGAATCGAATAAATAGACTTTCGCAAATCGCTTCAAAAATGAAGACCACTCGGGGTGCCCCTTCAGGAGCCCCTCGGAATCAAACACAATTGTGTTTTGTTCGAACTTACGCTCAAAAGTGAAGAAGAACTTTTGCTGCGGAAATTCTTGGCCCTCGACTTGAACGATCAGAATCTGATCCACGCTGTTCAAAGCCGCAGCCTGGCTTTGCAGGGCTGCGACGCGGGCACGGGACATATTGGTTTTTGTCCCAACCTTCATCACCTGCTCTTCGAATTCTTGATAGGACATTTCGCCATGAACCGAATCAGGCTTCCAGATAATGGCATTGGGTCGTTGGGGCTCCGCTCGCAGGTTCAATGTGCGAAAAACCTGAACCCTTAGAGTCTCGACCTTTCGAAGTCCCAGTTGCGTCATCTCCCAGGCCAGCTTCGCCTCGTCGCCGGAACCGTCTCCCAGAATCACAATCGGGGTCTCGGGCGTCACCCCATAAAGCGAAAGCCTGCGGGCGGCATCCAGCGGATCCTTCTTCACTTGAAAATCTTGGGGAATCAAATTGATCGAGCCCGGTACGCGATGCGTGTTGTACTCGAAGGGCGAGCGCGTATCGAAGAGAACCGCTTCGGGTTGAATGACTTTTCGATAATCACGATTCTCAAGAAGAAGCCCACCCTCGGTCACGCCGACGGTTGGTTTTTGCTGACAGCCTAAAGTCAAAAGACCTACAAGCCCAACCGCCGCGAGTTTCACGTGCGCTTCATCGTGGGGAAAAAGATAACATCGCGAATACTTGGACGATCCGTCAGAATCATCACCAGTCGCTCAATTCCAAGTCCCACGCCCCCGGTCGGTGGCATGCCCGTTTCAATGGCATGCAAGAAGTCCTCATCCATGGGGTGAGCTTCATCGTTCACAACACGATGGGCCTCTTGCTCCTTCAGACGCATGCGCTGTTCTTCTGGGTCGTTCAGCTCGGAGTAGGCGTTGCCGATTTCCATCCCCGCCGCAAAGGGCTCAAAGCGCTCGACAAGCTCAGGGTTCGAGCGATGAATCTTTGTTAGCGGAGAAATCTCAACGGGATGATCTAAAACAAAGATCGGATTCCAAATCTGAGGCTCCACCGCGATTTCAAAAGCCGCGATCTGTTTTTCACCGCGCTTCATCTTGGCGTAGCCTTTCTTCGGATCACCGTTCTTCTTCAAATACTCATCCAGAGCTTTATCATCCCGAGGATCGATCTTCGCGTACTCGCGAATGCCGTCCATCACAGTCAAACGTTTCCAAGGCCCCGTGAAATCAATCTCTTTGCCTTGGTATTCGAATTTCGTTGAGCCTTTGATGGCTTTAACGACATGAATGACCAGATCTTCGAATTGTTTCATCTGATAATTGTAATCGGTGTAGGCCTCGTACCACTCGAGCATCGTGAACTCAGGATTGTGCGAGCGATCGATGCCCTCGTTACGGAAGTTTTTCCCGATTTCGTAGACCTTATCAAAGCCCCCGACGATCAAACGCTTCAAGTAGAGCTCTGGCGAGATCTTCATATAGAGCTTCATGTCCAAAGCGTTGTGATGGGTCTCGAAAGGTTTTGCGGCCGCTCCGCCATACAAAGGCTGAAGAGTCGGAGTTTCCACTTCCAAAAATCCTCGATCATCCAAAAAACGACGAATTTCGCGAATGATCCGAGACCGAGTCTCGAACAGTTTGCGAGAGTCGGCATCGGAAATCAAATCCAAGTGACGATGGCGATACTTGATCTCGACATCTTGAATGCCGTGAAATTTTTCAGGCAGCGGCTCAAGAGTTTTCGTGAGCATCATGAATTTCTTAGCGTAAAGTGAGATCTCGCCTTTTTGCGTTCGAAAGACAAAACCCTCAACACCGACGATATCACCCAGATCGACATGCTCGAAAGTCAGACGATCCGTTTCGGAAAGCTCTTCGGTCTTCACATAGATCTGAAGGGAGCCCGACATATCTTGCAGATTGAAGAAGACGGCCTTCCCCATCGCTCGCACGGTCATCACACGGCCGGCCAGGCGATAGACTTGATCTTCCTTCTTTTCGCCCGCGGCCAGTTGCCCATAGCGAGTTCGGATCTCTTCACAACGACCTGTTCGATCGAAAGTGTAGGGAAAGGGATTCACCCCTTTTTCCTTCAAAGCGTGAAGCTTTTTTCGTTTCTCCGCTTTGATCGGATTGTCATGCTGGTCGCTCATCGAGGCTGATCTCCTTCGGTTTCAATTGCGTGCCGGACTCTCGTTTAAAGCTGAGTGCCCGCGAACGTTTCCATCACATTGTTCAAAAGCGCGATCGCTTCTTTTTTCGGACGCTGAAAGGCGTTTCGACCCATGATGGATCCAAAAGCTCCCCCCATGGCAAGCTGTTTGACCTCTTGAAGGATGTCTTCGGTCCCCTTCGCCTCGCCGCCTGAGAAAATCACAATGCGTTTTCCGTTGAAGCAGCTTTGCACCACATTGCGAGTTCGATCCGCAAGGGTTGTCACTTTCACGCCGTGAGCCTCGTAAACTTTTCGAGCGGCTTCTTGCTCTAAGTGTTGAGTCGGAGGTTTCACTTTCACGATGTGCGCTCCCAACTGGCAGGCGATCTGAGCGGCGTAGGCCACAACATCGATGCCTGTCTCGCCCTCTTTGGAAAGCTGCTCACCCCGTGGGTAAGACCAAATGATCACAGATAGACCGGCCTTCTTCGCTTCACGAGCGGCCATCGCGATCTCTTCATACATGAGCTTTCGTTCTGGAGATCCGGGATAGATCGTAAATCCAATTGCCGCACAACCCAAACGAAGCGCGTCCTCCACTGTCGAGGTCAAAGCCGAAATCGGCGCCTTTGACGAGAACAGAGTGTCGGAGTTGTTGATTTTCAAAATCAACGGAATCTCACCCGCGTAGTCGCGCGCCACAGCCTCGATCATTCCCAAAGGCGCAGCATAGGCGTTACAGCCCGACTCAATCGCGAGCTCAATGTGATAGGCCGGATCGTAACCATCGGGATTCTTGGCAAACGAGCGAGTCGCGCCGTGCTCGAAGCCCTGGTCCACCGGCAGAATCACCATCTTGCCGGTGCCCGCGAGTTTACCGTGATTCATGAGTTTTGCGAGATTCGAGAGAGTCCCGGGATTATCCGCTCCGTACCAGCTTAAAATTTCACGTACTCGTGGGGTCATACAAATCTCCTTTGTAAAATAGCCGAAATACCTTATAAAGAGGTGCATCCAGAAGCAAGCCCGCTTCGACGGTTATGCTAAGAGTTAATCCCCTCTTGGCCCAAGCGTGAAGAGGGCGAAGAAGGACGGGCTGAATTTGGCTCGTCCGGGCTTTTCGGAAGAAATCGAGGATTCCATGGCTCAAGCAAAAATCTCCTTCGAACCGACCCCGAACCCCGCAACGTTGAAGTTCAATTTGCCCTTTCAGGTGACTAATGTGGGTTTCGAATGCGCCACTGCTCAAGAGACCGAGCGCTCTCCGCTGGCCGCAAAGATTTTTGGTTTCCCCTGGACTCAAAGCGTTTTCGTAGGTCCGACGTACGTCACCGTCTCTAAACAGGACTGGGTCGATTGGAACGTCCTTGCCGAACCGCTGGCCGGCTTGATTCAAGAGCACATCGAACGCGGTGAACCCATCGTAGTTGAAATCGAGACTCCCGTGGAATCCGACGATGAAAACGACCCACCCTTGGTTAAAGATATCAAAGGTATCCTCAACCGTGAAATCCGCCCTGTCGTCGCTCTTGATGGCGGCGACATCAGCTTCGTCAAACTTGAAAATGATATTCTCTATCTTCGCATGAAAGGCTCATGCTCAGGCTGCCCCAGCTCTCAAGCAACCTTAAAAGACGGCATCGAAGTCCGCATCCGCGAAACCTTCCCCCAAATCAAAGAAGTCGTCGCGATCTAAGAGATTACCGAGTGCAGGAGAAGTCGGCTAGGAAGGCTCGGCGGCCCGTACCCCACCAGTAGAGCACGACGGTGCCCTGTTCGAAATCTACTTCGAATTGAAATCGAAGGATCTTGTTCACCCAGATTGAATACTCGCGAACATTCGTGGCCAGTTTGCGTGAACGTTTATTCAAAGTCGCGCCCGAAGCCTGCGCGGGATCGAGAACCATCTGCCCGATTTGCAGGGCCCAACGACGAGGTTCTTCCTTATAAATAAAACGAGGGTTGTGAGTCAGATTCAGCTCTTGATCAAGAAACACGTCGACGCTTTTTTGACGAACGAGTTGGCACTGCAGGTTCTGGGTTAAACCCCAACTTGGACACGAGCCCAGCAGTAAGACCCCAAAAATAAAAAGGGCTTTTTTCATGATCGACCCCCTCGAACACGAGAAGGCCTATCGAAAAAAGCCCCTACTGTCAGCCTTGCCCTTCGGTTTCGGCCGAGAATGTCAAAAATCTAAACTATTCGTCGTAACCACCGCGATCTTCGCGGCCGCCACCGAATCCACCACGACCGCCACCGCGACCGCCGCCGAAGCCACCACGGCCTCCTCCGCCACCCGAGCGAGGCTCTTGAGGACGAGCTTCAGAAACCATGAGCTTACGGCCCATGAAATCTTGACCGTTCAAGCTTTCGATTGCTTTTCCAGCCTCTTCAGGAGTTGCCATTTCGACAAAGCCGAAGCCCTTTGAACGACCTGAATCGCGATCTGTGACGATCCGAGCGGATTCCACAGTCCCGAAGGCGCCAAATTTATCAGCTAAGTCTGCATCGCCGGCTGAGTAAGGAAGGTTCCCTACGTAGATTTTCTTGTTCGACATACTTTTTCCTTTCGCGAGACCACCGGGGACACTTAACTTAACAGAGACCCATAATTGAAGCGGTAGCTCAAAAAACTGTTTCTATAATAAACTCGTGTTTTCCCGTCGTCCACCGAAAAACGAAGCCCTGTCTACATTCCAAGGACGTAGGCAAAAATCAGCGGGGCGACAATCGAGGCGTCCGACTCAATAACGAATTTAGGGGTGTCGATCGCCAATTTACCCCATGTAATCTTCTCGTTCGGAACGGCGCCGGAATAGGATCCATAAGAGGTGGTCGAGTCCGAAATTTGGGCAAAGTAGCTCCAAAGCGGCACATCGTCATACTCCAGGTCCTGGGACAGCATGGGAACGACACAGATCGGGAAGTCTCCCGCAATGCCACCCCCGATTTGGAAGAAGCCCACCGGCTTTTTGGTGGCCGTTCCCATGTACCACTCCGAAAAGTAAGTCATGTATTCGATACCGGTTCTAACGGTGTGAACATTTTTAACGTCACCCTTCAAGATGTGGCCGGCAAAGATGTTTCCGAGCGTCGAGTCTTCCCAACCGGGAACGATCATCGGCAAGTTCTTTTCAGCAGCGGCGAGCATCCAGGAATTTTTGGGATCAATTTGGTAGAAAGGCTTCAATTTGCCAGACAGCAAAATCTTGTACATGAACTCGTGCGGGAAATAGCGCTTCCCTTCTTTGTCGGCTTTTTGCCACTCTTCCAGAACGACTTTTTCAATACGACGGATCGCCTCACCCTCGGGGATGCAGGTGTCAGTCACGCGGTTCAAGTGACGCTCCAGAAGTTTCTGCTCGTCCTGGGGAGTCAGATCCCGATAGTTAGGAATCAGCTCGTAGTGATCGTGCGCAACGAGATTGAAAATGTCTTCTTCCAAGTTCGCGCCCGTGCACGAAATCGCGTGGACCTTTCCTTGACGAATCATTTCGGCCAAAGAAATTCCAAGCTCGGCCGTGCTCATCGCACCGGCCATGGTCAAAAGCATTTCACCGCCCTTTTCGACGTGAGCTTTGTAGCCTTGAGCGGCCATTTTCAGGGCGCTGGCGTTAAAGTGGCGATAGTTGTGATCAATAAATTTCGAAATGCTCATGATCGTAGTCTCCATGGGTCTTAGAAATCGCTTTTCTTAAATCAGTAAACCCGAGTGAGGGCAAGAAAAATCAAGATTTGGCGGCCTTCGAAGAGCTTCGCCCGGAACCCCTCTTCCGCGCCACGAGGGCTTTTGAAAGGAATCCCCTGTCCTTTTCAAGAAGAGCGAACCCCGTCTTATGCAAGACATCCTCGAGGGGATGAATTTGATAGTTCTTATAGAAGGGCTCATGAAAATCCTGAGGGAAAAGCTCAAGCGCCCACTCGAACTCGGGAGCGTCTCCTTTTTGAATGGAGTCGACGATCCCCAGCAGTCCCTCGGGCTTCAGGACGCGCCGACTTTCCTTCAAAACCTCTTCCCGGGTCTCGCGAGGAAGTTCATGAAATAAAAAGCAGCTGTAGACGACGTCAAAAACCTGATCCTGAAAGGGCAATTTTTCGCCCCAGGCTTGAACAAAATCCACCCGCTTGAAATCCTGCAGTTGCTCGCGGGCCTTTTTCAAGTACTCAGGGCTCATATCGCTGACCACAAAACGGGCCTTCGGAAAGGCCATTTTCATAAAGTGCGACAGTCGGCCCGTGCCGGCTCCGATCTCGAGAAAGTGCAGGCCCTCACCGTCGTCCGTCTTCAGCTGACGTTTCAGCGGGGCAATGACCAATCGGCGCATGGCATCGGCACTTCCTGAAAACAGAATCTCAACCTGGTGCTCATAAAGCTCTGCGGATTCTTCCGAGGCATAGCCGCCGGTTTGAAAGTGATAGTTTCGGCGGGCGTAGGACGGCAGCTCGGCCAGAGATTCCGGCTCGACTGCTTGAAAGTCTTTGGAAATCTTTTGCGCTCGGCGCTTGGCCACTTTCACCCCATCGCGCAGAATTCGCGACAGGCGCCACGCATGCCGAGTGGGGGCTTCTGGTCTGAGCACCTCGAAGGGGTAGAGACCTGCTGCCATATTGTGACTGTCTTTTTCAAGAAGCTTTAGAATGTCGGCCCAAGCTGCAAGTAGACTTTGAGGGAAGTTGGGAAGAGCTTCTTTCTTGATTCCTGTGGCCAGACGTTCAATCACCGGGAGTGTGAGAAATTGTCCTGTGTAATTTAAAGAGCGCAGAAGGCTATAGCCCAGTGCGGTTCTTTCAAGAACTCGCTGGTAAAGACTTAAGGATTCTTCTTTTCTTGGCGCCATCCCCAAATTGCCACTCCTACAACGATAAATCCCACGATCACAGTCGCAAGCGCGATCAAAACCAACAGCGTGTAACCGATCACGAGATCCTCCCCATGACATCTCGAACAACCCACGAGGCCATCTGCAGACCGAAGGCTCCGGTTACAAAGCTCGCGTTCCCCCACATGACGGGACGGTGTTCACAGGAGTGCAGATTATTCTGTCCCTGAGGGCAAACGCACTTAAATCCTTCGCCTTTGTCATATTTCAAGTCAACGGAAGGCAGCGGCTGTTCATCTGAAAACACACAAGGAATTCCGAAGAATTTATCCTCGGGAAATTGATACTTTTGACGAAGAATTTTTCGCACTTGGTGAGCCATCGGATCCACCGTCGTCTGCGCCAAATCCACAATTCGAATTCGGGAAGGATCCAGTTTCGCAGCCGACCCCGCACTGGTGATGACCTTCAGGCCTTGCTCTCGGCAAAAATTCAAGAGATGGCATTTCGCTGTCAGATTGTCGATGGCGTCGATCACGTAATCCGGCTTTCGCGCCATGATGGCATCGCGATTCTCGTCGTTGAAAAAAAGCGGAATCCCTTCGACTTGCGCTTGGGGATTGATCTTCTTCAGTCGTTCGGCCATGACGAGCGCCTTTTTCTGACCCACAAGGCCTTGCAGAGTGTGCAGCTGGCGATTCGCGTTCGTAATACAGATCTCATCGAAATCGACCACCGTCAGACGACCGACCCCACTGCGAGCTAAACTCTCGGCCGCCCAGGAGCCTACGCCCCCAAGGCCAATCACCATAACATGGGTGCGAAAAAGTTTTTCCATGACCTGATCACCCACCAAGCGACCCATTCGATCGAAGCGACGGTGAAGTACGTAGGGGGTTTCAGGGATGGTGGTCTCGGGGGTCGAATTTAAATCTTGCGTTGTCTTCATGGATTTTCAAAACCTACTTTGAACACGGTTTTAAAGTTTTGAGAGGTGAAATGCAAGACCTCATCCACAGAGAGCTTCTTCAAGCGCGCCACTTCTTCAGCGACTTGGAGTAAACTCTGAGGAGGATTCAGCTTTCCCCGCCAATCATCGCCTGGCTGATCCGGCAGGTCTGTTTCCAGCAAAAGCTCCGAAATAGGAATATTTTGCACGGCTTGTTTCAGTCTTTGATTCTTCTCGCGAATCAAGGGCCCACCCACGCTGATTTTCAGGCCGCGCTCGAGATAGGCCTGGGCCTCGGGCCACGTGCCATTGAACGAGTGAACTAGGCCTCCCGCGGCCGGGCGCCCCCACATGTCAAAGACTCGAAGGGCTTCATCAAAGGCTTGAACGAGGTGCAAAACCAGGGGCTTTCTCGCCACTTCGGCGAGCTCCAGTTGGGCCTCAAAGGCTTGCATTTGGAGCTCGAAGGCGGGTTCGTACTGGGGTCTCAGATCAAGGCCGGTTTCCCCAAGCGCTGTGGCCTGCGCCAAGCGTTTGGAAAGAAGATCCAGAGCGCTCTCCAGCTCGGCTTCGGAGTGCTCGGCCACCCAGTAGGGATGCAACCCGAAACACAGCGCCACGCGGCCCGGGTATTTTTTCGCAAAGTCCTCTTGGCGATCCCAATCTTCGGGACCGACGCCCCCCTGCAGGGTGCCCACCAGACCTTCGCGCAGGGCTTGGGTCATCCACTCGTCGCGAACTGAGTCCAGACGAGGATCGGCCCAGTGAGAATGGGCATCAATCCAAGTGCGGGCCTGCCCTCGAGTTTTCGATTTGTCCACGCCACGACCTCCCGGGTCCTTTTTTCATAGCACGACCTTCGATCCCGGACCAAGGAATGTCGTGGAAGACCCCAGCGTCGCGTCCAGGAATCCCTGAACAGGCCTGGGAAATCTTTAGAGACTTTCTCACCCTTCCGATAAACAACAGGTGGAGGCGTCGCTATGAAACGAGAAGGACTTCGTCTTGGGTATCATTTAACTTTTGAAAAAGGGTCGACCTTTAAGCCCCTGTCTTTTCATTTCTGGAAAGAGGCCAAAGATTTCGAAAAGACGCCACCTGCAAGTCCCAGTCAGTACATGTCAGATCTTCTTCTGGGCGTCTCGTTTTTGAAACTGAACAGCTACTGCGCTTCACCCTTGGCCGTTCCGTTCGTGAACTACGATTTTGCAAGCCTCATTTGGAATGAGTTTGAACCGCACCGAGAGCTTTTCCGCAAATCTCAGAAGCGCGTCGAAGCCCTGCACCAAGAAGTGAAGGCCTGCGATCCCGAGCTCGTGAAAAAATTTGAGCACGACTTTTCAAACTGTCTGGAGTCCATTCAAAAACCTTGGGGTTACGACTTTCGCGATATGAGTGAGCTCGTCGCCTTGATCGAAAAATTCGAGTCTCAGCTTCGACTGCCTTTGATCTATGATTTTAGTCTCAAGTTTTCCCAAGGCTTTTTGGATAAACTCTTGCATCTGGATTCTTTTCTCTTTCATTTGCGCAGTGTTGTGGCCCTGGATCACAACGCTCACGTGAAGGAACCGGCCTTTGAGTGTGTGAAGGTGGATTCCGTCTTGGACTACATTCCCCGCGCGGATTACGTCGTCAGCGATGCCATGCTTTATCACCAGTTCAAGAAGTGGTCGGCCCCGTTCAGCATGGGACCGAAAAGTGATGTGCGCGTAGAAAAGCTGTTTGTTGAGCCGATGAGCAAGGCCTTTCAAAAACACGTTCACAACGCCTGCTATCTGATTGATCATTTACCCCCAAGCTTCTTGAATCGTTTGGGCCCCGAAGATTTGGAAGAGGCTCTTTATCTGGTTCAGATGGACTGGTTGATGGGAGCCTCGACGGGACTTCTTTTTAAAGTTCGCGAAGAAATTTATGGATTGGAGCACGGATACGAGCACGTCTTCTGGCATGAGTACCAAGACCGTGACTGGAATCCTCCGAAGAGTCTAAAGATTGCGTGTGAGCTTTCGGAATCCGCCTTCCGCAAAAAGGTCGCCTAATAAGCGCGGCCTCAAGCCTTCGACTGCGATGTTCGGCGAATCCAAAAGCGCCGAAGGGCGAAAACCACAAACCCAAGGGCCGCAAGCCCCAGAATGAAAAGCTTCACCTCTTGAAGGAACTTCAAGATGGGCTCGCCATAAATCGCCAGCAAATAGATCTGGGTCGGCACGCTAATGGCGGCCGCGAATCCATCGACTGACAGAAATTTCCAGAGCTTCAGCTTCATGATTCCGCAGACAAGGTGCCCTGGGAAACGCACTCCGGGTGTGAAACGAAAAACAAAAACTGCAACCATGCCGTAGCGATGAGTCCAAGCCTCAACCTTCCGAAGAGACTCTTCCGAGACCAATTTTCGCATGCGCGGATGATACAGGATTCGCCGTCCCCACAGGCGCCCAATGGCGTAAATCAGAAAGTCGCTCATCATCACGGCCAAAAAGGCCACAATCGCCGCATGATGCATGTTCACGGGCGTGACGTCTCCGGGTGGAGGGGGAAAAAGATCGGGCCGCGATCCCATAAAGGCCAGAACCCCAACGCTGATCAGGGTCACCTCTTCAGGAAGTGGAAATCCGAATCCACTTGCGAGCATCATACCGACAACAGCCAAATAAACCCATTGGGGCTCGTAGGCGTACTGAGACAGGAATTGGAAAATCGGCTGTTCTGCAAGTGACATGGATCTCCATCTTGGACTGAAGCTTAAACCTTGAACACATTCGATACACCGTGCTAAGCCCGATCCATGCCCTGGAAAAAAACAGAAACCGGAGTTGTTCACTTTATAAGCACAGAATCGGGACTTTGGTCACACCTAGTCGCTCGCGAGACCGACATGGATCAAAATTCCTTGATGAAGGTGGCTGAACTGGGCGGCGTTTACTTGAATAATTGTCGAATTTTCCAGGAACATGAGGTTCGAGCCAACGACTATCTTCGACTTCATACAGATCCGCGTCGCTATTCGATCGAGTCCCTGAAAAATTCGGTCGTGTGGGAATCGGATGACCTTTTCGTGCTCGACAAGCCTGCCGGCCTGCCCTGCCATCCCACCGTGGACAATGCTCAGGAAAATCTTTTGAAAGCGGCTCAGGATCAGTTTCACCAATCTCTGTATTTGACTCACCGACTGGATGTTCCCACTTCAGGCCTGTTGGTTTTGGCAAAATCCGCCAAGGCCCAGGCTCAGTTCCATGAAGTGCTGAAACAGCGACTGATTCAGAAAATTTATGAAGCCGAAGTCGAGCCACCGGGCCCCGAGCTTGGGCTGTATGAGCACCATATGGTCAAATCCCGCTATGCTCCGAAGGTGATGCAGGCCAAGCCAAGTGAGCTCACGCAAGTCTGTCAACTGCGAGTCCTCGACAAACAGAGCTTAGGCTTGTCGGAATTGTTGCGCCTTGAGCTTTTGACGGGACGAACTCACCAGATTCGCGCGCAGTTGGCTTTTCTGGGGTTTCCGATTTTGGGGGACGAGATGTATCGAAACCCGAGTGATCAAAAACCCGCGGAAGAAAAGTTTTATCTACGATGCGTGGAGCTTCACTTCCCGTGGAAGTCGGAAACGGTTCATTTGAAAATTCCGGGTGGCAAGGCGCCCCCGGATTCGGCACGGGCGTCCTTGTCGACGGATCGTCCCTAGAATCGATAGTTCGTCAAAGCGACAATCTCGTTGTTCTCGGGTAGCCACATTTTTTGGCGACGAAAGTTGCGCTGATTGCTGTAGATGCGGGTTTGATTCCCGTACTGCAAGGTTGTGTTGAACTGGTCGTTGGGTCGAATTTCCACGCCCATCGCGGCCTGAAAATCTTGGGTGTGTCGCGATCTCAATCCATTCTCGGGACTGCTCAAGTTCCATTCGTCAAACCAGCCGACGCGCGGCTTAAGCCAGAACCGACGATTCACGCGGTACTTGTATTCGACCACGGTTTGAAATTCCGCTTCCCGATTGGTGATTCGGATTTGATCGCCATTCGGTTTTTTGATCACGGTGGCACGCTTGCTATTAAAAAAGTAGTCCCCACGAAACTGGAATTCGATCCCTGAATTGCGCCCCATACTTGTTTCCATAAAAAACTCGGGGCGAATCCGGGTGATCAGACCCGCATCTTGAGAGAACTCACTGGTGGGGGCGTACAGGCGCAGGTTCGCACGAGTTCCAAAGGGGCCGATTTCAAACATATTAAATCGGGAATAATTGACGTACCAGTCATCCCAAGTGAAGTTCCATTGCGAGACCTCGTCATTGAACTGATTTCGTCCCGGAGACTCAAGTCGAAAAACCGGTCGAATCGCGAATCGTGAGTCCTCATCAATTTTATAGTTAAACGAGAAAAAGTTTAAGAAGAACCAGCTCGCTGTGTTGTCATCATCCAGGCGATCGGCCTCGACCGAGGCAAGCTGGAAAAAGCTGACTTTCCAGTTGTCCGACATCAAGGGAACATCTTCTGTGGCGTTCTGAAATCCGCGAAAACGCACCGTCGAACGAGGGGCCGCTTCAGAAGCCGAAGTCGGCTCGGCACTTGAAGTTGGACGGCTTGCGCCATCATCGTCGCCTTGCTGAGCCGAGGCCGAAAAGGCGAAAAGGATCGTAAGAAAACTGATTGCGATCCGACCAACGAAGCAAGAGCGAAATCCGGACTTGGGCACCGTGGACTTAAACATGAGCCCCCCTGTCGATTCAACTCTAGGATGGGCGCGCTGCGGCATTCAAGAAATCCTTGGGTTCTGACGGAATCCTCAAAATCTTTTTTCTTGCCTCGCTGAAAAGCCCCTCCTAATTTCCGAACTATGAAAAAACTTATCATTTTCTCGACAACGCTTCTGAGTCTTAGCTTGGTCCTCTGGTTAAACGGGTGCACAACCACAGGATCCAAATCCTCCGAAAACCCGGCCCTGAGCCCAAAAGCGGCCGATGAGATCAGCGTCATGACCTTCAACACGGAGAATCTCTTCGACCACCTTCACGATAAAAATCGTGAGGATTTTACCTTTCTTCCGCTGAGCGCGAAGTCCGCTCCTGAAATCGCGCAAGGTTGCCAGGCCTTGAAGGGCTACTACCAGCGCGAGTGCTTTGAAACGGACTGGAACGAACAGATGGTGGAACGAAAAATGAAGAACGTCGCGGAAGTCATTCAAAGTGTCGAAGGCACTCGCGGCCCTGACATCCTGATCCTGATCGAAGTTGAAAACGAAAATATTCTCAATCAGTTGAATAAAAAGCACCTCGCGAGCTCTGAGTATCAAACTCAAGTCTTGATCGAAGGACCCGACGAGCGCGGGATTGATGTGGCGGTTCTGTCTCGCTTCCCACTTCAAGGCCAGGCTCAACTGCATAAGATTCCCTACAAGGGTCAAACGCCCGAGGATCAAAAATGGATGGATCGCTCTCGCGGGGTACTTGAAGTTCCGCTGAAGCTTCCTGATGGTCAGAAGGTCACGGTGTTTGCTGCACACTTCCCGTCTCAGCGTAATCCCCGTTACTGGCGAGCCCAGTCCGTGGCCTTCGTGAAAGCGAAACTTGAACAAATGAAGAATGAAATGGCCATCGTCGGAGGAGACCTCAACATCTCTCAAGATGAGGAAGATGAAGTCGGCTTCTTCGGAAAAGAGCTTTCAAGTGTTGCGACAGTCGCCCACTTGGTTGGCTGTGATCACTGTGATGGGACCCATGAGTACCGAAGCACGTGGTCGTTCCTGGATACGCTTCTCTTCTCGCAAGCTCTTGGAGAAAAAGGCCAAGCGCCCTATCGTTTGATCAAGGAAAGCGTCGATGTGGTGAAGTACACTCCCAATCACCTGTTCAAGGGACGCTCGCCCCGCCGTTTTGACAAGAAAACCGGTGAAGGTGTTTCCGATCACTTCCCCGTTTACGCTCGTATCAAGAAGCGCGATCTCACATCAGTAAAATAGAAATTCAAAATGGCGACGAGGCTCTCGTTGTTCCTGGCAGTTCTTGAAGGACCTGCGCCAGGGACGAGGGCCCCCCTCGAGGACGGCCCCTTTCGTCTGAAGCAAGATCACCGCTGTGGTCCGATCCTTGCGACTCTCGACCTTCGACTTCCCTTCGAAATCCGCGCATTGCGAATTTAACCAGGACAGCTGAAGCTGCTCGAAAACTCCCTGAAACTGCAGATCTTGAGACAGCATATTCAGCCGATAGGTGACATTTGAAAAAGTCCAGCGACGTTGCTGATTCTCAAAAGACTCGGTGGCGTCGGCTTCGATCCGATAGGCAAAGGGAAGGTTCACGGTCGTCAAACGAAAGACCCCGACCGCGTTCAGCTGAATCTGAAGTTGATTGCTGTTTCGGGAAATTTGAAAGCTTTTTTGATCAAACAGCATTTGAATCGTTTGATTTCGAAACTGAACCTGGTCTAAGCCGAGTTCCAGGTTTCCTTGAATCTGCTCACGCGCAGCGCCCTCTTCGGACGTTCTAACCAGTTTCCATTTTTCTTGCGAGAAAGCGGTTTCGGGGGTGACCGCAGGATCTGTCAAATCAGGTCCCACCTCAACGGCACACTCTTGAGGGTTCAGCCGAGACTGCGGCTGCACTTCCGACGAGGGCGAGGAAAACTTCGGCGAGCACAGGGACCAAAGCCCCCCTAATTGTTCAAGATTTTGTGCGACAAAGATCGGCAGTCCGTAGGAACCGATTTGGGTAGAACCGCCGGGACCCGAGTTCTGAGTCCGGGTGCTCGAGTTCGAGGGCCCCAAGAAATTATCCTCAGGCGTGCAGGCCCCTAAGGCCCAAGCGAACGCGACGATGAGTGGAAATCTTAAGAGCGAAGAATTCGAGTGCTTCATGGAGCCTCCCCTTCTGGCTGTTGTTCCTTGGCACAATTCTCGTGAAAAAGCGCCAACCTGATTTCAGCTCTAACAAGATCTTAAAAAAAGATCAGCCTGAACCTCTAAGCCGCCTTGCAGAAAATTGCGGATTTTTTGGCTTTGATAGCCCGGGATTGAAATCTCAGGGCCGCGCGGACGAATAAACAGGGCGCGCAGGGGTTTGTGGTGAGAAACAGCGCTCTGGATAAGACTTTCTAAATTATTCACGGCCAATCGCTCGCCATAAGGGGGATTGCTAATCAAAAGGGTCTGAAGCCCCGACGGGCTCTTGGCGGTGTCGGGTCCTGGCTTCAACACATCCTGAACGGATAAAAACAGCGTCTCGCTCTCGCGCAGCTCTGGGAAGGACTTCGAATTCTCGCGCGCCACATCCCTCATCGCCGGGTCGCGGTCAAAGCCCCAAAGAGAATGAAAAGGCATTGGCGGCGGAGTCAATTGGTTCTTCCACCAGGAAGTTTTCAAAAAGGACGGAATCCCCTTCCAGCTTTGATAGGCGAAAGTTCGATCCGTGTTCAAACGAAAGCGGCTGGCGGCTTCCCATAGAAAAGTTCCTGAACCCATCATCGGATCAACAAGTCGACACTGCTTGAGCTCGGGCCCCGTCAGGCCCTCGATGAGATCTTCCAAAAGCAAAGCCGCAAGATTCTCACGCAGGGGGGCAGCACCCTTTCGAGTCGCCCAGGATCTTTTGTAGAGGGACTCTCCGTTGACGTCCCAGCTGAGAGTAAACTGATCATCGTACACATCGACAAAAAGGGTTTGATCAGACGTCTCACGAATCATGGGCCAGTCCTCGTGGAAGACTCGCTCGATCATTTTTTCATTCTGAAGCCGGGACTTACGTGACTGAATCTTCAATGCTAAGTCGGTCGGGACCAGATCCAAAGGCCGCAGGCCGCGAATCCAGGATTTCAGCTCGCTCACGTGAGAGATGCGCTTACTCTTCCAGCGATAGAGCAACCGAACGGGTCCCTTCAAATGATGGACAAGCTGAAGACCCTCAAGCCAAGGAGCGCGAAGATCCAGGCCCCCTTTTCGGACCTCCACAACTTGGATGCCATGGGGACTGGGGCGCCCGTCCCCCCCGAGAAGCCAGGGTTGAACTCGCTGAAGCTCCTCTTCGAGTCGCTTTTCGAAGTTGAGCGGTCCCACAAGAAAAAAATCTTTCAGATCATCGGGACTTTTCAATTTCAACTCTCCAGAGGCAAAAGGCCGCGATCAAAAGGAAGACAAGACCCAGATGAAAGGCAATCTTGATGTTCCACAGGTCAGAAATGAACCCAACACCCAAATGCATGGAAACAATCAAAATCGACTGAGCCGCCATGATCAAAGAAAAAATCACCCCTTCACTTTTTGGAAAAAACTGAGAGGCATAAGCCAGTGACGTCGGATAGAAAATCGACATCCCAATCCCCGTCAGAGCAAAGAACCAGGGACTGACGTAAAGTCCAAGGGCGTAGCCCACAAGGCTGATGATCAGACTCATGGCCAATTGAAAAAGAAAACTTCCGGGCCAGCGAATGAAGATCCCAGCCAATCGAGCCGAAAGCAGGCCCAAATAAAACAGCGTCACATGCTGGCTCGCCTGAGCTGCGCTGATTTGATACTCACGAATTGAATAGAGCGAAAGCCGAGAGCCAACTAAAATTTCCGCGATCACGTAAAAACCGATCATGAGACTTAACCAAAGGGATAAGGATTTTGGAACGGGGGCTCCGGGTTGATCCTTGTCTTCGGTTTGACTGGCGGGATTGACTTTGGGAAGCGAGAAACTCAAGAGCACGACGGCCAGAGCCAGTAGCGAGGCTAAAATAAAATAATCATTCCAGGCGCGACCCTTTTCAAGACCAATCCCCACGAGCAAGGGGGCGATAAAACTGGCAAGACCATACATCGAATGAAGGCCCGAAAGAACTTGGCCTCGCAGATGCGGAGGAGCTGCGCGAGTGGCCAGAGAGTTCTGCGCGACGCCCATAAAACCCATGGCAGCCCCCAGAAGAGCGGCGGCTCCCAGAAACCAGGCAAAGTTTGGGGCCTGTGAAAAACCCAGAAGGGCCATCGCCATCATCACCAGAGCCCACTGCAACAGTTTCAAAAAACTCATATGGTTGAGGATCGGAATCGCCATCAAACTGAAAAGAAAACTGACCAGCGAGGTCAGAGAAAAAAACAAGGCCCCTTGGGTGTCGCTGATTTGAAAGTGCTTCAGGATCTCCGGGAAAAGAGGTCCACGAAGATTGTCGCTAAAACCCAGAATAAAAAGACTCAAGTAACTTAAAACCAGCCAGGCCCAAATCATAACGGCCATTGAACTTGAGATTGGCGAACGAAGCAAGAAGGATTTCAGACCTCAAGGACAACTTCCTTACAAAAAAGGGACCTAGGGAGTGAGCTCTACCGAATGGAGGCCTTAAAGGCGTTCAGGGTTTTCAGAAGACTCAAGCGCGCAGCTTGAGGTTCGACCCCGCCCGCTCGCCCCTGCGCAAAACTCTGTCCACAGTTCGAGGCCGATGGCAATTCGCCTGTTAAGACAACGCAGGCAAAACCTTGCCGAATAAAAGGTGTTGAGGCCCAGTTCAGGAACGCTCGCCAACTGCTCTGAGTCTCGCCTTTGCTTGGCTGATTCAAATCATACATCGACTTAAAGAAGTCGACGAAACGCTCGGACAGAGTCAAGAGCTCAGTTCGCGAGAGAAGCTCGTCCTGATTCTCGTCGTATTTCATGAAGATCATTTCAATGTAGTGTAGGATTACAACCAGCGTTCGCACGTCCGCTGTCTCAACACGTCCTTTTTCCTTTTCGTCATTGCGCGCGAAGGTGATCAGGGCTTCGTAGAACTCAGCCCACTCGGCGTCCGACATTTTTTGAACCTCGCGACTGAGACCCTCAAGATTACGGAAGATTTTGGAAAAGTCCGCTCTCAGCAAACGCTGGAAACACGCTTCGTCAGACCAAGGAACATCAAAGACGTCCTTTTCGCCTGGCAAGTTGCAACCTCGACTCTTCATGCTGGCTTGAAGCTCTTGAGCACCGCCTAGGCCAGCTGCGAAGATAACGTTGATCAGCTCGAAGGACTCTTGAGAACTCATCGAGCGATTCCCGTTTGAGGCGAAAAGGAAATGATCTGCCTCAAAGAAGGAGCGAGTTCCCGCGTTTGGCTTGCGTCGATCAAAGGCCTTGATCTTGAGACCGAGCTTTTCGAAGTCGCTGTACCAAAGGCGCATGCCGTCCTCGTTAATTGTCATATCAGAAAACTTCGCTGCGCGGTTTTGACTGTATCCCAGAATGAGAACTCGAGACAAAGTTCTCATGACATTCAATCGAGACATTGAATACCAATCCCAAACTTTTTGACCCCGTTCATTTCGGCCGATGATCAGATCCCCGCTTGGCAAATAGTGAAGTGGAAAATATTGAGTGATATGTCCACGAAAGTCTTTCCAGCCTTCAAGGATGAGATTCGGATTCGTATCGGTATACCGACTTGGCGCACGAGGACGGTAGTCGTTCATCTTCTCAACAAGCTGCTCATAACGAAATTGATCTGGCAGAGTGGATATAAACTCTTGAGCCGTTTTCCAGATCTCATACTCGAGCTTAATCGCTCGAACGTGGCGGCGCTCAAGGCCCATGACCGTGTCCTCGGGTCGGGCGTGGTCCCGCTCAAAAACTCGGCGCACGAGGGCCTGGTACGCTTCGTTCAAGGCCTGAACGGACTCGGTAAGAAAAATCTCGCGAGACTTCGGGGATTGATTGGGGGGAGAAGGAAAGGCGTTCGAAAGAAGACCGCGCTCGACCAAATTGAAAATCAAGCGCTCGGTCGTCGCAAAGGGTAGCTCCCCCTTTTGCAAAACCCAAGATCGATCTAAGAGATCGAGAAGAAGAACGAGCATTTCGTCGCCTGTCTTAAGCCCCTCACGAGAAAAAAGAACTTGCGACTTCAGTCGATATTTGTAGAGCAAATACAGCCGATGAAGATCGGTCATCGTCGCCAGGGCCTGTTTCCAGCGTGCGGTTGAATTCATCTCGACAATTTCACCAAACAAGTTCTCTTTAATGGATCGAATGAGAGGCAGCCATCCCTTCAGATCCATCGTTCTTTGCCCCGGAGACCTTCGAATAAAGCGATCGATCTCTTGGAGAAGGTTTGAAAAATCCTCAAAGCTGTAATCAGCCCGAGGCAGCTGCGTCTTTGTGAGAAGCCGGGAGACACTCTCCCGAAGCGCCCAATGGGCTCGGTCGAGGGCCGGGTGCGGAAGGGTTCCAGAAGTCTTAGCCAGAATGATATTCCAAGAGGGCCTCAGGAACTTGACCTCCGACTTCAAATCCCGGATGAAGCTGACTAAAGCCGTCAGCTCATTCTTTGTGATGGCGGACTCGCCGCCGCCAAAAAGTGCGGCTTTCAGCTTCATCAGCTGAATGGCCATCTCGTCTGAGAAGCGATTTCGATCCCCTAAGAAGTCTCCAAAGAAGGAACGAATATTTTGGACCGTATAGGAGTCCGGACTTTGATGGGAGCCTTTCGTCTTTTCTTGGAAGTAATCAAGAGCCGAGGCCAAACACTCCAGATGGTTTTCAAGGGACTGCGGCGTTGAGGTTTCATCCAGCAGCTGGCGGAATCCGTCGGGAACTTGATCCAGACACTTAAACTGCGCATCACTTAAGCGCAAGACCTCTTCTTCCTTCTTGCGGCCGTTCAGAAATTCTGAGCATGACGCCGTCGTGAGTGCGACGAACAGAATAAGAATCCAGTTGAGAGCCGCTCTACATCTCATAGGAGACCCCCACCATGAGACGATCATTGTTCTCGTAACTTGAAATATCATTGTGGTTCCGCGAGTTCAGTTTGTTGGCTCTCACGAATTGCATGTCCGTATAGGTTTGCCAACGGCGTCGAAATTCAAACTGTCCACGAACCTGGATCAGATCGAATTGATTCCGATCACTGTGTGTCCAGGATGTATCCATTGTCAGTCGATCCAAGTGCGTGAAGGGAACTTTAAAGCGGTAGCGTAGTCGCGAAGCTTGGTAAAAGGGATAGCGTGAGGTGATCGGCGCACGCTCCGGGTCGGCCAGGGCTCCGACCTCGCGAACGCGCCCGCCGTCGATCGTCATGTATTCGGCACTGATCGCTTGGCGCCCGAAATTCACTTGGGCATAGGCGGAATAAATCAAGGCGGATTCGAATCGAGGGGCCGTCACCGCCGACTCAAAGGCGGCCTGACTGGGTTCATCTTGAAGTCCCATCACCCCCAGCTCAAAGGGGCCGGGTCGCCAAGCAAAGTCCACAGCTGTCACCCGGTGAAAGGCCACTTCAGGCGTGATCGCCACATCGCCCTCGCGGGATTCGACAACGTAGAAGCCACTGTAGCCGAGGGCGAGTTGGTTCATAGGCTTATAGAAGTGCGAAACTCTCCACAGCCAGCTTTCCTGAACAAGTCCTTCAAGCGAGCCTCCCAGTGTCGACTGCATGATGATTTCCGATTCAGGAGGGCGGTTCACGTTGTAGTTAATCGACGAGTTGGCATCGGAATTAGGAAACGGACGGAAAGTTCGAGGCGGCGTCTGGAACCAAGGATTGATTTTTTTGAACTCCCCGCTTTTATTAATTTCAAAGTTGGGTCCTTGATCGGGCAGAAAGAGGGGCGACCAAAAGGCTGAGAACTGCCACTTTTCCTCTTCGACATTCCAGAAAAGACCCGTTAATCCCAAGCTGTCGCGATTAAGGGGATTCCACTTGAAGACGGGTTCGATGACTCCAAGGGCCCAACGATCATCAAGGGACGACCAGGTTTTTTTCTTTCGTCCCACGCTTAAAGTTTGGCTCTTTTGATTTTGGAATTGAACCGCCGCTTCTTTGACCTTGATGTAACTCAAGACCGGCGCGTCTGGCGCCAGAACCGCTTCTGTATCGAGCATCAGAAATTCCGCATCCAAACTGTTGCGAAGTCGAAGTCCATAAAACTGATACTGATTTTGTTCGGTCGCTTCAAACTGGGGGGACAAAAAGGATTCATTTTGAACGAGCACATGCGAGTTCAGCTGGCCAAAAGCGGCCAGGGGAGCCAAAATAAGGACAACGCCCTTTAAGAAAAGAGCGAACCGGAAACGTGCCATAACCTCATGAACAGTTCCAATATTCATGCCGTGGGGACGACGATCTCAAAGGCCGCGGCTGTCGAAATTTTGGTCACTTGCCAACTAAGGGCGTGATGTGACACCATGGGCCTACCCTATGACAGCGCCGACCGAGAAGTTTCTCATCCTTCGATTTTCCAGCTTTGGGGACGTCACCCAGTGCCTGAGCGTGCCTAGCAAGATCGCAGAAAAATTCCCGAAGGCCACCATTCATTGGGCTGTGCGCGCCGATCTGAGCTCGCTTCTCGAGAACCATCCCCACATTCATCGAATTTGGGCCTTTCCACGCAAAGCAGGACTGCGTGAGCTCTGGCAAATGGGCGTGCAACTCCAAGCGGAGGGTTTTACTCACGTCTATGACGCTCACAACAGCACGCGATCCCTCTTCCTTTCACTGTTTCTGAAACTTCGAAACCCAGGAATTCAACTTCTACGAAAATCCCAAAAGCGATGGAAAAGAATTTTGCTTTTCAAATTTCGAATCAATCGTTATCGACAACCCTTTAGCGGTCAGCGCGATCTTCTTGAGCCCTTGAAGAAATGGGGCCTTTCGGAAGATCTGCCTTCGGCGCCCCAGCTGTTTTTGCAACCTCACGAACTGCAAAGGGTCCGCGATCGTTTGCCAGCCTCCCCGTTTGTTGCGCTGGCCCCCTCTGCCGCCTACGAGCTGAAGCGTTGGCCCCGGGAATCTTGGAAGGCGTTGGTTCAGAAGATGCCGAAGATGAACTTTGTTCTTTTAGGCGGACCGGAAGATGTGTTTCTTGAGGAAATTCGAACAGCGGCTCCCGATCGAGTGATCAATCTGGCAGGGCGAACCAATCTGCGCGAAACAAGTGCGGTGGTCGCGCAGTCTTTAGCTCTTGTCACGAATGACACGGGGATCCTGCACACGGCTGAGCAGCAAGGTCATCCTGCGGTGGCCCTCATGGGGCCTGCGCCCTTCGGCTTTCCTTCTCGAAGTTCGACGTCCATTTTAGAGAGGAATTTGCCCTGCCGTCCCTGCAGCAAACACGGTCAGGGCCCTTGCGTGAACCCGAACTTCCATCAATGTCTTCGCTCGATCACTCCCGAGGATGTGATGGCGGCCCTTCGCTCGCGTGGGATCAGCCTGTGATCACACTTTACGTTTTTGTGATGAAGCTGCTGCGCGTGTGTTTGCCCTTGCTTCGACGTCTTCCCCATCCCAAGCTTCAATATTTTTTTCGTTTTCAGGGACGCATCCATCAAGCGGTTCCCGTGCAGAATCCGATTTGGATTCACGCTTCAAGTGGAGAAATCGAGTACGCAAGGTCGGTCATTCGCGCGCTTCAAGCGCAGAATCCCAATATCCCGATTCTTGTGACTCACACCTCTTTATCTTCGCGACGAGCCTTGGAAAATTTGGGTGTGACGGCAACGGGCGTGAGCCCGCTTGATGAACCGCAGTCGATTGAAGATTTTTTGCAGACCTTCCGTCCGCGAGCCTGCTTGATCGCGCGAACGGACCTTTGGCCGCTGACCCTACGAGCCCTGCGAGCTCATCAGATTCCGACGTATTTATTCTCGGCCACTTTTTCGGGAGGCACGCGAAAGACTTCCTTCTGGGCCCGACAGCTCTTGAAATCGTCGTTACCCGAGCTGCAGAAGATTTATTTTGTCAGCGAAAAAGATCAATTGATGTGCCGACAGTATTACCCAAGCGCGCAGGGCGAAGTTCTTGGCGATACACGGTATGACCAAGTGTTTTTCCGATTAGCCCAACCTGCGCCGCTTTCCTTGCCCACTCACAATCGAATTCTGATTGCGGGCTCGACGTGGCCGCAAGATGAAAGCGTTTTGCTAGAGGCCACGCCCGAGCTCAAGAGTCTGGGGTGGAAGTGGATTTGGGCCCCTCACGAAGTCGATGAGGCGCATTTGACTGGTCTTGAATCGCAACTCAGGGAAAAGGGACTGAAATCGGCTCGCTTGGGACAGATTGGAACTGAGTTTCGATGGGAAGATCTTGATGCTCTCATCATCGATCGAGTGGGAATCCTCGCTCATCTCTACCCCTATGCCCGCTTGGCATTTGTCGGAGGCTCTTTCAAATCGCAAGTGCACTCCGTGATGGAGGCTCTTGCTGCTTCGGTCCCCGTCTTGGTAGGCCCCCATCATCACAACAGTCGTGAAGCCATGGAGTTTCGAAGCCTAGGCTTTGTGAAGGAAGTCCGATCCGCTGCTCACATCATTGATGCCATCACAACTTTTGATTTGGGATTGGATCACCTTCGCCCCCTTCTGGCCGCTCAAATGCAAAGCAAGCTGGGGGCGACCGATCGATTGCTGGCGGCGCTTACAGCTGAAGGGCTTTTTTCAGAAAGTTCACAGAACGAACTCCGTACCAACTGAACGCTTCTCCATCGACGAAGGCGCCCTTCACTCCCAAGGCCTGCATGTCTTTTCTTTTCTTGAAAAAGGGATAGGGCTCTGAAGAGAACAAATAGGCGTGATGCTCGTCCTGTTTCATCTCGATTTCTGGGTAACGTTGCTCGCGTGGCTCCCAAGTCTTCAGTTGAATCCCGAGTTTTCCTAAAACAAAACCAATATAGGTCTGCGGATTCACGCCCATCCACGGATCTTTCCAAATAACGTAACTGATCGCATCCGCCGCTTCCCAGGGACGACGGATTTCGAGAACCCCCGGAAGACGGTGCGGCTCAAAGGAAATCGGTGGGGCTTTGACAATCCTGTCCATGTCAAGCGCCAGAGTCTCGAGATTTTTTGAATTCAGCTGCTCGGCGAGTCCGCGAAATCCGTTGGCCAGCGACTGACCATCCACGACATGGGAGGCCCAAAAAGGAAAACCCTGCTCTGAGAAGCTTTTAGGATTTTCCTCTTGATCCAGAACTAACAAATCCGGCTTGAGCTCACGAACCCGATTCCAGTCGACGGTCTTCGTTCCGCCCACAATGGGGATTTGGGCCACGTCCTTCGCGGGATGAACACAAAAGCGCGTTCGACCCACTGGAGAATGTCCAGCCGCAATAAGGGTCTCTGTCCAAGATGGAACGAGCGATATGATGCGCATTCTCTTGACCTCACTCCTCATTCCTTTAGACCTTAGTTCCATGGCAAAGTCATTTTTAAATTCCGGATCTCCCCTTCGAGCCCTTAAGAGCAAACGACCCGCTTCAGAGTCTTCGTACCTTGTGCTTTTCGGCGAACTCTTCAACCGCGGATATGCGAACGGACTCGTCGAAGAGGCCGTCCCCCACGGTTTCAAAATCATCAAGAGCACAGTGGGTCGCCGAGATCCTGAACAGGGACTTCGCCCCCTCACAGAAGCTGAAAAACCAACGGATGCTTTTAAGTTTATCAATATTCCTCTCGAGGCCGGCTTCGATCTGGACAAGGATCACGAGGGCCTTTCTCCCGTGGATCGTTTGAAGGACTTGGGCCTGAAGAACTGGCAAGATTTCCAGTGGCCCCAGGGTTCTTTGCAACAAGCCCGTGAAAAAGGCCGAGCTCGCTTTCGCCAGAATTTGCGAGCCTACGTCAAAGAACTTGAGAAAATTGTTCCGACGGAAAAAACTCAACTGTTTTTTGCTCACTTGATGGCAGGTGGGGTTCCGCGGGCCAAGATCGTCATGCCTTTGATGAATCGTGTTTTCAAGGGTACCGGCGATCGGTATATGCCGAGCGAAGATTTCTGGAAAACTCCGATCGGAGAACTTTGCGCTTTAAATTTTGAAGAGGTCACAGCGGATACCCTGGATCTCTTGATAGAAGAGACCACAGAACTGCGACAGCGAGTCGAGCGCGCCGGGGGCCAAGTGTCCTACGTGGCCTACGGCTATCATGGGACCGAAATCTGGATTGGACACGAGCTTCGCTGGCAAAGCTACTCGCCGTATTTACAGGGCTGGGCCAAGATGAAGCTTGAGCAAACAGCGGAAAAGTGGTTCTCACAAGGGGTGAAGGTTTGTGTTTATAACTGCCCTGAAATTTTGACGAACTCGAGTTCGATCTTTCAAGGAGTCGAAGTTCCGCTTTATGCCCTGATCCGATCTTTTCAAAAAATGTTTCCTGACCATGGTCGAACTCACAGGCTTGTTCACGAGGCCAGTCAGCTTTTGAAGCAACCTCAGCTGCTCGAAAAGATTTACAGCCGCATTGACGAATTCTATCAAGACCCTGAAGTTCTTGCGACCTTGAAGTTCGAAGAGTGGCCTTCGCATAGCCGCAAGGTTCAACTGGAAAAGCTCATTCAGATTTCAGATGAAATCGTCGACTGCCATTTGGACGAGAAAAAACTTTTGACGGCGCTTTTAAGCGAAATTGTTTTCAAATCCTGCGGTTGGGGCATGTTTCACGATTCCTTCGCTCCGGAAAAACCGGTGCGATGGTTGGGACATGACTTCATCGTTCTAGGAGAAGTCGGCCGCGACTAGACGTCTGCGGGTTCTATCGCCCGAAAAATTCCTCTGGGGTCGGCCACATTCGTCGAGATTTCGCCTTTTTCTTGCGAAGATCAGCAAGAGTCGTGTCGAGATCCGTATTGGGTTTGTATTCCGCCCATCGACTGACGAATGTCAGCGGCGAAAGACCCTGACCCGAGGTTGCAGGATCCTTAAACGCAGAAAAGAGTTCAGGTCCATAAAAGTGTTGAGCAGGTAATCGCTCGCGATCGACCAGCTCACCGAGAATCAGGGCCTTTGGAACTTGAGCTGCAAAAGTTTGACGAAGAGGAAGTTGGCGACCCTTTTCATCCGCAAGTCCTGCAAAAAAGGCCACCCGAGCCCCTGCCTGAATTTTTTCTTGAAGCGCTGACAGCCAGACTTGATGAGAGTCATCATACTTCTGATTCCAGTGGACATAGAAAGTTTTCATATTTGTTGGCGCCTGGCGAATTCTTTCAGCCAAGTCCGCAAGCTGCAAACGACCCTTTTCATCGGTTGCCGAAAGCGGGATCAGCTCGAGCTTTGAGCGACCCGACTCGGCCTGCAATTGATTCCAGTAGGGACGCACCTGCTCGTCGAAGTAGTTCGACTTTTCTTTTGTGATGAAACCGATCTGCAAGGGACGCGCGGGTTCGACGGACGCAAGAGATAGGGAACCTTCAAGCAAAATCAAAAAAACAAAAAGCCGCTTCAGGGCGTGGCCCGTCTTGATCCAAGTCATTTGACACATCCTTCGAAGTATATTGAACTAAATGCTATCGTCGCTCTCAAGGGAAATGCGACATAGGACGGCGCGTATGATCGTGATCACAGGTGGACCCTCGGGCGGAAAAACGACTCTTATTGAAGCCATCAAGAAAGAACTCGGTCGAGATGTGAAAACTGTTCCAGAAGCGGCGAGCCTTCTGTACCGCGGGGGTTTTCCGCGAGCGCACTCCGATGTTGAAATGATGCGAGTTCAAGCCGCCATCTATCATGTTCAAGAGCAGTTGGAAGGTCTAGTTCAGGATCAGAATCGGCAGTCGAAGTCCTTGATCGTCTGTGACCGGGGCTCGCTCGACGGGTTGGCCTATTGGCCGGGTGGAAGCCGGGGGCGCCCCTCATTTTTTGAGTTCTTGAAGACAACAGAGACCGCTGAGGTCAAACGCTACAAGTGGGTTCTTCATCTTGATACCGCAACAGCTGAAACCTACGAAACGACGAATCCCCTGCGTATCGAGACCTACGAAGAAGCGTGGAGCTTGAATGATCGAATCAAGCGAGCTTGGGCCAATCACCCTCAACGCTTGATTGTGCCCCCGAACTCTGACTTTTTCTCAAAAATGGCTTTATGCCTGCAACTCATTCGAGGTATCATGTCGGGAGACACCTATGAGTCTCTTAAATCGATGCTTCAAAGAACTCAGCCCCTGCCCTGATATCAAGATCTCTTGGGTTCTTGTCTGCGCCCTGTATTTAGTTCTAACAAGCTTGCAAGCCCACTCGAAGACAGAACTCTCCTTCCTTCCGGAAAAGAACAATCTACTAACTCTTCCTCAGAAATTTGAGTACAGCCTGGGGGATTCTTATAAGCTTCTCTTAGGCAATCGAATCATTGATACGTCTTTGCTAAGTTTTCAGATTCTGAACGAAAGCTCGGATCGTCAGATCGCTCTCTCATGGCCAAGTCAGATCTTTGAAAAAGCCCATCTTCGAATTCTGAACCCCTCTGGAGTCGCGATTTGGTCGGACGAGGCCGATGCAGCTCAAAACTCGAAAACTCTTTTGAATGCGACGAAGTTGCTGCAGCAGCTGAGTGGTCTTTCGTTTTTGCGTGGGTTACCACGAGCAGACGACGGGAATGGAGATTTGCTCACCCGAACTGATCCTGAAGGGTGCGGGCCAACTTTTCCGCGCGGAAAGTCGACAGACCCCTCAAAAGCCTGTCATCACGATTAACGGAAGACGCGTGACTCCACATGGGATTGTTTTTCTTAATGATGCAGAAGAAAGTTTGAGCTTTCGTGCGATCGCTCTTTCGGGAGCGGAGTTCAGAATGGACACCCGCCGAATCTTCTTGGACTTTCTGGATGTCATCGATGTCGATGAGGAAAACTTTCTTCTAACTGTGAAAGGCCCCCCCCTGTCCCCGATTGTTTACAAGCCCCTTGAGGAAGGCAAATGGTCCATCGCTCTGAAAAAGGAAAGACCACGCTTCTATGTGGCGGGCGAGGGAAAGGTTCCTCTTCGCCAAGAATTTGTTGTTCAGGGCCCCTTGCCAACAGCAAAACATCGCCTTCATATCGCCCGCGAATCTCCCAAGAGAACCTACGCTTCGTCCGTCGAGATTCGTGGACAACTTGGAGAACTGGGGCAACTCCAGTCGCTGGACGGATCTGAAACGGCAGTGGCAGGACGGAATTTTTCCTGGTTCTTACGAAATATCCCGCAAGGCCAAGAAAAGCAGGTCTTCTTGCAAATTCGAGATGAGGATCGCGTCTACACCGCAACCCACTTGATTTCACGCCAAGATTCAAGCCGCTTGGAACTTCTGTTGGGGCTGAATTCTGACAACACGCGAATCTTTGCCGGGGCTGAAGGGCAAATCTGGTTCGAGAGCTTGCCCTTCTGGAAAAATCTTACGACCCAGCGCCTGGGGTTGGGATTTATCTACAACCAAGATCTGACCGGAGACGATCGGCTGCTTTTGACTGAGCTCGACTTTTTCTACCGACTGAACTTGGGGCTGCAGTTCTGGGACCCCTCGTGGATCGCCGGAGTGGCCGTTCAAAACTGGTCTTATGATTCGCAGACGGTTCAAACCTTTGCGCCGATCATTGGCTGGCAGGGCCGCGCACCGCACTGGACACGAAAATTCTTCTGGCAAGAGCTCGATCTCAAAGTCTCGGTTCCGAAAACTTCGAGCTCCGTCAAGTTGAACCAAAGAACCCAGGCTCGCTGGAAGTTGTTTCAAAAACTTGAAAGCGAAGCTATTCTTCGTCACAGCATCGGTGTTTTCTCAGAAGAGATCGAAGTCAGCGAAAAAAGTTCGTCGACCGGCCTTCTCTTAGAGTCGTCCTGGGTCCTGACTTTTTGAGTTCTGGATTAAAAAAGACTAGCCGGCTTTTTTCTTGAACAGCCCGGCCACCACGTCCTTCAAGTCCATATTGAAGATGTCCTTGGGAGGCTGATTTGTAACAGTTGAAAGCAGGCTCAGTTCACGTTTTGCAGGGATAAAAGCCGCATCAATTGCCTGAGACTTTTCAAACGACTTGCGAGCCGCGTTCAAATCTCCCCTGGCCTTTTGATAAAGTCCCGTCACGAACGGAAAAAGGGCTTCATACTTTTCATCGGGAGGAATCTGCATCAATTCGAGATCGACCTCTTTTAATTGAGCCTGGCGTCGGGCCGGTTCCAACAAGCAAAGCTGCGCCCAACATTTACAAAGACGAACCCCAGCCAGCGGCGTATTCAACTTTTCAATCGAGTTTAAGATTTCAAGCGCACGTCCGTATTGGTTCAACTGAAGCTGGGCCTTGACTTCATCCAAGAGTTTCATCGCTTCGATTCGCTTCGAAGATTGTTCCTTTACGCGAATGGCTGTTTGCTCTTCATCTTCTTTGATCCACTGGATTCGCATCGCCTTGTCAAACTTGTCTCGGACAGCTTCCCAAATCTTGGCCACTTCTGGATCCTGGGGAGCTGGACCCATGAACTTGATCAATTCATCCAGCCAGTGAGATTCAGGCTTATCCAAAAGAAGATCCTGGAACAGCTCGAGAACTTCTCGAGGCTGCTTATCTTTCAACTGAGCATGAAGTTTCTTGATATGTTGTCGCTGGGTTGCTGGATCCCACTTCATCTTTTCAGATGAGAAGATGATCAAGCCTTTGAGAAGCATCAAATGGAGCGCCTTGTAGACGGCTACGGCATCATAACCTTCTGTCGAAAGCAGATCATTGAGATTCACGCCTTGTTGGATCTTGCTCGCCAGATCCGGCATTCGCTTCAGGAAAGATGTCTTGAAAACTTGGTGATCATCTTTCCATTGATTGCTCTTCAAAATTTTCTGACCTGACCACATAAGATAGAGGGCCTCTAGCCAACTTAGTGGAATCTTTGAAGCCACCCAGTCATGTAGGTATTCCAAAAGCTGATCCAAATCGATTGACGGTGTGCTCTCTTCAACCTCAGTCGCGACGAAGTTGACCTTCACCTTGCCATCGACGATGGTGCGCGTGAGTCGCACGTTCATCTGTTCATTCAAGATCAAGTCGAAAGCATGCGGACTGAGTTTACAAGATTCAATCAATTTCTGACCAATCTTTCGCGGACTCTTATCGTTCAAAACTTCTTTCAAATCACTTGGGGCGAGGTAACCGTTCTGAATTAGCATGTGTCCCAAGAAAGTTGTCTGGTCTTCGACGTCGACACCGACGATGTGACCTTTGCAGAACGTAACTCCTGAAACAGCCCCCGTATCGCTGAAGATGTTTAAATGCCCTGAAGTTTTTGTCTCGGCGAGAAGACTGTAAATGAAAGGAAGATCGTACCCATCGACTTCTTCCAAAGATTCAATCAGTCGACGCTTTTCTCGGGGAGAAACTTTTTCTTTCTCAAAGATTTCATAAAGCAGTTTTCTTGGGCTTTCCGTCGCTTCAGCCTTTGGGGCTTCAACCTTCTTGATGTACTGATCCAGCTCGTCCATTTGGAAGGGCTTTTTAAGAAAGCCAATCGCCTTTGTTTCCTGGATTGACTCTTGCTGAAAGGTTTTGTCGATGTAGATCCCGCTCATCAGAATGATTTTGGCATTCAAGGGTGTCGACGCCGAGGATTGCATTCGCTTGACGAGATCTAATCCCGTCATTTGCGGCAAAAGACAGTCGACTAAGATAAAATCAAAAGTCTGACGCATCCCCAGCTGGAGAGCTTCGTCCGGGCGCGAAGCCAAAAAGACAAAATGGCCCTTTCGAGTCAGAGCTTCTCTTAAAGCCTGCCCGAGAGTACTATCATCTTCGATAATAAGGATTTTACAACCGACGTCAGCCACACTTTCTTATCGGACAAAATGCGGCTGCTTTAGAGGTCTAGCCCCTGTAGAATTACGACCTGGACTAGCCCTTTGACTTAACAAACTTAAAATACTTGTTCTCGATCACGTCCATCTCCATGGGGTTTCCACCCTCATCCTTGACTTCAGTCGGGGGCTGAACCTGACCTTCCTTAAATTCTACTCCGTAACGGAAGAGGATGTTCTTCTCAGAGCCAGATTCTTCATTGTAGTAAGGGACGTAAAACGATTCAACTTTCGCAAAGTTAGGAAGGAAACCATCAACCATGTTCATCTGGTCGACGATCACCTTCGGACATTTCGAGTAAGTCACTTTGGCCGCGGCCCCACCGCCGATCCATTTGATCCACTCTCGAATCCCGCAGGAGTTGATACTCTTCACGCCATCCATATCGATGTGAACCTCTTGAGCACCGTTAAGCCCCAAGGGTGAAAAATCAGCATCCTCATCGATGACGCCAGCGAGTTGAAGTGAAAGTTTAGTTCCTTGTCGATCTATCTTACACTGAAACTTGCTCATTAGACTTTACCTCGTGAATTTGATCCTCTTTATTTTTCACTATGAAAAATGTCAGGTCATCAGCTAAAGTTGAACCTTGACGATAGACCTGAAAGGTCTCACAAAAATTTCCTAAGATCTCGCTCGGACTTGGCGAAACATTCATAGACGCCAGAAGAGTTTTGATAAACTCTCTCTCCCCCCAAGGGTCATTGGATGCGTTGCGAATATCAGGAACACCATCGGTATAGAAAAAGAGCGTGTCGCCCGGCGCCAACTGAATTCGAATTTCTTTGTAAACGGAATCACGGCTTTGCCCTAAACGAGGATTATTCACCTGGTCCAAAAACTCGAGATCCTTCTTTTTATAAGGTCCCTCTTTGCGGCGAAACAAAAATGGGGGCTCGTGCGAAGCGTTCGAGTAGGTAAGCTCCAAAGTCTTCACGTTGAGCTTCCCCAAAAAGAAAGTCATCATCACTTTTCCTCGAGAAACATCGAAGATACTGCGGTTCAGAGCAGAAAGTGCCTGCCCAGGAGTGAAGCCTAGACTTTCGATTAATCCGGCTGCGGACTTCGCGGCACTTGTGATCAACGCAGCTCCCGCCCCGTGCCCCGTTGCGTTCCCGATCCAAAGATAAACATGGTCCCCGACTTTCGAGTAACTCCACCAGTCACCACCCACTTCACTGGCAGGTTCGTAGTAGCCGGCGACCTCTAGGACACCCAGATCCGCGCGGGGAGCTGGAAACAAAGTCTCCTGAACCATTCTTGCTGTTTGAAGTTCGTTTTCCATCCGCGCCTTTTCGGCGGTTCGCACCATTAGCCTGGAAACTTCGGCCGCCATCCGATTGAAGCTCTGAGCCAGCGCGCCCACCTCGTCCTCGGATTCGATTTGAACTTTGACGTCGAAGTGACCTTTGGAGACTTCGCTTGTGGCTTCAAACAGTTGCGTCAGGGCCTGCGTCACCGTACTTGATGCCAAGAGACTGAGAATGGTGGTTGCGGCAACAAGGATCACGAAGAAGAGAATGGATTTTCGCTTCAGAATATCGACAGCGCTCAAAGCTTTGGCCTTTGCCACGGTCGAGATCACATATAGATCCCCCCACCCGACGGCCGCATAGGAAACTAGGCGATCGATCCCTTGCGAATCTTCGACGGATTCAGTTCCCGAAGACGTCAGCTGATTCGTCATGCTCAAGAACGAAACAGGCAACGAATCCTTTAGATTTTTTCCAAGTTCTTTCTCGGGTCCTAAAAGGATTTTTCCATCTCGTTGAATCAAATAAAAGTTTTGGGCCGAGAGAGTTTCGAACTGCTGAGCGTAATCGGCCAGCTGAAAAAGAAGCACCACCAGATAGGGTTTTGATCCCTGCCGATCAATCTTTTGGACCAACACGAAACGCTCGTCCAGAAAGGGGTTCGTGATGACGGTTTGCTTTAAGAAAAGTTGAATCAAGGCCGCGTTCCACTGCACCTTCCACTGATTCCAAAACTTTTCAAAAGTGTAGACTTCCTTTTCGAGTGTGGGCCCCACACGATAGTTTTGAGCAGCATCATCCCAAACCATGATGACCATGGCCTGCAAACTGGAATCGAATTGTAGAAAGGCTCTCGACAGGCGGCTAAAGTCTTGATGCTGACCTAAGTCGACTAAGATAGGCTGTGTAAGCTTTAAAATATTATCCAATCGCGTGCGTAGTTGATTCGAGATCGAAACCGTCATTTGGCTTGTCGTATCGAAGACATAGGCCACTTTGTCTTCTTTGAAAACCGCAAGAGCGATCGACAAATAAACGATCAGCGCCACCGCCGGGATGATCGTAAGAATCAGAAGGATCTTATAGCGAATCGAGAGTTGGCCCAGCTTCACATCTAAAAGAATCTCATGCACGCAAAAGCCAAGGCAGCAGGTCCCGACCTCTCCTAGACCAAAGACTATCAAATCGCTCGTCAAAATTCCGAAAAGTAAAGAGGTTTTAAAAGTTTATGAAACTAACGCCCCTTGAGAAGAGGCTTCTCACTTTTTGTGCTTTCGTCATTCTTTTATTCTCATACTTTTTGTATGACGATTCCCTTTTTGTTCCAGATCGAGAAACGGATACCGAACCCATTGCCGAGCTGATTGATAAACGCCAAGATGTTCGTTTGAAGTTCAGCGAAAACTTTAGTTGGACTCCCATTCGAGTCGATCAGAAACTTCATCCCTACGACAGCTTGTTTACGGGCGATAACTCCACTGCCGTGTTAAAACTCCAAGATGGCAGCACACTCCGCATCGACGGCCAGTCCCTCATCGTTCTTTCGATGTACGAAGGCAAGTTGGTTTTAGACCTGAAGTCAGGATCTCTTTCAGGTGATCTGGGGCCGGATTCGAAACTTTTACTGAAAACCCGCGATGGATTTCAAAACTTGACGGGACGTGATGGCAAACAATTCCGAGTTGAAAAGGATTTCGCGGGCCAGACACTTCAAAAAATTGGCCGCCTTCCCTCAAGCATTGCCGATCAGCTGATTTGGAAAAGTCCGAAACATTTTCGGGTGAACAAACAAGATCCGAAAAGATACCAAAATCTCGCTTGGATTAAAACCGCTGGTATCAAGGAAACTGTCATCGAAATTTCTTCAACGCCTGACTTCGCCTTTCTAGATAAAGTCTTGAAGACGAACGGGCTCGAGTCAGGACTGCCGATGGATCTGCCGGATGGATCCTACTTCGTGCGCTTACGAGGCTACACAAGTCAAAAAAGAGAGACGGCTGTTTCGACCGTTCAGAGCTTTGATATGTTCGATCAGAAACGAAGCTCGTTGCTGCCTCCGACTCTGCTAACCCAAAACCTTCAACACTCAGACGAGCTGAATTTCCCGCCCATCATTCGTTGGACAGACGTGAGCCTTGCCGAAAGATATCGAATCGAAATTTCGCCGACCCCCCGCTTCGAGCGCGGTTATCAGTCTGAAACCTCTCAGACGAATTATCCTTGGAATGAGTTCCTACCTGGAACCTATTTCGTTCGGGTCTACAGCTTAGCCGAGGATCAAGTCAGTCTTCCGAGCGAAATCGGCACTCTTGAGATCATGTCGAAGGCCCCCGTTTTGGCTCCAATCCCGAAGCTGCTCATTCGAACCGAAAACACCGCCAACGTAGGCCCCCAGAAGGTCGACCTCAGTTGGAAACACCTTGGAAAGCAATCGGGGTATCGTGTCGAGATTTCTCGAGATGGGACTTTCCGCGATGCCCAAGTGGTCGAAGCGACTCGAGGCCCTGCGTCCCTGAAAGTTCGTCAACACGGTCAATACCACTTCCGAGTCTTTGCGACCAACCAAGAGGGACAACCCATTAGCCCCTCTTCAAATGTTGAAGTTTTTAATTACCAATTGAAGAATCTTCTGCCACCGCCCCGACTGTGGCGTCCGTTTTCAGAAACAACGGTGTTCTTGCAAATGGATGATAATCCTTACCTGTGGTTGGACTGGTACCCAATTCAAGATGCGGAAAAGTTCATTGTTGAAATCGCAGAAGATCGCGATTTCAAACGAGTCATTGCTAGCGAATCCACCGCGACGAATCGATATCTGATTGGAAAGAAGATTCCCTACGGCCAGTACTTCTGGCGAGTGAAATCAGTGAATGAGACCGAAAGGGCTGATTCGGATTGGTCACCACCGAACCGCTTCTATCTTATGCACAAGAAGAAGGAGATCTTTTTCGAATGAAGTTGAGCTACTCGCTGTTTGACACCTTGCTTGAGCCGATTTTTGTCTTGGATTCATCCAAGCGAATCGTCTATTGCAATGAAACAGCGGCCCAGCTTCTTTCTTCGACGGTTCGCAAGCTCACACGTTCGAACGTTTGCCTGACGGATCTGATGACTTTTAGTGAACCCCTGGAAGGGCTTGAAAATCTGCCGTCCGTGACAGATCCGACACCTTATAAAGAAGTGAACTTTACGACGACTGAGGGGGGAGCTGGAAAAGTTCAAGTGACCTTTCAGAAGTTGCCTCACGTCGATCATTGGATCACCTTTGTCCGTGATGTCACGCTTGAAGAGCGGCTCCAGAAGAAGTATCGAGGTGAACTTGATGCCAAAGAGGGTGTCATCGATGAACTTCGTAAAGCCCAAGGCGAACTTGAAAACTACTCGCGCAACCTCGAAAAAATGGTGGAAGAGCGAACCGCCGAGGTCCGAGGCCTCAATCAAAAGTTGAAGGCTCTTCTGGACAGTCTTGATCAGGGCTTCCTCATCTTTGACCAAACAGGTCTGTGCTGGGAAGTCACCTCAAAGGCTTGCGAGACAGTCCTTGAAACAAAACCCGCCGGTCAAAAGATCTGGGATGTCTTAAAGCTTGCTCCAACTCAAAGAGAAGGATTCTCGAAGTGGCTGACGACGCTGTTTTTAGAAATGCTCCCTTTCGATGACCTGGCGGTTCTGGGGCCGAAAACATTCCAACACTCGCTGGGTCGTCGAATTGAGTTGAAATACTACCCGATTCGCGCCAGCGATCAGAAAATCCAGGCCGTTGTCCTTGTTGCAAGCGACATCACATCTCTCGTTGAGGCGCAAGAACAAGCGGAAAAAGAAAAGTCTCACGCCGGTTTCATTCTGAAGATGTTCCAACAGAAGAGATCTTTCTTAACTTTCCTTGAAGAGTCGAAGCGCCAAGTGAGCGAACTGAAGCGCTTAACCCAGACACAGCCCTCAACTTGGGATCGAGAGGCCGTCTTCCGAACTCTCCACACTCTGAAAGGTGGAGCCGCGAGCTACTCCGTTCGCGATCTCGCGAGCACGACCCACGAATTGGAAACTCTAATCGCAAAACTTTCGGCGGAAGTTCCTACCTTTGATTCCAAAGCGTGGACTCATCTGAATGCGACGCTGGAAGAGCAGCACAAAAACCTTGTAGCGGAAGCGGAAAAACTTCTAGGATCCCAGGCGAATCTCAACAGCATTGAGGTTCCTCGTACGGAGCTCTTGAAGATCTTCGATCTGTTGGGCACATGGGCCAAATCTCAGGACTTTGCTGAAGAGCTTCGCCAGCGCTACTTCACAGAGCCTCTGGAAGAAAGCTTCCAGTCCTTTGATTATGTGATCCAAAAACTTGCCGAACAGCTGCAGAAGAAAGTCGCGCCCTTGCGCATTGAGCCTGCCGGATTCCGCTGGGACTTCGACGCCTATCGTTCTTTTCTTGGCAGCTTGGTCCATGTGTTTCGAAATGCGATCGATCATGGCCTGGAGTCCCCCGAGGAAAGAAAAGCCCTGGGCAAACCTGAAATAGGACTCATTCAAGTGAGCGCCCAACCTGCACCCGGAGGACTTGAACTGCGAATTTCAGACGACGGGCGAGGCCTTAATCTGTTCGCAATTAAACAAAAAATGATTCAGATGGGCCTCAAAACAGAGGGCTTAAAACCCGACCAAATCTATCTCCATATTTTTGACTCTCAGTTTTCAACCCGCTTGGAAGTGACCGAGCTTTCTGGGCGCGGCGTCGGTCTTGATGCTGTCAAAGCCGAAGTGGACCGAATGGGGGGATCTGTTCGTATCGAGACCCGAGAAAATCAAGGAACGACTTTTATCTTCTTCCTGCCGCAGAAGTCAGCTGCCACAGCGCCACGCCGCGCGGCTTAAAACAGTCCAGCCTGTGGAGCTCTTCACACAAGCCCCGAACCTATTTTTTGTGCTTATCCCAAACAGTTTTGAGTTTATCTTCGAAGATTTTGCCTGAAAAAGGCTTTACGATATATTGAGAAACGCCTGACAAAACGGCTTCTGTCACCTGTTCGCGCTCGGCCTCTGAAGTCAGGAGCACGAAAGGAAGATCCTTGAATTCCGCTGAGGCTCGAACCTTCTTGAGAAGCTCGAGACCCTTCAGTTTCGGCATATTCCAATCTGAAATGACGAGCTGAACGGGCTCTCCATCCTTCAGCTGCTTGTGAAGCAGCTCGAGCGCTTCCTCACCGTCTTGAGCCTCAAAGATCACTTTGTAGCCCATGGTTTTCAGTTGGCCCTTCACGAGGTCTCGAATCGAGGGCATATCATCAATCACTAAGATGCGGGTCTCTGAAGAAAACATGCAGCTAGTCTATCGTAGACGATCCCCAAATCCAATCGGCCCTTGGTCCATATTCAGCATGGGGCTGGATAGCTTTTACCAGATCTTCCGGCTTGAGATTTTGGAGATTGATTTGGGAAACGGTTGTAAGGGATGAAACTCCTCGCGCTTTGAGACGGTCCGGAAGTCCTCCCCCGTACTGAACATGAAACTCTCCGACAATCACCACGACAACCGACTCAGGATCTTCTTCGAGGATGCGGCTGATTTGACAAGCCATGGTGTCATCCCAAACAGACTGAGCCGCGAAGTAACGATCCGCAACCTCGGGACTGGGAAGATGATCCAGTCCGCCCATCGCTTCGATAAAGCGCTTCTTGTAAGAGTCTCGCCCCAACTCAAAGTTCGGCGGCAGAAGGCTTCGCTCCTCGGCCGTAAGTTGGCTGAGACCGACGCGGGCGATCCGCCCCGTCAGACTTCGAGGCGCATTCAAGGCCCAGGTCCGCTCACCCAGATCCAAGCGGGGAAACTCGGCCTGGTCTCGGTAGAAATCGTAGGAAGGCGAACCCCAGCGAATAGCCTTCAGGAATTCAGCCTCTGTGATTTCCCCCTGGCGATAGCGATCCACCCAAGCCTGATCGGTGTATGAAAAAAATTCCATTCCCACATGAATTTTCACTCCCGCCTGTCGAAGGGATTGCAGGATCTCCAGGTGCTGCTCTTGGTGCGATTTCAACCCGTGGTTCTCACCCAGGAGAATGACTTTATGTGTTAAAAGTCCCTTTAGGAGCTGTTCTCGAGAGACAGCCTGACCTTGTGAGTTCCAAACTTGTCCCGTGCCGTGGGCACAGGCCGCTATGAGAAGGACGAACAAAAAGCCGCCCAAGGCACCGAACCCTCGCAACCCTTGAATTGAACTGAAATTTCCCATTGAAGAGCCCTCCCGCTTTTGTTACAACCTGTCGTTACTTTAAAGCAGCCAAACGAAAAGAGAAATTCTTTATGAGTTTCTTCCTCGATTGTGCCGCACCAGCTCTGGATCCAGAAAGGGAATAACATGGCAAAGAAATCAGGTCGCATTATCGTCACTCTTGAGTGCACTGAAGCCAAACAAGCCGGCGTTCCGGTCTCTCGTTATACGACAACTAAGAACAAGACCAAAACTCCTGGCCGCTTGGAGAAGAAGAAGTACAATCCGAACATGCGCAAGCACACTCTTCATCGCGAGACGAAGTAAGCATGATCCTCACGGACCACGAGATTCTCGAAAGCATGGAAGCGGGCCTCATCAAAGTGGAGCCCTTTCGGCGCGAGTGTCTCGGGACCAACTCCTATGATGTGCATTTGGGCCGCACGCTTGCGGTCTACAAAGACAGCATCCTCGACGCGAGAAAGCACAACGCGATTGAAACCTTCGAGATTCCTGAAGAAGGTTACGTTCTCACTCCCGACAATTTCTATTTGGGCGTGACTCTTGAGTACACCGAGACCCTGGCTCATGTTCCTTTCCTAGAAGGAAAATCAAGCGTAGGCCGTTTAGGTATCGATATCCACGCCACAGCCGGCAAAGGCGATGTGGGCTTTTGCAACCATTGGACGCTTGAAATCTCGGTCAAAAAACCCGTTCGAGTGTATTACGGAATGCCAATTGGCCAGCTGATCTACTTCGCTGTGAAGGGCGAAGTTCTCACTCCGTACAATAAGAAACCTTCCGCGAAGTACAATGAAAAGCGTCCGGTTCCCATGGAATCGATGATGTGGAAGAATCGCTTCTAATCCCTTTTCTCTTTTTTTCCGAACAGTGCGAGTTTGACGTGGGAAGCCCTTCAGGGCTTCCGAAAGTTCTCTAGTTACGGAGCGGATCGGCCCAAATAGGACCGAGCCCTTCAGGGAAATCTGGAAATTCTTCGGGGGGTGGCTCCGCAGGATCTTCCGGCATGGGCTCGTCGGGCTGAGGATCAGGCACGGAAGGCTCTTCGGGAGGTTCGGGCTCGGACCGCGGAGGTCGGGCGCTGCCGCCGGCCGCAGAACACTGTCCACCGCCAGAAGATCCGCCGCCTTGCGAGTTATTAAGAGAGCTGGCGCGATCCGCGATATAGCCCAGGATCTGAGCCATCTGGGTGCGTCCCACCCAAACATCCCATCGATCCGGGAAGGACTTCCATGTCAACCATCGGAAGACATTCGAAAGCCCGGGCTCTTCTTGGTAACGCAGAATGAAAGTGAACACCGCGAGCAAATCGGACTCTTTCAAAAGTCCACTCTGAATCTGTTCCTTCGCCAAATCCTTCAGTAACGGACGGAACGTGGGGAACGCCCGACGAGCTTCAGACGTTTGAAGAATATTGTTCTTCGTCGAATCAAAGCGGCTGTACAGAAGCTCCATGTAGTGAACCACAAATGGATAATACAGGCCTTCGCTCAAATAAACAGACTCTTGCTTAATCGCGCCGTAGCCCTTATTTGGCTTCCAGCCTGTGGCCTTCAAAGTCTCTCGGAAAACTTGATTCCACTTTCCAAAGCCGGGGCGCGCCCGAATGTTCTGAAACTCATTCTGAGGATCGACATCCCGATCTCCTGAGGCCAGGCGATCCAGATAAGACTTAAACTCGGGCATCTGAGGCATATACTTGCGAGCCGCAACATAGTGATGTTCGCTCATGCAACTAAAAAGCACGAACTCTTTGCCCTTGGCGTCCTTGTGAATCTGGCACTGGTTCCGAATCGAACTTTCAAGTTTATCGTTTACTTTCAGCCCTGAGAAAATCACGGTAACAAGATCACCGAGCTCCGAGTGATCCATAAATTTGTCTCCGTTCCCTTTCGGCATGAAAATGTTAGCCTCAAAAAAACGGGACGGAATAAAAGTGTCGGAAGGATAGAAAATCCGCATATCACGGAAAGCCTCCACAAGAAGTTTGAACGCGGCCTGGGCCTCGCACTCCGAAATACGCCTTAATTCCTTTTCGTTCGAAAACGATTGAATCAGAAGTCGCGCCATCAATCGGCTGAGATTCGCTTGAAAAAGCGCATTTCGCTCGTACTTCCATACGACTTTATTAGAAATCTGCAGCTGATTCTCAGCATCGAGGGTCTTCGTCACCGTCGAATCCAGATGACGATAGACTTCGCCAAGGCCACTTTGCAAGACCGGATCTCCGCCGGACTGATCTACGAGATCCTTGAGGATCTTCAGCATTTCATTGGGATTGAAGGACAAGATGAAACGCTGATCAAAAATCTCGTTTAAAGCCAACTGGGTGACTTTCCAGTTATTGAATTCGCGAGCAAGGATATCCAGCTGTTCTTGCCCCAACCAAGAGTTCTTTTCGCCCTTCAACCGGCGTTCAGGGTCAAAGAGGATGTGCTGAAGAATCGCAGTCCAAAGAGATTGGTAAGTCGACTGTTGGATGGCTTCAGGAAGGAAGGAAGCCTTCGACATAGCGACACTGATCTTCACCAGCTCATCCTGGGAAAAACGTTGGCCCTTTTTCTGCTCAAGAACTCGACCAGCCAAGTTTATTCCGTCGTCGACCATGACTCCAAGATCGCGAATGGTCAGACTGTGCTTGAAGCTTTTATCCGCCATAAAATAATCATAGTACTGATAGACGGAGTAAAATCCGGCCACGAGCGGCAAAAGCCGACCCCATGAGTCTTTGCTGACGACTGTATCACCGCGATCAAAGAGAACCGAATTCACTTCTAAAAAGAGAGGTCGATAGCTTTTCATGGTCACTGAGGAGCTTCGGGACTCACGGTTCGGATCTTCGGTATCGGGGTAGAGAGTTTCAATCTCTTCCAGCAGCGCCAGAAGATCGTCGAAGGAGTACTCCGACTCAAGAAACTTGCCGACATCGACTGAGACAGCCTGAAGACGCTTGGCCGCTTCTTTAAACATCTTACGTGACTGCTCTTCTGATTCAAAACTTGGATCCCAGTCGAAAGCGTAGATATTGAAGTAAGGAAGAAACTTTTCGATGATCTTGCGAAGCTCAGGCACCTTCCGTCGTGCATTCTCAAAATCTTCCACCGTCCAGCGCTCTGTGTCCCCACCGATCAAGGCCCGCTTGATCTTCATGAATTCGAAGATAAGCTTTTCAGAAACTTTGAGATCCTCCCACAGCTCCTCGAACGCCTTCACGATTTCAAAAATCTCTTTACGATTCACGGCCTGGTTGGGACGCTGAGCTAACAGATCTTGGAAAATCGAGAAGATATCTTCGAGCGTGCGCGCCACGTAGACAAGTCTGACTCCACTGCCCGTCTGCGGTGTTTCCTTAATGAAGTAATGGTAGCGCAAGAACTGAAAGTAGCCTCGAGCCCCGAGAATCAGGACAGGGACCCACTCCCGATTGGTGATGAGATCCTCGTCACCACCCGCAAGAGTCACCTTTAATTTTTTTACTCCCGGAAGAGCCTTTTCAATGTCTTCGACCCAGGCCCACTCTTCTCCGAAGTAGAGTTCAATTTCGTGAATCAATTTAACCGCGTCGTTCAAGCGATAATCGCCATCATGGGACTTGATGATCTCAGCCACACCGCGAGCGAACACCTGGAAGGCCGAATTGGCCTCTTCGAAGAGCTTCATCTCTTCAGGCTTCTCGGTTTTGATGTCGGGCTTCCAATTAAGAGCGATAATCCTCATGTAGGGGTTCAGAGTTCGAGTGAGCTGACTCATTCTCTGCAAGAAAGCCAAAGACGTTCGAAGCTCTTCGCGAGTCACAAACTCGGTGCTTCCCCCAATGAAAATTCTCTTCAGCTTCATCAGCTCGGCCTGCAGGGCTGGAGAGATCTTTCGATTCTTCGGTCGCGTTTCTTCCAGGAAATAGTTTTCGATGAAATTAACAATTTCCTGCGAAGTGTAGCCCCGCGGATCTTCGGATTGGATATACTTCTCAAACTGGATAAAAGCCGTTTCCAGACAGCCCCACGCCTGAACCAGATTTTGATCGGCGACTTCCGCGGTGAAAAAGAGCTTTAAATCGGTGACGGCTTTATCGAAACATTTTGTCGACGAAAGCTCAAAACTTGAAGGCGGCGGCGGCTGCTCCCCGATATCCGGAGTACAGCCGACAAGACTCCAAAAAGACAGCGCGAAGAGGGCGGAAAACTTCCAGCCGATGAAAGCGGCTCTAGAAGACATAGGACGCTCCCGCATAGATGCGATCATTCGCGCGGAAATCGCTGATAAAGCCATCTCGAGTGACTTCAGGATTATCAACGCCCAGACTGTCCATCCCAGCCAAGAAAGACCACGTGCGATCCCATTGGTACTGGAACTCGAGTTGAAGGATCGAACCCTCTTGTTCAAACTCTCGCAGGAACATCAGTTTTGAAACGAGCGGCCGCGCCTTGATGGTCATAATCTCACCCATCACGCTGGCCAACGCCGCTGTTGAAAATCGAAACCGATCTTCGAAGAGAGTAAAATCAGAAAGCCGACCATTCGACTCGATATCTTGGATTTCGTTACCCACAGATCTCAAGTAGCCGAATTGCACCCGCAAAGGACGCCCCAACATCTCGCGAACATTCCAGTCCAATTGCGCCGCGTACATTTTCACCGGCAAAAATCTTTGAACGGCAAAGTCCGGCGGAGGAAGGACAAGCTCAGGACGATCTTCGAAGTAAGAGGCCGAGATCTTCCAAGTTTCAAACTGGTACCCGATATCGGCCGAAACCACATCGGACATCGCGACCTGTGGACTCACCACAAACTTCGCAGGCCCACTGGTCGGAACACAACGCAGACAACGCTGGAAAAGAAGATCGTTTGTCGGCTTGCGGCCCCCGGCCAGTCCCATCCAAGGCCCCAGATCTTCATCCCCGACACGAACACGAAGAGCGTAACTGCTTTGCTGCATCAGTTCCCAGACATCGCCCACACGAAGCTCGTAGGTCAGATCGATATTGCCCGCCTGACTTGAAGGCGGTCGGAACCAACGATTATCCGACTGGAGCTGCCCATCTTCTTCTCGAATGTCAGGCCCGATCGTGGGAACAAAAATCGGTGAAGCAAAGGCCACAACTTGGTAGCCGTCGCCCTTGTGATCCACAAAAAGTCCTGTAAGACCCTGATCCTCAGGCCGAAGAGCATCAATCGCATAGCGTGGCTGCCAGACCCCAAGAGCCCAGATGCGATCAATTTCGGTCCAGTCGTACTTCTTCCGTCCCAAGGAAACATGCGATCGATAGGTGATCGGGGTCGAAATGTAGAGCTCTTGCACGGAGTAGTAGGATTGACGAAGTGAAAAGAAGGTTCCGGCGGAAACATCAGCGGCCCAATTGAAACTCAAAGGCTCACGGTCATAGGATGCGCCTGTCACCCGACCCGAAAGGAACTGACTGTTTGTCAGCTGCGGGTCATCTTTGAGCACAGTCATGTACTGCATGCTTTCAAAACGAACTTGACCGAAAACAGATTTTTGTTTTGTTGAAGGCATCGAGATCACGGTCTTCGGCGCCGGCTCTTCGGGCATTGGAACCCGAGTCGAATTGGATTGGCCGAAGGCTTGAGATGAGGTCCAAAACAGACCCCAAAACACGACCCGACCCCACCCGAGCAAAAGCTCTGTTTTAAGAGCGAAACCCGAGTCTTTTGATACATTTCTCGACATAAACTCACTAAATAGGACCCACTGAAAACTGTCAATGTTGTCTTGCGTTGGCCTGTCCATATGGCCCAAAAAACCTCGCCTTTTGGGACCCTGAATTTACCACCTAAGGTCTTGTAAAAATTATCAGGACCTGGACGCTCTCAACCTTTGTCATACCACAGCTCAAGGGCACTTCGATGAGCCGCTTCTTTTTGTGAAGGATCAAGGTCCAACCAGGTTTTGGGTGAGGCCGTCATGCGCAACATGAAGTCAAAAAGTGTCCAATGTCGACGCAAAATCCTTCGATGTCGATGGGGTTTCAAGGGATGAAAAAGTCCCTCGCGCGTAAAAATCTGCAGCGGATTTTTCTTCAGCCAATTCCACGATCCCAACTCAAGAGTGAGCGGCAGATACAAGCGAGAGTCACTTCGAACTTGAGAGTACAAATGATCCCACATGTCCCCGTGTGTTCGGTAACTCTGGGGCTCGATTTTATAAACGTGATAGGGATGCGCGGACTCAAGCAGCGTTTTAAAACGGTAGATGTACGCGACATCCGGAAAGGGCTCGAGCGACTTCGCGTACGGGAACCAGATTTGATCTTGAAAACCAAATCCCGAATGAACGTCAACGGTCCATGCAAACGGAGACTCGCGAGTCTCTTCAAGAATGGCGTTTTCAAGAAGTTGATTCTCCATCTGATATTCGAGACCTCGGTACCACGGCAAATGAGGTGACAGGCGATGGCCTCCCAGCCAGCGCGGCACGGGACCCTGCGCTTCGACGGGCGAGTTGCGCATCAGATCCACGCCCTGAGCGTTCGAGCGTCGCCGATGATGAAGTCCCCAAGGATTCACCGTGGGAATAAAAAAAAGACGAACTCGCGACAGAAGACTCTGCAGCGACTCATCCCAGAGCTGCATTCGGAGCATCGAAGTGAGAAGCGAAAGAACGACCTGAGCCCCGATTCTTTCAAGACCGTGCACGCCACCGACCCAGCCCAAGACGGGCGCCTGCGGATCTTGTGAACCGACGGAGATCTTGTACAGGGGATAACGATGAGACCCTCCCTCGATGTAACCCAAAATATTTCCACGCGCGAGACTGTGAAAGTCCTCGAGCAGTCGTTCAATTTGGACAATCTCGGGAAGTGAGCCCGGGACAGGAGTTCGGAGCATCCCTTTAGACTGACGTAGGCCCCTTGAGTTTGTCAGGGAATAACGCCTACCGTTGGGATGTTGACGCCGAGGGTTGCAGGCCTTTTTCACTTTCGCTGACAAAGCCTTAAAAGTCAGGCAGCTTAAAAGCTCTTGAACAAGGAGCTCTTATGTCCGCACACACAGCCCCTCAGGATGGATTGCAAAAACTTTTGGACCGGATGTGGTTAGACTATGTCCAGCTGAATCCAGCCGCAAAAAAAATCTACGACCTTTTTTCTCAAGAAGGCGAGCGGGTCTTAAACGATCACGTGGCCTACCGAACTTTCAATCATCCTCGCTTGGGAATCAAGTCGATGGCTCCGCATATTGAGAAATATGGCTACAAACCTGCGGGCGAGTATGTTTTCAAAGAAAAGAAACTTTTTGCGATTCACTACGAACATCCCAACAAAGAGCTTCCAAAATTTTTCTTCAGCGAACTTGAGCTTGAAAAAGTTGAAGGATTTATTGCAGAAGAAGTCGAAAAAATGGTCGCTCAAGTTCCGGATAGTCTTATTCAATCAGAAGAGATTTTGATTTGCGGGCGCCCGTGGAAAATGAGCTATCAGGTCTACAACAAATTGGCCCCGGTCAGCGAATACGCCTCGTGGGTCGCCGCTTTTGGGTTTCGTCCCAATCACTTCACCGTGAATATCAACGCACTGAAAAAGTACAACGACCTTCACAAGGTGAATGCCTTTATTAAGTCCCATGGCTACGTGTTGAACTCATCGGGTGGCGAAATCAAGGGAACACCAGCGGAGCTTCTCGAGCAAAGTTCAACCATGGCGAAGGAAGTTCAGGTTCCTTTCACGGACGGAGCGCATGCGATTCCAGCTTGCTACTACGAGTTCGCGAAACGCTACCCCATGCCCAATGGCGAGCTCTATCAAGGTTTTATCGCCAAATCGGCGGACAAGATTTTTCAAAGTACCAATCGACGATAGTCTTCGCGTGAATTGGAGTCCTTGATCCTTCAAGGACTCGCAAGCCCCGCTTTCTTCGACATTCCTACACTGTTCGATTAGGACCCAGCAGATGGTGAAAGACGTTGGCGCGTCCTTGCTGGAAGAGGGCGAAATCTCTTTCTCGAAGCTCCTCAAGAAATTCCGCGATTCGCCGCTCGCTCATGGGAAACCCCTGGCGGGCTTGATAAAGCTTGTCAGCCTTTTTGACTTCTTCCAAAAGCCTGTGGCCAACCTTTCGAATTTGAGCGACGGTGACTAGAAAAGTCTCTGGCGTGTCCAGAGGCACGTCCGAAAGATCAAAGGGCTTTGCAAGAATTTGCCAAAAACGATTGGATCGCGTGGCCCAAAAGGCTTTCAGAAATCGTGTCGCGAGCGTTTCCTTCAGATGGTAATCACGAAGCTCGATCCATTCGAAAATTTTCTGAAGAATCCCATCCTTCTGCCGCTGATCCCGTAGCAAAGAAACGTCACGCCAATCCAAAATCAGTTGGAATCGAGGATCCACTTCCATCAGAACCGGACTAAAAGTCTCTCGAACAACAAGGTTCAACTTTTTTAGAATTTCGGGCTTTTTCAGACGAATTCCTGCGGAAAGACTTGGCACGACAAATGTTCCCTGGGAAGCCCACTTGTAGGCCGCGATGATGACCTCACCACAGGTCATTCGGGAGTGATCTTCGTGGTCCATTTCGTAGTCGTAGGGAATTGTTTGACCCTGGGCTTTCAGATCCCGAACCCTTTTTCCCATCAGATCCGAGGCCTTCTTTGCCAGGTCCTCGTCAAGAGCGCGAAAAACCAGGATCCGAACGTTTTCATTCTTCAGGGCTTCTTCCAGAGAGTAAAACTCGACACCTTTTTGCAGATAGGACTCGATTGTTTGAATTTCACCCGCTGGAGTTTCGTGAACAAACACCCCGTGACTGAAGTGAGTGCGGTCATCTGTAATCTGACTGATCGTCGCGCTCATGAAGGAAATCCCTCGAGTGACCAAGACATCGCCAGGCTTAAACTGAAATCGTGGAGGGCTCCGATAGCGCGGGTCCACCTGACACGGACTGCAGGCCTGAGGTTCGAGTAGAGGCGGCTTCATTTTCTTGAAATCAAGGTCAAAGGCATTTCGGTCGGGCTCGGTTGAGGCCAATTCAGCAATGTAATCTTCGACCTGCCTTAGATTTCGGAAAAAGGAAATGAGATCGATTCGACTGGTCTCCGAAAGCTCACCGAGCGCGCGGTTCAGGTGCAACCGAAGCTCAAAGCTCGCCTTCAGCCACTCAGCTCCGACACTTCGGATCTTGTCACGATCGAGCGTCTCGAACTCGAGTCCGGCCAGGGTTCGCGTCTTTTCGTGAATCAGGCTTTCGCAGAAATGCCGGGCTGACATCGCCCTTAAGGACTGCACCCAGCGAACGGGGTCCTCATTGAACACTTCGATTTCCGAGAGCAAATTTTGAGCTTGGCGCGAAGATCCCATCCTTTGAACCTTATGCGAAAAAGTGATGTTCCGACTACGTTAGACAAAAATCAAGGAACGGCTCTTGCCAGTTCCCATACTATGAAGTTCTCAAAGGTGTTGAACGCCAGATGTAATCTAGAAAACTATCCCGCTTTTTTAAAGCGATTGATTTCCACAATGCGCTCTTGGGTCTCGCGGTCGGTTTCCGTAGGAACGAAAAAGCGGTGCGCTTCCAAGAAGATCCGGACAAGTTGAGGATCGAACTGAGTGCCTGAACAGCGCTTCAATTCTGCGTACACGATCTCATTGGGAAGGCCTTTACGGTAGGCTCTGTTCTCAGACATCGCATCGTAAGTGTCGACAACTAGAATCACGCGACCAATCAAGGGAATGTCATCCCCTAGCTTTTTATCTGGATAGCCTTCACCATCGACGCGCTCGTGATGGCCTCGGATAGGGCCTAAAAGGTCCTTGAAGAAGTCATTCTGGCTCATCGGCTTGACGATCGCTTCACTGATCATCGGATGGGTTTTCATGATGTCGAGTTCTTTGGGCTCAAGCTTTCCGGGTTTGGCGATGATGTCTTGAGAAATTCCGATTTTTCCGATGTCGTGGAACATTCCAGCGAATTCCGCTACTTTTTGCTGATAATCGTTAAGGCCCGCGGACTTCGCGAGAAATTTTGAAAGCTGTCCGACTCGAAGACAATGATGATACGTCAGAGGATCCACAGCTTGAAGAGCCTGCAGAAGGGATTGGGCCGTTTCGTAAGCCCAGGCCGGCACATTGCCTGATTTGAATTGCGACACTTGGATCCTCCCCCTAAGGAATATTATCGGCCAAAGTGACGCAAGACCTAAGGGAGAATCTCATCCTGAGACATAAATCTCTCATGTTTTTTTGGAAACGTCCGAGGGCTCAACTCGACTCTGTTACAGATCGAGACCCCCGAGGGAAAAACCAAGACCTAAACGTCCCTCTTCGGGAATCGGCCGACCGGCCTGGAAGCCTTCAGAGCCTCCCGCCATCTTCAAAATAAAAATGGCAAGCGCGGGCTTGCCATTTTCTTGAAACTAGAAACCCGACTCTTCTCGAGTCGGGCTGGATTCTTTAAATCCGGATCCTTTACCAGTTGATCATGTCAGCATCGAGTCCATAAGACGCGAGGGCCTTCTTATACATACCCTTGATGAACTTCTGGGCCTGGTGAGGCTTAAGTCCTAAAGCGGAAGCCGATCGATCTGTTACATCACGCATTCCCGAAGTGTCGCCAGTCTGAAGAGCCTTCACAGCAGAAAGGGCTTCCGAGTAGCGGACTCCAAAGATGCCTTTGAAAGTGGAGTCGATGTCCTTTGTCGTCGTGTAACCACGAGTTGAAGCATTGACCGCCCAAGTGTTCAGAGCCGAAGCGACAGCTGTCGCTTTTGCTCGAGACAGACCGTATTCTTTGACCATCTTGTCAGCCGCACGAGCCACAAGTCGCTTGTTGGAATCGGAAGCCAAAGCTGCGGCTGAAGCGTCAGACGCTTTTCCCGCATTCTTGTTATTGATAGCCTCTCCGTAGTTTGAGTCACCCCAGTTCGCCGAATAAAGAACACCGTTCTTACCCAGCCAGTAAGTTCCACCCGCTACGTTTTCCCAGAACAAACCGCTTGTCCCAACTCCGATAATGTTTCCACCGACCCAGCCAGCGAAATCGCGGATATCGGCGTAGTACTGAAGACGACCTAGGTCGTTGTACACAGCTGCTCGGCCTTGAGAATCGAAAGTCACAAACCAAAGATCGTCAGAACCATATCCATATCGATCATAGTGAGGATCTGCAGAAACTGTGATTCGTCGACCTGTTGAAGTCGAGAATGTGCACCCAGGAGTGGGCTCGAAAGTTGAGCACACGGATCCAAACACGGTTTCGTAAGGATAACGGATCACCGCTCCCCCGCCGCCGACAGTCACGGATCCACCGCCACCCCCGCCGCCGCAACCGACATAAGCTGTTGCCACCAATGCTGCGAGCGCTGCGCCCCCAAGCCACTTTACTGTTTTCATTAAAACCCCCTGTGGTTTTGTTACTTCATTTTTTTAATACTCTAAGTACACCCGTCTGAGTTCGCCTTTGACAGACGATCCCACTTGATCCTTTGAGCTTTCAGAACTTTGAGGCTCTGATAACTCGCAAAAGAAATCGAGTGCTGTTTCCCCCGTCGCCAGCTGAATCGGAGTCTTAAAGGGTTTGCACCCTCGACCGGTCTTGATATTCAAGGTGCCCGGTGACACCAATTCGACGACATGTCCTTCTTCTGCAAAAATCGGGACAACCAATTTGACACCACGTTCGAAGTCTAAACTTTCAGTCGCGAACAAGGCGGGAAGGTAGCGGGAAGGCCCCGAAGTCGCCTTGATAACAAGTGGATAAGCCAGCAGAATCTGAAGACTATCCGAGAAGAATGTGTAGCGATCTAAAGACTTCCTGACAGCCCGCCCCGTCGACCAATCATGGTACTGAACTTCGGTGTTTGTGATCACGAAGGCCCCCACCCTTTGAGCACCCGCGTAAACGGCTTGAGTCCAAAGAGCGGAGTCAAAATGCCCCCGAAGCGCTTCCGCTTCGTAGTGCTGGAAGCGGTTTTCGACCTGATCCCAGGTCGTCACCTTTTGGGTGCGCAAGCGGCCTTCCGAGAACCAGAAGAGTCCGCGAGCAAACGGAAAGGCGTCATCCAGATTGAACAAAGCCCCTCGTCGCGCCTCTAGGAGAGAACGATTGAGAACTTCAGAATCTGTCATGACTCGGCTGACTTTTCCGGCCGTAATCGTGACGAAGGAAACATCTTGCACATAGGACGGCTGCGAAGACGGTCCCTGACTTTTTACAACGAGGGCCGTAAGTTCACCTTGAGCGTCGCCCGGGCCGGGCACAAAATCCACGAAACGCTTCTTGTCGACGTCCTGGAGAGCTTCCGGCTGGAAGCTTTCATTGAGCCAGTACAAGCGCTGCTGAACTCGCTCGGGTGTGTTTCGGTTTTCCCAGCGCGACCAAAGATCCTGCTTTCGATTGGGCTCAAGACCGGCCCCGATCCACGCGGGTCGATACGTCTGGGCCCCCAGCTTCAACCACCGTACCTGAAACGGCAGTCGCACGATTTTCGAGTCGTAGCGCGAGCGCTGACGAACTCGTAAGTCTGAATCCAAATCGAAGAAGTACGTGGCGCCGACTTCTTCCGTCTTTTCCTCCGTCGGAGGAGCGTCCTCGATGACGCCAAACACAACGCCGCCGGGAGTCTGAACACCCCACATCACGGCCACAAGATTTAACCCTTGAGTTCCCGAAAGAAGGACCGGCCCCTTCAGCCGAGCCGTGGTACCCTGAAGAGTCAGAGTCGCTACGCGATAGCCTCGCGGAGTCTGCTCGGTCAGAAGATAGGCTTCGCCCCGTTGGGCTCCATCTATGCTTTCAAGCGGGGTCCAATCCCAGCGACCTTGAGGCAGATCCGGGACAGCAAACACCCGCTGGCGTCGAGGATCGACACTTTCAAGCGGAATGGTCACCTCAAGTTCGACCACCGATTTTTGGCGAAATCCATTCGAGAAGACGGCTTCGACAATCAGATCTAGATCCGACGGAAGCTCGGCCGCACGCTCACGAGGCATTTGTAGAATCACTTTGTAGCGTCGCTTTTCATTCTGTGCCCAAACGGCGTTGAATTTCTTAAGAGGTTGCAGCGAGGTCACCTGAGGCCGAGCCGCGCCTTGCGCCATCGTCTTGATGCTGGCCTGCAAAGAGACTTCACGAGTGGCGATCTCAGCCCCCCGATTGATCATCTCGATCTCGACAGAGAACTGCGACTGTCGGCCATCCCACAGGACTTCGGGTCGCTCGCGCTGCGAACTCTGAATCACAGCGCGGAACGGTGTGCGCAGGGCTCGCTCAAGATCCAATTGTCCTGAGAAAACAAATTTTTCCAAGGGATCGAGGTCCGCGCGGAGCTCGCGCTTTTCGCCCGAGGCATAGACTTCAAACAGAGCCTTCGACTCTTTCAAGGGCCGAGCCGAGTGAACCAGACGAGCGTAAATCTGCGAAGAGGGAATTCCGCGCGCAAGCATTTCCGCGACAGCTCCCGCAACCAGCGGACTTGCCTGAGATGTACCCGAAAGGTACTCGTAACCTAGATCCTGACGGAATCGCACGGGGCGCTTTTCTTCGGGGTAAGTGCTCAGGATCGAAAGGCCCGGAGCCGCCAGATCCACACCACTGCCGAAGTTCGAAAAATGAGAAAGGGCACCGTCGGGATTTAAGGCCCCAACACAGATCACCCCTTCATAGACACAAGGTCGAAGCAGGGCGCGGGTCGAGTCGTTTCCGGCGGCCGCGACAATGAAAATACCACGACGGTTGGCTTCGGCGATCAGCTCTCGCAAAAGTTTTGAGTCCGCCACCTGGGGCCAACCAAGGCTCAGATTGATGACTTCGGCCCCTTCACGAAGGGCATACAGGAATCCGCGCGCAACGCGATCGCTGACGTCTTGCACGAGTTTGTAGCCATCGGCCTCGCGCTGTTTTTCTTCAGGCGTTAAACTGACTCGAGACGGCGGCGCACTCATGGGCTTCAGCGGTTCATTGACTTGATCATCAACCACTTGGATCGGCAGAAGTTTCACATGGGGTGAGACTCCGCGAATGCCGATGCCGTTTCCGACTTGAGCGCCAATGATCCCCGCGACGTGAGTCCCGTGACCAATGTTATCGATGAAAAAGGGCGAGCCCACGATATCAAACTCGCTCTTTTGTCCCATGGCGCTCCAACCGTAACAGTCCATGGGATAGCCGTTTTGATCTGTGTCGGCTTTTGCATTTCGAGGATTCAACCACTCGGTGTCGCACTCTTTTTGATCTTTCTCATTCAAACAACTTAAGTACTGCGCAAGCGCCTCGCACTCTTGTGGTTTGCTTCGAATCATGTTCTTCAGATCCGGATGGGTGCGATCAAGCCCTGTATCAAGAACCGCGACCAAAACTTGGCGAGGCGAAAGCGGCGCGCTTTCGGGTAGACGGATGTCTTCTCCGCGCAGTCCGGGGGCGCGATAGTTTCGAACGGGATCTAGGTCCACAACCTGGGCCTCACCCGGATTGCGCAACGACCACTGACGGGACAGCCAAGCGTCGGGCGATTGCGCGCCCACCGCCACTCCCAAAAGCAGAGTCCAACCCAGAACGTGTTGGGGGGAGAAAACGATCTTCATCACTTGAAACCCCCTTGCGTTCGGTCAATTTCAGTCGACACGATTCCGGTTTTTCGAGCGTAGAATTGGAAAACTCCATTGGCCTCTTCGAAATCATCGGCGGGCCGTCCCCAGGTGTTCGAAATAAAGCTTAAGTCCCCGTCTTCATCCCCAGAGCGAAAGCCGTTCACTTGTACAAAGTAGAGAACGTTTTCCTCACCCAGATACTTCAACAGCAGAGGCATCGGGATTTGGGCCTCAAGAACATAAAGAACATCGGTCGCCCATCGCACTTGCTGTTTGCGGACCTCGACGGAGTCTCCGGTTGGATACTGCACCGAAAGGTTTAAAAGCTTCTCGGCCCAAGGAGTTAAACAGTCAAAGAAAGTTCCGTTCACCCAGTGCCCGGGCGGTAAGGGTTGCGCTTCGGGGTTCTGGTCCCGATAGTACTGTTCGCAGAGACTTCGATACTGGGCTTGGCCATTTTGAAGATCTCCGTTCCCCAGAATGCGCAGAATCTCGTCCATCATTTTGCGATCGGCCTGTCGCGACCTCACGCCGCTGATTTTTTCGCTGAGCTTTTGGAAAAGGCGTCCGAGAAAGCGCGCCCTTTCGCCTGGTTTGTTCGCAAAATCCGGTTGAATGATAAGATCTCGCACTTTCTCGATTCCGGTCTGTCGAATCGAAAGATTGGCGGTGATTCGATAGAAGTCGATCCCCTTCACACTGTGAAAGGTCTCTTTTTCGATCAATTGATACTTCGCTTCGGGCGGAAGCCCCAACTGAGAGCTGATTTCATCAATCAGTCGCAGGAAGTTCTTCCGGTTCATATTCCATCCACCCCAAACATGCTGAAGAATGGCCACGTCTTTCACCCGTCCACTGAAGTCCCGCTCGGTGACGACTTGGCGCCAGTAGGCTTTTCCGAAAGGAAGATTCGCCGGATTGGGATCCGCGGGCTGAGCGAGATCCCATGTGAAGCGTTTTGATTTTTCATTCAGGTAGCTTTCAATCAGCGAAGTTGTAAAACCCAACAGATCAAGACCCTTCAGCTCCCCTCGTCGTCGACGGAAGAGCAAGACCTCATCCTCTTTCGGATCCCGATCCGGGTCCTCTTCCGAGCGGGGCGGACGAATCTTCAACTGGTGGTCCTCACGAAGTTCGATCAGGCTTGCGAGCATGATTTTTCCCTTGGTCTCGCGAGTCTTCAAGAGATGTTCGAGCTCAAACTTTTGGTGCGGGAACTTCGTGTACAAGAGCTCGGTCCCATGGCCACGAAGCAACGAGGCCACGGCGTTTCGTAGATCTTGCTCTTTCTCTTCGCGGAGGACCTTTTCTTCGGTTTTAAGATCCTCTTCGTGCCAATCCGATTTGTAATCGATAACAAAGGCGTCGCTCTTGATTTCGGACTGCAGGTTCTGCGCACGCAGCTTCATAAGATTGATAAAATAGTTCACGTCAAAGTTTAACGCGCGAGCCTGACTGCTCTGATTTCGAACGAAGATCTGAAGTCCCCCGCGGCTCTTCATAAAGTGAGTCTGACGAAGAACGACTCGACCCGCATCAGCCCCCAAATTCAGCGTGCTTAAAAAGTTCACGGGTTCAAACCCAAGAAGAGAATCCAGCGCGGTGCTCAAGCGACCGGCGAGTCCGGCTTCTAGAGAATCTGTAATGGTGAAGACTTCGCCCTCCTTCAGGTCCTTGACGAATTCGCGGAAGTCCTTGATGTCTTGCGAGTCGATCGTCTTCGCTAGATTTCGCATTTTGTGGGGAACAAAAAGATCTTTCCACGAGATCTTCGTCGCCTCTTCCATCGAAAAGAGCGGACGCACGTGCACGTACTCCCGTTTCAAAGCCAAATTCGCCTGAAGAATTCCCACAGGATAAACACGATTCAGCCCCAATCGACCGTCGGCGGTCACCCCAAGCTGAGGAAAGCGCTCGAAGGATGTGAAGTAGCCTAAGTTCGCAGAAGCCGAAACCACATCCACCAATTGCACAGCGGCCGTTGAACCGTAGTAAGTTCCCGTCGTCACGTGACGAGCGGCTTGGACTGAGAATCCTCCGACTGGGCCACCCCATCGTTGAACCGGTCGATCCAAGGGTTGGCCGGGACGAGTTCGAAAGTGATCTTGGATCTGTTTGATGATATTCTGCTGATGCTTTTCCGCCGCTTTATCAAGTTTCAGGAGCATCAACTTTTCATTCAGTTCGGACAAAGCTGTCGTCAAAAGTGAAGTTCGCGCCCGAATACCTGCGTACTTCCACCAATCGTCGTCTTTAAAGGGTGACTGGCGATCCCCGTGAGTGAAACGTTGAGGATAGCCCGGAACTTTTTCCTTCATCACCCGACCGCGCACCACCAGGCCGTCGGGCGAGGTGTAATCCAAGTTCACGTTTGGAAGAGACGCCGGAATCGGAACCCGGAACAGTTGAAAAAGATTTCGAACGCGAAGGATCAGCTTTCGATACACGATCTCTTTTAAGCTCTCGGGATAGTGAGCCACTGACACGATTTCGCGATAGTCCTTTTCGGTCCAGCTTGACATGCGCTTCAGCAACCAAATCACGTCTTCTCGAGTGGCCGACGCGAATCCCGGCGCGAGAGGATGGTAAAGAATCGCATGGTCGTTCACGATGGACCCGAGCTTCGAATTGAAGCGCTCAAGACTTTCGGGAATGAACACCAGAGTAAACGGAACGATCAGGGCACGGTAGGCTCGAAACTTGGAAAAGTATTCAACCCACGCGAGGTTGGCCATGCGCTCTTCGTACAAAAGAGAATTCGGATTCGGGATAAAGCCCCAATGCCAGTCGAAACTCTCATTTCGCTGAGTCTCGAGAATCGCATCGTTGACGACAAGACTTGGTGATCCCGGCTTATTTTCAACAAGCCATCCCCGGGACTCCATGTTCATGTCCTTCAGTTCAAGACTCTCAAGGAACTCTTTCTTTTTTTCTTCTGACGGGAAAACAATTCGTAGACGAGAGTAGGCCTTGGCGCTCACCACATCGTAGCCGAGCTTGCGCAACAAAGCCGAGCGAATCGAGGTCGACTGAGAAATCAAACTGATGCCCAGTCGCCAGTGGCGCTCGGATCCATCTAAGGCTTGTACGCGGTAGAAGGCGGTATAGGGATTGCCGTCCGCTTCTGTGGAAAGCCACTTCACTCCGGTCTCACCATCGGGATAGTCTTGGGCCGGTCGTTCGTGTATCGAGTAGGTTCGATCTTGCCAAATTTTATTGGGCGCAGGATTGTAACGGCTCAGATCTAGACCCGCTTTGGCTCGGCGAACGGCTTCCATCACATCCAGGGCTTGGCCCTTGTCATCAACAAGATCCGCCGCGGGTTTTTTAAGTGCGGTCAAAGGAATCGAAACACTTCCTGTGCGCACATCCAAATAACTTCCATCAGCGGAAGACTCCACAGGCTGCGCGGTTGCCACGGACAGCGCAATCAGCATCAAAGCGCAAATCATCACGATTCTTAACGACATGCCGCGAGCCTTTCCAGCGCTCTCTCACAGAGGAGCACCCAGACCCCTCGTGATACCCGAAACCCAACGGAACTTGAAAGAGCCCGCCGGTATTTTGAAAAATTCACTCTCTCGTCAGGAATTCACCAGCCCGGAAAATCCAACAGAAAATGGTTTCCTTGTTTAAGTTTTGGTCAGTCATGAAGAATGGTTACGGAGCTACGAACCTGTTGCGACACATAAGTCACCCATGTCATAGGGTTTCTCTAAACCAAGGGGCACGTATGCACACGAAACTCAATTTTCTTCTTATTGGTTTCTTAGGGCTCATGCTGACGGCATGTAGTAAAGGATCGTCTGGGGAAAAGGCACCTCTTGATCGATGGCCTGAAATGAAGGCTGAATCGATCGAAAGCTACCAAGAAATTGAAAACTGCGAACAGACAGTCGAAGGGGAATTTCTGGCCGACGACGGAAACATGTACTCGTTCCGGTCGTCAAGCACCCAGCGAACTGAACGCAAGATCGAAAAGTTCGCGAATAACGTTGAACGGCACGATGTGCAGACGATAATGTCCATCACAAGATGTTCTTCTTTAGATCCGTGCTTTGATTATAAATATGAGGAAAGAGGGACGGACTTTCAAAGAACGATAAGTTTAGGCTCAAACATTTACCGCCTCGTATCAGAAGAAAGCCTCGTGTCCACCTTGATTCAAACGAATGACTCAACTGAAAGTGAGCGCTTGAACAAACCTGAATCTTCGAAAACAACATATTCCAGCCTCTATCGACTTGAGGGGAACACAAAACATTTGCTGGAAACAACTGTTGATGGCGTCCAGACTCGTGTCGATGGTGCTCTAACAGAGACTCGGTCGGGTGAGCCAGGATCGAAGTCGTATCACACATCCACACGGCTTGTTCGTCCTTTCGAGATTCCGGAGGGGCGGATGCTTCGCTGGGACTCGACATGTACGGTCCAAAAGCTCTAGCGCGCGAATCGAGCCTAGTGCCGTTGGGCGGCCTGATCGGCGCGAAGTTCCTTGCGCAGGATTTTTCCTACGGGGGTCTTCGGAAGTTCTTTTCGGAACTCGAAGAACTTGGGAACCTTATAAGCTGTAAGTAAACTTTTGCAGTGAGCACGAAGCTCTTCCGCGCTAGGTTGAGTCTCGCCCTTGGCCACGAGGATCGCCTTCACGGCCTCGCCGGCTGCGCCGTCCGGAACTCCAATAACGGCCGCCTCCAAAATCTGAGGATGTTGCGAAAGGGCTTCTTCGACTTCATTCGGATAGACGTTAAAGCCGCTGACAAGAATCATGTCTTTCTTCCGATCGACAATTGTCAAATAACCTTCTTCATCTTGAGTCGCAATGTCGCCAGTCAAGAACCAGCCGTCTTGCATGACCATACGAGTCTCTTCCGGCCGCTTCCAGTAGCCCTTCATGACCTGAGGCCCCTTCACCGCAAGTTCACCCGGCTCACCTGCTTTGGCTGTCTGCCCGCTTGAGGCTATCAACTTCACTTGCGTGTCCGGCAACGGAAGTCCAATGCTTCCATCCTTCGGCTTTTCGAAAGGATTGAAGGACACAACCGGACTTGTTTCGGTCAGACCGTAGCCTTCGATCACGGGAATGCCGGTGAGCTTTTGAAACGAAGCCGCCACTTGGGAATGCAACGCCATTCCACCTGCCACCGCAATTCGAAGAGACTTTGGAGGATTTTGCTGAAACCAAGTCTCATGATTGAGAGCATTGTAGAGAGTGTTCACACCGGACAGGACCGAGATCGGAAACTTTTCAAAGGCCTTCCGAAGATTCGAAATCGGTCGCGGGCTTGGGATCAAGATGTTGTGGGCCCCCAGCGCATGAAAAGAGAGAAAATTCAGAGTAAAGGCAAAGATGTGATACAGCGGCAGGGCCGTCATCACAGTCTCACGTCCCGACTCAAGGCGCTCGGACAGAAGAGGAAAAAGCTGGCTCATATTGGCGATGATATTGCCATGAGTGAGGACCGCGCCCTTCGAAACTCCCGTGGTTCCGCCCGTGTACTGAAGAACGGCAATTGACTCGCGGCTCAGACTTGAAAAGTAGCTTTCGGTCTTCAGGCCTTTTTCGCTCTGACGAGACTGGCCAAGCTTCAGGGCCTCAACGAAAGGGGTGTGGGTTAAATCCACATTCGGGATCTGCTTGCGGGCATACTTTAAGACCGTCTGGGCAATCGTCGCACTCAAAAACGGCATGAATTCGGGAAGGCGTGTGATCACAAGGTGTTTCACTTTTGTCTTGTCCAGCATCACCGCGGCTTTGTCTTGAAAGAGATCCACGGTGATCAGCGCTTCGGCTTCCGAGTCGTTCAACTGGTGAATCATTTCGGGGACTGTGTAGAGCGGGTTCACGTTTACCAACACAAGTCCGGCTTTCAAAATGCCAAAAACCGCAATCGGATAGGGTAAACAATTCGGCATTTGAACCGCAACACTCGATCCTGCGGGTAGCCGGAGCACTTCACGAAGATAGACGGCGAACTGGTCCGAGAGTTCATCCAATTTTTGAAAGCTCATATGACCACTCATGCCGTTGGCCAAAACAATCGACATCGCGGTGCGGTCAGCATAGAGCTCGCTCGACTTTCGAGCCAGAGCTGCCAAGTTTTTTGCGGCCAGGATATGATCCGTCTTCAACATAAAGATCCCCTTCTGTGATGTTGACCCCTATGAGATCATGGGTCTCAACAGAGTCAAGTTTGAAATCGTCCGCGCCGCCGTTTGCCGCGAAAGTCAGCCATCGAGGCCATGAAGACTGTCGTCCCTGTGTCAAGGGCCGCTAGAATTTGAAGCCGAGCCCGAGTGTTCCGTAGAGGGTATTCAGTGAATACCCAAGATTGGTTTGGTAGGGATTGGTCTTATCGACAAAGTCATATCGCTTGATTCCAAAACCCGCCTCGCCGAAGAAATTGTCTTTCCAGAGAACTTAGCCATGAAAGTTTAAGGCGAAATTGAAGCCTAATTTGTTTGCCAAGTCCATATTGCCACCGTACCAAATGAACTCCATGTCAACCCATTCTGGATAGTTCATAAACGGAAGCTGATTGAAAATCTCATCAAAGACCCTGGGCATCGATCGCGCTCAAAACCAACCCAGGTCCACCATCGGGGCTCGGAAGTCCGTAACTTCAACATCGACATCCAAACTCTGATAGGACACAATCACACCATAGGACTCATGCGATTCACTTTCTGTGTGGGCTGAATCTGCTTCTGCCCTGCTCCCGATCCGGGCCCTGGTACTTAGAGTCAAGATCGGATAGGCGCCGAAGTCCGAAGCTCAGCGACTTTTCATCAAGGGTGACGGGCCCCATCTTCAGGATCTGACCCTTCTGCCCTTCAAGGTCCCATTCGATCTCAATCGGCGGGGGGGCCTCGAGATTTCCGAAAACATCGAAATACAACGGAATCGCGAACTTTTTATTGCGAGTCGTCTTGAGGGACTGAGCAGAGACCTCTAAATTCACAAACAGGATTGCAAATAATGTAATTCCAGATAAAAATCGGGTGATTTTTATGAAATTCAGGTGGGAATTTCGATGCGGTTTGTGGTTCTGAACCCCTGTCACAAAGTAGAGGGTATAAAAGGTCGAAGTCCCCCACAAGAATAAACGACGGAACTCCAAGAGATTAGAACTAAAGGCGAAAGACTATGTCACGAACCGTTTATCAAATGAAGTTACAAGAAGTGATCGACCATACCCAAAATGTTCGCGAGCTCGTCCTGACCTGCACCGAGCCCACGCAGTTTCAATTCAAAGCCGGCCAGTTTGTGATGCTTCATGTCCCCCAACCGGAGGGAAAACCTGCCCTAAGGGCCTACTCCATTGCCAGCGACGAGCGCCTTCAGTCGGGGTATCGACTTCTTTTCAAGTATGTCGAGAACGGGAAAGCCTCGGAATTCGTTTGGGGTCTTAAGGGGGGCGAAACACTTCAGTTCACCGGCCCCTTCGGAAAAGTCTTTTTCCAGGAACCGCCTACGGAACAGATCGTCTTTTTGAATACAGGAACAGGCCTGTCCCAGCACCTTTGCTACCTTCTATCTAAAAAAGATCAGTTCCCGAATCTTCGCTACCGACTTTTGTTTGGAGTTCGCTCAGAGCAGGACCGCTACTACGAGCCCCAATTGAACGAGCTTCAAAAACAGCTTCCCGATTTTAAATGGGAGTTTGTGCTCAGTCGCCCCTCGGAAAATTGGAAGGGCAAAAAGGGCTACGTCCAAGACTTCATTCGCGACTACAACTACCTTGAAGTTCCGACGACTTTCTACCTGTGTGGGAATGGCGGCATGATCAAGCAAGTGAAAGAGCTTTTGCAATCGCAGAACTTTGATATGAAGAAAGTTTGGGTCGAGGCCTTCGATTGATCAAAAACATTGAAATCGCGAACCCCAAGACTCGCGCCATTCTGGAGCTCCTTTTAGCCGGCGCGATTTGGGGACTGGGATTTGTCGCGACCGTTTGGGCCCTGAAAGATTTTTCGCCGGTCGGCTTTTTAGTTCTTCGCTTTGTCATTGCTTGGATTGTCGGCGAATTTATTCGCGTCGTGGTTTTGGGTTATCCCTTTTGGAGCCCTCGGGATTTTAAGCTCTCGTTTTTTGCCGGGCTTCTGATGGCCTCGTTTCTTCTGCCCCAAACGATCGGACTCCTTTTCACAACGGCCACGAACTCAGGTTTTTTGACCATTCTTTACGTTGTCATCGTCCCGATTCTGAGCTTTGTGGCCTTTCGAAAAAAGTATCGCCCTCAGGTCTACGCGTTTGCGGGTCTTGCCTTTTTCGGAGCCTGGCTTCTGATGAAGGCGGAACTGACCAATTTTAACAGTGGAGATCTTTGGACTTTGCTGTGCGCCTTCACGGCGTCGCTGCACATCCTCTACTTGGGGCGCTATGCCCCCTACATTGAAGATGCTTTTCGTTTCAACAACTTTCAGTCGTTTTGGTGTTTGATCGTGGTTCTCCCGTTCGCCCCTTTTGACCCCCAGTTTTCCCTGCAGTCCTCGGCCCTTCTGCCCTGGGTGGGACTGCTGAGCACAGCGATCGGCTCGAGCCTGATCGGCTTTTTGATCCAAGTCCGCGCCCAACGGGTGCTCCCGGAAACAACGGCGGCCCAACTGTTTCTTCTTGAGTCCCCCTTCGCTCTTCTCTTTGGATTTTTGCTCCTAGGCGAAACGATCTCGGCCCTGCAGGCCGCAGGCGCCGGCATTATTCTTCTGTCGAGCTATCTCACCTTGAAGTACGAGAAGTAGAAAGGGCCCTTATCCTTTGGCGGCCCCTTCAGGTTCGCGGCTGGCCCAGATGGACACACCTAGGATTACGACACCGACAAATCCTGTAATCCACTCGGACACGTGGAAGAAGGGACTCAGGATCATGATCCAAGCAAGAGCTCCGATCGCGTAAAAGGCTCCGTGCTCAAGAAACTTGAATTGGTGCAGGGTCTTTTTCTGAACGAGATAGATCGTGATGGATCGAACGAAAAAGGCTCCGGCGCCCAGGCCGAGCATGATGATGAAAAGATTCTGCGTGATCGCAAAAGCTCCGACAACGCCGTCAAAGCTGAACGAAGCATCCAGGACTTCCAGGTACAAGAAAACGCCCAGTCCGCCGCGCGCGGCTTGCATCGCCCCTGCGCTGGGGCCGTGACCATGTCCTACGGTTTCGTCCTCAAAAAGAGAGGCAAACCCATCGACGATCACGAACACCACAATTCCCCACAGCGCCGCGATCAGATACTCCATACGTGCCCCTTCGGGCATCAGTCGCGAGAGCACGATGAAGATCGTCAGAACGATGGCCAGCTCGAAGGCCTCCATTTTTCCAAGCTTCACCCACACTTTTTCCAGGGGCGAAAGCCAATGAATTTTTTTGTCAGGGTCGTAGAAGTAGCTCATGCACACCATCAGCAGAAAGGCTCCACCGAAGGCGCTGACGATATGATGGG
>JBKDHV010000054.1:0-1155 GCA_046336915.1 Bdellovibrionales bacterium
GGACTGCGGGCTCGGTATGAAGCGGTTCTCGGATGACGCCCAACGACTGGACTGCTAACGTCCGGGGGAGACTCCGGCGTAGCGGCTGCAAACCTCGTAGAAAGGGCTAGTCGCCTCTTCTCTCGTGCGTCTGTCTCGTCGAAGCCTGTGCTGCTCACATCTGTATTTCAGTGGGCTGAGGCCAACGGCCTATCCCTCGTCAAAAGCCCTGCCACTGTCCGCGACGAACTTCGGCTCAGGAAGGAGACGGTGGCGACCGCGCTGGCGCCGGGCCACGGTCAATGTCGTCTGGATTCCATCTTTACTGATGGGTCAGTAATAATGTCAGATCTTGAGGTACGGGACGCACTGAGCAGCAGAGAGTCCCTGAGTCAGAAGGCGTCGGGGGCTTTCTCCGTCGTCGCCAACTATACCTCGGACGTCGATGGCAGCAAGCACTCAACAGCAGTCAGGATAGCCGTCACATCGGACTCAATTACCTCAGTCACACCGTATCTCATGGAGCTCTTAGGTCAACTGGTGGTCGCCAATACCTGCGACCTTTCACACCCAGACACGCGCGTGTATTGCGACTAGGGATGAGTACAGGCGGAAGCAGGGTCAGGCGCCCAAATGGGGCGGGATAGTGCCTGTGTCTGCCCGATCCTCATGCACACTATGGGAAAGGAAGAAACAGTGTCTCCGAGCCTGGGACAAGTCGTTCACGAACGGATACAACCGAGCCAAGTCTCAACACGCAAGTCCGGAATGCTCACAATGCGGCGGTTCCGACTCCATTTTCCATATGTGTCTTCTGTGCCCGCATGCCGAGATAAGAGATCTCAGGGCAAAGGCCTTTGACGAGCAAGCTACAGTCCTTACCGAGGTCCTAAGTAAAGCACCTCGATGGAAGCGGGATTTGTTTGCCATGCTAAAGAGCCTGGCATGGCCCGGAGATGGGGTGGCCCCGGATGTGACTGAGCACCTGTGGCGAGGGCTCCTCTCGGAAGACATCCAGGCGCACGTCCCAATGGTAGCATTGCACACACAGTTAACCTCTGAATAAGAGCTTCGCGATCTCAGGGGAGATATCAGGAAGTTCCTCGAACCGCTTGCCTATGCGACTCAATCGATGCTCTCCACGCGTGGGAAGTTATATTATGCCGCCCCTCCCAC
>JBKDHV010000055.1:0-56553 GCA_046336915.1 Bdellovibrionales bacterium
AAATGTTTTTATCTTAATCCGAGAAGAATCGTAAACACACGACATCACTGGTAAATTCAGACACCTTGCTTTGTATTTTTAGTGTTTCACAATGAATTGGGGGTCTCAAGCGGTGAGGTTATCACGAGGGCACAAGTGAATATAATATGCTAAAGCATATTAAAAAGTATTATAAATATATACTAAAGACTATTTTAAATCCGGCATAAGATATGTTATAGTATATTTACAATGAAGCCAAATCGCGCACTCACAAAAACACAAAGACGCAGCCTCGACGAGAAACTCAAGGCCTTTTCCCAGGCTCGGGTGCAGCTTCGCCCCAAGGCGGGGTGGATCAAAGCTTTGCGTGAAGCCCTCGGCATGACGACGGTGCAACTTGCGGATCGCATGGGGATTCGGCAATCGGGGATCACACTCCTGGAAAAGCGCGAGCTCGAAAAAACCGTCACCCTCGAGACCCTAGAGCGCGCCGCCCGAGCGCTCAACTGCGAGCTTGTTTATGCTCTTGTTCCCCTTGAGAGTCTTGAAAAGATGGTCGATGAGCAGGCTCGAAAATCAGCGCGGGAAATTTTAAGCCGAACCGTTCATACGATGGGGCTTGAGCAGCAGCCGGCCACAGAGCCCATCACGAAAATGCATGAAGAAGAACTGGCTCACGAGATCAAAACCAAGATGGACCGGCGCCTATGGGGGACAAAATGAGTGAATTCAAACTGGAGTACCCACCCGGGGCGACACCGCTTAATCCTAACGAAGTTGCGGGGCTGAAATTATCGTACATCTCGACGCAGAAGGAGCTCAATGCGGCCGAGCAGGACAACATTCTTCAAGGAGAAACCTGGGCCTTTTCGCGCAAACGAAAAGACTTTCTTTCTGAAAAATTCGCACGCCTACTTCACAAAAAGATGTTTGGGCATGTTTGGAATTGGGCCGGGACTTATCGAACTAGCGACAAAACCATCGGGGTTGCGTGGTTCAAGGTGCCCGAGGAGATCCATAAAGTTATCGACGACGTCAGGTACTGGATTACCCACGAGACCTACCCGATAGACGAAATCGCGGCGCGCTTTCACCACCGTCTGGTTTGGATTCATCCCTTTCCAAACGGTAACGGTCGCTGGGCTCGAGTCATGGCCGATGTGCTCCTCTTGAATCTAGATCAATCTCGTTTCTCGTGGGGGGCGGGCCTAAAAGAGGGAAGTCTTAACGACCACGGAGAAGCCCGGGCCCGTTACCTGCACTCATTAAAGACAGCCGATACCCGAAGTTATGTAGAGCTGTTGAAGTTCGTTCGCTCGTAGCCCCGAGAACCGTCGGGTCTTAGGGCCGCCGCCCTTGTACCCGGCGGCGCTTCAGCCACAGGCAGCCGGCCCAGCACAGGGCCGATAAGTAGACCAGAAGTATCATCGCGCCCCAAGCCGAGCGAAACTGGTTTAAGGGAAGCGCGATCAGCAAACACGACAAATTCACGCCAACCAAAATTCCTGTGGTCTTTGCATGGGAGAATCCGTTATCGACAAAGTAGTGGTGAATGTGGTTTCGGTCCGCGCTGAAGGGAGAGCGCTTTTGAAGCAAGCGCAAAACAAAGACGCGAGTCATATCAAAGAGCACGATAGACAACACGGCAAAGGTCACCAATGGAGCATTGATAATCGGGTAGGCGAGCGTTTCGATTTGTACCCGGTTGGCCTCAATAAATCGAATAGCAAGAATGGCGACAATAAATCCAAGCGCCATCGAGCCTGTATCGCCCATAAAAATCTTCGCGCGATTGTAGTTGAAGATTAAAAATCCCAAAAGGGCGCCCGCCAACGAAAACGCCAAGATCGTAAGCGACCCAAAGTTATTCAAGGCAAACCATCCGCCAAAACATAAGCAAGCAAGAAACCCGAGAGTCCCCGCAAGTCCGTTGATTCCATCAATCAGATTAAAGGCGTTGATCAGGGCGACAATTAAGAACACGGTCAGACCCACGCCCGGCCAGAAGGGAACCTCTTGTATGGCCAGGATTCCCCAAAGGGACGTAATGCGAAGGTTCCCTAAAAACGTGATCAAAAGCGCACACACCACTTGGACTGTGAGTTTTTTCACAGGATCCAGCGCCAAAAGATCGTCTTTTACCCCGGCAAAAAACAAAAGAACCAAGGCCGCCGTCACAAAACGAAGGTCATCAAAACCTTGAAGATCATAAAGACCCGAGAACGTAATCAAAAGGCCCGCAAAAATCGCGATTCCGCCTAATGTAGGCGTATTCGAAACATGAAGCTTTCGCCCTTGATCGGGATCGTCCGTTAAATTCTTCAGGTGAGCGACACGAATAATCACAGGAATCGACGTGGCCGAAATGATCAGACTGATAACGAACGAAAGCACAACGAGTGATAGCACTGAATTATCTTACAGAGGCCTGAAGGGGGATACAACTGCGGCCACCGACCCTGGCATACAGGCTTTTGCGGCGCACAACGAAGCTCCTTCGTTTGGGGAGCACTTGGTGATAGATTTTTCTCCATGACGACTTTGGAAAAATGGATTCTCGGTCTCTTCGGGCTTTCGCTCGTGGCAGCTTTTACCTCGCAATCGCTGGTGGACCTTTCAGATATTTTGCTGACCCTGACAGCGCTGACCCTGGCCTTTCGAAGAAAAAGGTTTCGCTTTTTCTTCACAAGCTTTCGTCCCGCAGGTCTTTGGGTCGTGTGGCTAGTCACCGTGATCGTGGGCCTAGGGATCAATGTGGGGTTTCAGGATCCAAAGCCTTGGAACGAATTTTTAGAGTTCCGATGGATTCTGACCTTCCTTGCGATCCTTTTTTTAGTGGGCGAACTGTCCGCTGCAGCGGCGCACCTTCATCAAGTGTGGTTGTGGCTTTTGATCCCGCTGAATGCCGCGGCTTTAGTTCTTTTTTTGCAGGACCCTCACTGGCGCGTTCAGGGAATCCTCAAACAAACCATGTCGTTTTCTCATAATATCGCGCCCCTTTGGTGTTTGTTTGCGGTGTCCTCTCTAATTTCTTGGAAAACGCTTTCCCGTCGCGAGCAGGGACTTCGGGCTCTGGTCGTTTTGACCACGGGGTTGCTCACACTTTTCACTTTTACCCGTGGAGTTTGGATTGGCTCTGCGGTTGCGGCACTTGCGGCGCTTTGGCTTTGGAATCGCAAAGCTTTTTCTGCTGCATTGCTTGGGGGCCTTGCCCTTGCCGCAACTCTCGTATTTACAAATCAGCGCATTCACGATCGAGTCTTTACAAAGACAGTCAATGAAACTCAAAGTAACGATGAGCGCTGGGCGCTCTGGCGCGGGAACTGGCGAATGATTCAGGATTACCCTTTGTTGGGCGTCGGCTTTCAACAAAACAAGTATCATCTGCGCCGCTACTACGACGAGTTCGGCTATCCTCCTGGCCAGCGCGAGAGCCACGCCCACAACCAGTATCTGCAAGTGTGGGGTGGCACGGGAACTCTAGGTCTACTGTGCTTTGTTGCGTTTAACTTTTTATTGCTTCGTCTTGCGGTCCAAGGTTATCGCAAATCGACGACGGTCCTCGCCGAGGGCTGGCATCTTGGGCTTTTTTCGGCGCTTTTATGTTTTATGATTGGGGCTCTCACCGAATCAAATTTTAATATCGCAAAAAACCGTCTGCTGTTTTTGATCTTCGCAGGCTTTGCGGTTCATCGGGCGCTTAAACTTTCGAACCCACGCTCGGGCGACCGATCGAGTGATACTCAAAACCTGTCTCCTGCATGACGTCAAGCTCGTAAATGTTGCGGCCATCAAAAATCATCGGCTGCTTCATAAGCTTCTTAAGTTTTGCAAAGTCGGGTTGGATAAAGCTTTTCCACTCTGTAAAAATACACAGGCAGTCGGCCTGATTTAAAACTTCGTCTTGGGTCGATTTGAACTGCACCTTGGGATGACCTTTCAGCTGAGCCTTGGCATTCTGAGCCGCCACCGGATCGTAGGCCTCGACCGAATAGCCCGCCTGGACGAAGCGCTCGATAGCGTACAAAGACGGAGACTCTCGAATATCGTCCGTTCCCGGTTTAAAAGCGACGCCCCAGACAGCAATTTTTTGGGCCCCTGTTTCTTTCAGCCGAGCCAGTACGTGATCGACAAAGCGTTCGCGCTGAAGGTGATTGGTGCGCTCGACGGCTTCCAAAATTTTTAAGCCTTCGTCGTGTTTGCGGCCAGTGTAAATAAGAGCCTTCACGTCTTTCGGGAAGCACGAGCCCCCATAGCCAACGCCTGCGTAAATGAAATGCGGTCCAATTCGATGATCGGCGCTGAGTCCCACACGAACATGCTCGATATTGGCGCCGACTTTATCGCACAAACGTGAGAACTCGTTCATGATGCTAATCTTGGTCGCCAAAAAAGCATTTGCGGCGTATTTGGTGACCTCAGCGGAGCAAATGTCCATTTCAATCATTTGGGCGCCATTTTTGATGAAGGGATCATATAGGCGGCGCACGACTTTTGCCGCGGTCTCGTTTTCAAAGCCGATGACGATGCGATCGGGATTTAAACAATCTTGAATGGCGGTCCCTTCGCGCAAAAACTCGGGGTTCGAAACTATGTCAAAGTCGATCTGGGCCCCGCGCTTTTTAAGGGCGGCCTTGATAGTGTCCCGGATCAGATAATTCGTTCCCACAGGGACGGTTGATTTTGTCATGATGACTTTACGACCATTCATGAACTGACCGATGCTATCAGCGGCGCTGACCACATAGCTCAGATCGGCCGAACCGTCGTCTCCCGCCGGGGTGCCCACGGCGATAAAAAGCACATCCGAAGCCTCAACGGCCTGTTTGTAGTCGGTGGTAAAAAGAAGGCGCTCGGCCGATCGGTTGCGCTTGAGAAGCTCTTCAAGCCCGGGCTCAAAGATTGTCGGGATCCCCTGGTTCAGCTTTTGAACCTTTTCCGGGTCAATGTCCAAGCCGACCACAGAATAGCCCATGTCGGCAAAACAGACCCCCGTCGCCAGCCCCACATACCCGGTCCCAAAAACAGAAATCTTCATCGGTTCTCCGTGAAAAGTGGATATTCACTACCCCTATTATTTCGAAAAGTCTAACGTCTCTTTAGCCTTAGAGCCAGCGGGCCCATCAGGTCGTAGTGTTACGCCCGGATTTCTGCAAAGCACTCATAAAGACAGGCTCACAGCCTGTTTTGCGCCGCAACACCTGCCAAGCAAGAGGACTGTTAGAGATTAATCCTATGAGTTGCGAAGGCATCGAAGCCCGCCTTATGGCTTACGATAATCACAATGTAATTGTGTGCGACGCTGCGTAAATGCTGGATAACTTCGGCTTCAGTTTCAGCATCAAGATTCGCCGTTGATTCGTCGAGGAGCAAAAGGTCTGGATTTCGTAAAAGAGCGCGGGCCATGGAGAGTCTTTGTTTTTGCCCTGTCGAGAAAGGAACATCCGAATTAATTTGATAATCCAACTGCTTGGGGATTTCTTTAACTTCCTTCAATAAATTAACCGCCTTGAGTTTCGCCCAGATCTGATCGGCTGTTACTGAGCTTGGATTAGGATGACCATAAAGCAAATTCTCTTTGAGCGTGCCCGAAATAAAATAAGAATCTGGTCCCACATAACCCGTTTTGTTGGAGATATTTGAGAAAATCTCCGAAGAATTCTGGTTATTGATAAGCATTTTGCCCCGACTTGGCTGAAGAAGTCCCACGATCAAAGCCAGAAGAGTACTTTTGCCTTTCCCAGAGGCGCCTTTTATCAAGAGGGACTCTCCCTTTTTTAATGAAAAATTGATCCCACTCAAGATCGGCGTTTTTGAGTCATAAGAAAAGGACAGATTCTCAGCGATGATGCTTGTTAGCGTCGGAAAATCGGCCGCCTTACTATCGTTAAGAGCTGTTGAGTAGGGGTATCGTGCGCTTAGGGTCTTAAATCTTTCACAAGCATCCTTTAACAATCGAAAACCTGGGAGATGCAGATGAACCTCAGTGAGATAGTTTGAAAGTTCAGTCACAGATTGGGTCAGGCGAATCAGAATATAAAAGAAAAGAAGCAAATCCGAAGTCTTAGTTCCGTAATAGTTGAGACTCATGAAGAAGGTAACGGCAATAACTGCACCCCCCAAGAACATGGGAAGCGCACTTCTGATAGCGGTAATCATGTAGTAGTTCTTAAAGTGCCTATCGAAATTATTTAAGGATACCTTACCTTTTCGGATTTCATCGTTGATTCGGCCACTAATTTTGATGAAGAAATTGTTTCTGATCCCATCAACAACGACTTGTGTGGAAACGCTTTTTTCATGATCAATTTTCTTCGCGAGTTCTGAGAGCCGTTTATCGTACTTTCGAAGGTAAAATGCGAAGAGGCCAAGAAACATAAGGCTCGTCAAAAACTCTTTTGGAGCTATGAAAAGTGCATAACTTGAGAACAAAAAGATCGTCAAACTGACCACACAGGACAAAACGAAGTGCTGTAAGAACGAGCCCGACTGGAGCGTACTTTCGCTGAAGGTTCTCAAAAGAAAATGATTTGGAACTAACGCACTATTTTTCAAAGAATTCTCAAGTAAAAAGGTCCGTTTTTCTGTCACAAAGTTTTGCGCTAAAGCGACACAATAATACTGCCGGGTCGCCCAGATCGCGCCTCGAACAAAGGCAAATAGGATAAGAAGGATTGTAGCTGAGGATACTGAGGGAGAAAACCAGTTATTCAGGATAGAGGACGATGGATCAACAAGCTTCAGTGCAGAAAGAAAGGTTTGAATAACGAAGACAAAAGAGATCTCAATTAGAAACCAAAAAAGACCCAACGCGACTGACAACGAAAGTGCCGCCGTGTTTCGTCGACCAAGAAAGCGTGCATTCGAAACAAGGGTGTTTTTTAAACTTTTCATCTGCGCTAAAATGTATATAACATGTGAAGAGTTAACAATTTTTTTATGCGCATACTCTACGACTCTCAATCATAACTAAAGAGTAGATGGAACAATGGAAGTTTTAATAACTGGTGGCAATGGGTTCTTGGGAAGTCACTTAATCAAAAGGCTTCTTAAAGACGAGTCTTTTTCTCTTGTTTTGACGCACAGGGATGGCTCCTCTTTTCGCCGGCTGGAGGGATATCTGCGGCGGGACCGGCTAAAACTTTGCAATTTGGATCGGGTCACAATTGAGGAGCTATTTCAAAAACATGAGATTAAGGCGATTATTCATACGGCGACAGAATATGGCCGCCACAACCCATCACCATCAAAGATTCTTGAAACAAACCTCATCCTGCCTATCAAGCTCATTGAAGTGGGCCTTAAGCATGGATTAGAGGTTTTTCTAAACACGGACTCTTATTTTAATAAAGAGAATTTTTCTTACACGAATCTTCTAGATTATTCGCTTTCCAAGAAAAGTCTGAATATTTGGCTTCGATATTTTTCGAAGAGAGTTAAGGTTGTTAATTTGGTCCTTGAACACATTTTTGGTGAAAACGACAGCCCGGACAAGTTTGCCGAGAACATGATACAAAAAATCGCATTACAAAAAGTTCCTTCTGTTGATCTGACTTTTGGGCACCAGCGCCGCGACTTTATATATGTCGAGGATGCGGTTGAGGCGTATTTTGTAGCTCTTAAGTATGCATTTGAGAATAAGTTTAGGTTTAAAACATTTGAAGTTGGCACGGGTCGGAGTCTGCAGATCGCCCGTTTCGTCGAAATTTTAAAGACGGTTTCAGGAAGTCCAACCGAGCTGCAATTCGGGAAAATACCTTATCGATCCGATGAAATCATGGACTCTTGTGCGGATATATCAGAACTTGAAAATCTTGGTTGGTCTCCGAAATATACGGTAGAGGCGGCTTTGGCAAAAGTCTTGAGCGTCTATTTGAATCCCACTCATAAACGACAATCATGAAAACTGACTCGATTGTTCTTTCTATCGCAATACCCACATACAATGGCGGCCAGAGCCTTGAAAGATGCATTCTCAGTTTTATCGAGCAGATAGAGGCTCGCACAGAACTCGTAGTCTCTGATAACTGTTCAACCGACCATACGCAAAAAGTCATTCTTGATCTGCAGGCAAGATTCCCTGGCAAAATTCGATACCATCGAAATTCTGAGAACATTGGTATGGATAGAAACTTCGATAACGCCGTCAGAATATCCTCTGGGGCCTACGTCTGGATACTTTCCGACGATGATTTGGTCGTCGATTCGAACGCTATTGCGAAAGTTCTCAAAGTCATCAAGGGCCGTTTTGATTTGGGCTCCGTTTTTGCGAATTACGAAAATCAATTTATACCCATTCTTCAGGATTATGAAGAGCTCAATGGTGATGAGTACTTCAAGATAACTCAATTCAAAAACACACTCATATCATCGACAATTATAAACAGAAGAATATGGATGAACCTTGATTTGCGCGCTTACTATGGAACCTATTGGACTCATATCGGCTACCTCATTCATGCAAATGCTAAATATAAAAGCGCGATTGTAGGATCGGAGCTGGTGAATCAAATGACGGATTTAAAAACAGAGCGGCGCTGGGGACAGAATGGGACCTTCTTTCACGTTGGCCTCGATTTGGCTCAGGTGTATTCGAAATTGGCTGACTTGGGATACTCGAAAGAAACCTGCGCGACTGCCAAGCTGTACACCTTCGACAAGCTCTTATGGAACATCGCGCTCGGCAAGGCCTTGGGATTGAGTCTGCGCTGGAAAGACGTAAGAAAATGCATATCTCTATATGGGCTGTATCCCTCTTATTGGGTCATTCACTTTCCGCTTAGCTTTGTTCCGCGCGTATTCTTCAGACAAATGCTGTTTGGGGTGCGCACTTTAAAGAGAGCAAAAAGAGCTCTTCACCAACGCGGATAGAGTGCGATACCTCTGCCGGCCAATTAGGCAGAATTCAGCTTTATTTTTCAGTCGAAATTGTTATTATGCGGCCACTCAGGAGTTATAGTGAAAAAAGCACTTATTACCGGTATTACAGGGCAAGATGGAGCTTATTTAGCTGAATTTTTGCTTCAGAAGGACTACGAAGTTCATGGGATTAAGCGCCGAACTTCGCTCTTTAATACAGACCGAATCGATCACCTCTATCAAGACCCTCACGAATCTAATTTGCGGCTTATTCTTCATCATGGCGACATGACGGACTCAAGTAGTCTGATTAGAATTATTCAAAAGGTTAGACCAGATGAAATCTATAATTTAGCAGCCCAAAGTCATGTTGCGGTTTCCTTTGAAGAACCAGAGTACACAGCCAATTCAGACGCATTAGGCGCATTGCGAGTTCTTGAGGCTATTCGGATTCTGGGGCTCGAGAAAAAAACAAAGTTCTATCAGGCTTCAACCTCTGAGCTCTATGGATTGGTTCGGCAAGTTCCACAGAACGAAACGACCCCTTTTTATCCTCGCTCGCCTTACGCGGTCGCCAAACTTTATGCCTACTGGATTACTGTCAACTACAGAGAAGCCTATGGAATCTACGCGTGCAACGGAATTTTGTTTAATCATGAATCTCCGATCCGAGGAGAAACGTTTGTGACTCGAAAAATCACACGAGGTTTGGCGCGAATAAAAGTGGGTCTTCAAAAGACACTGTTTCTGGGAAATCTCGACGCTCGTCGTGACTGGGGCCACGCTAAAGATTACGTCGAGATGCAGTGGTTAATGCTTCAGCAGGATCGACCGGAAGACTTTGTTATAGCTACAGGAAAACAGTCTAGCGTTCGACAGTTTGTTGAGGCTGCTGCGAAATGGCTTGATATAAAAATCAATTGGCACGGAATTGGTGTTGACGAAAAAGGTTACGATTCTAATGGGAATGTCATCGTTGAGATCGACCCGAGATATTTTAGGCCGACCGAGGTTGAAACGTTGCTTGGTGATGCGTCAAAGGCTCGGACTAAGTTGGGTTGGGTACCAAAAATCAGTTTCGAGACTCTTGTTCAAGAAATGGTTGAGTGTGATCTCGCCAATGCAAACAAAGAGAAGTTGTTAAAACAGACAGGGTTTCCTTCGCATGAAAGAATAGGATCCTAGTTATGAATCGGGATTCAAAGATTTTCGTTGCGGGGCACAAGGGTCTTGCTGGCTCGGCAATTATCAGACAGTTGAATCGATCTGGCTACAAAAATTTGGTAACGGCAGATAGATCGAAACTTGATCTTGAAGACATAAGCGCAGTCAGAAGATTTATGCAGTCTGAAAAACCTGAATGTGTTTTTATGGCCGCAGCAAAGGTCGGCGGAATCCTGGCAAATTCAACTTTCCCAGTGGATTTTCTGCTACGCAATTTAAAGATTCAAAACTCGATCATTGAAGCCAGTTTTGAATCTAAGGTACAAAGGCTTCTATTTCTTGGTTCGAGCTGTATTTATCCGAAGTTTTCAGAGCAGCCGATCCGTGAATCGAGCCTTCTGACGGGTTCACTTGAAGAAACGAATCGGGCCTACGCGATTGCGAAAATCGCAGGAATAGAACTTTGTTGGTCCTACAACCGGCAATACAAGACCCAGTATCTGGCAGCGATGCCGACCAATTTGTATGGCATAGGAGACAATTACGACCTTAACGCCTCTCACGTTTTGCCTGCGTTAATCAGAAAATTTCATGAAGCTAAAGTGACAAATAAAAAGACAGTTGAGATTTGGGGAACGGGCACGCCCCGCCGCGAATTTCTTCTTAGTGATGACCTGGCTGCGGCGCTTGTGCACTTGGCCGAGCTTTCTGATGATAAGTTTTCAGAACTGGTTGCGCCTGCAGAATGTCCAATTATCAACATTGGAACGGGCAACGATCTCCCCATAAAGGAACTCGCGGCCTTGATTCAAAAAACTGTTGGATTTGAGGGTGATTTAACGTTTAACACAAGCAAGCCTGATGGAACGCCCAGGAAAGTTCTGGATGTTTCTAAGATTCTGAGTTTTGGTTGGCAATCGAGAATAGATTTAGAAACTGGGCTTCGAATCGTTTACGATGACTTTTTGGGAAGGTTTGGGAAGAATTAAACTTTTTTAAAGATATGATCAACAATCAAGACGACTCAACGATGCAGCTTTATCCCAAAGTTTCCGTCATCACGGCCAGTTACAATTCTGCAAAGGCACTGGCATACACGATTGAGCAGATGAGAAACGTTACTTACCCTGACCTGGAGTTTATTGTGATCGACGGGGGCTCGTCAGACGAGACTGCTGAACTGCTTCGAAAAAGCCAAGACATTGTTACAAAGTGGATTTCCGAGAAAGATAAGGGAATCTATGATGCTTGGAACAAGGGGCTTGCACTTGCAACTGGGGAGTGGATAGCTTTTGTCGGTGCTGGGGATTATTACCTGCCAAATGGAATTCAAAGTTATATCGATTACATCAAAGCGCAGCCACGTCGATTGGACTTTTGCAGTTCACAGATCGAAATTTTTTCAGAAGATGGTGGACCCTCCAGAGTTGTTGGAGCTCCGTGGAATTGGGATACTTTCAGAAGGTATATGAACGTTGCCCATGTGGGCGCATTACACCGTCGTCAATTGTTTCAGGAGTACGGGAAATTTTCTTCAGATTTAAAGGTTGTTGGTGATTATGAATTTCTATGCAGACCAGGCCCTGACTTGCAGGCGGGCTACTTTAAATCAATCACGGCGCGGATGGTGATGGGTGGGGTTAGCAATGGGTTCTACGGGCAAGAAGAACTCATGAAAGTTAAAGTGAAAATGGGATTGCGAACCCCTCTAGAAAGTAAATGGGACTACTGGATTGCAATTACGAAATTGAAAATTCGAAATCTTATATCAACGGGCCCTAAATTTTGAATCGGATGTATTCCTTAAAGCGAGGCGCCCATCCGGGCGCGATTGGGACGCCTAGTCGTGGTTTTTCTGAAATTGACCTAATTGCTTTCCACTGAGATGAGGTTGAGGATCCTTTGACGCATTAAACACGAGCCTTCGAATTATAGCGGTGAAATCTTTCAATTTTTTTCTATCTTATTTGTTGCTTTACCTTTTCAGGGCCTTTGGCTTTCGCAGTGCCCTAACAAAGGCCTTGAACTTATCACCATTTAATTTCCACGCCAGGAATGACTTAAGAGCAGATGATAAACTTGGGGTTTTGCAAAACCGGTGCAGCCTCGAAATATTAAATGCAAGCTTTCCTGAAGAGGCTGCGAAAGCGGCTCGTTTTTTTCAGTATTGTGTAGAGAACCACCAGCACTCTAACAGTCAAATCTTTCAAGATCTTTTTGCTCTATGGGTTCTAGAGAAGACAGGGCCTTACTATTTTGTTGAGTTCGGAGCGGTCGACGGAATTTGGGGTAGCAACTCGCTTTTGTTTGAGAAGCGATTTGGACCAAACGGTGTCATTGCAGAGCCAAATCCCCGGTATAAGGACATTCTACACCGGAACAGGAAATGCAAAATTGAGCTAAGGTGTGTGCACTCAATATCGAACAGTCAAGTCACCTTTACTGACGTTGAAGATGCCCCGGAGCTTTCGACAATGACTCAGTATCATTCAGCAGATAAACATTCATCAAAAAGAAAGGGCTCGCAGCACACCGTCGAAACGGTCACTTTGATGGACATGCTTGAGTTCCACCGAGCTCCCCATGAAATGGGATACTTAAGCATTGATACGGAAGGTTCAGAGTTTGAAATTCTAAAGAACTTCAATTTTAATCGATACCGATTTAAGGTTGTTACAATTGAACACAACCACGATGCTGTCAAAATTGATAAGCTAGTAACCCTTTTGCAGGGGTTCGGCTACAAGAGATATCTTCCCTATATATCTGCATTCGATTTGTGGTTTGTTTTAGAGCGATAAAGGTTAACGGAAATTCAGTCGGATTTACCAAATGAGAGGTTGGCGGGACTTATGAGACGAAGAATAGCCAAACGAAGTCTCGATGTTTCAGTCTGCTTGGAAGTCTATAATGAAGAGCAAAGACTTGAAGCATGTCTAAAGTGTTTTGAATGGGCGAAGGAATTAGTCGTCTTTGATAAATGCTCAACCGATAATACAGTCGCGATTGCAAGGAAATATGGAGCTAAGGTGGTAACCGTTCCAAGAACGAGCGCCTCGGAAAATTATGAAATTTGGGGACAGCATTTAAGCTGTGAATGGACTTTGTCCATTACGGCCTCAAGCCTGATCCACCCGGAAGTTGTATATCAAATTGAAAAGTACGTCTCCGATACGAATTTTGCTTACGATGTCATTGGCCTTCCATTCGGGATGTATGTGTTTGGCGTTCGCTCGAAGTACTCAGCCTGGTATGCAAAAAACAAACTAACCCTCATTCGTACGAGCGTATTAAGATTCTCAAATGAACTTCATAAAGAGGTTAGCTTTGCCTCAGACAAGGTCTTCACCTTGCAAACCACCAAAGCCGACGAAGTCTTGTATCATCTCACTCATGAGAATTTAGGTACGTTCATGGATCGAATCACTCGCTATGCAGCGTACGAAGCGAACTGGATTTATGAACAGAATCAGGGGAAAAATAGAAACAAACGCCTTGCAGAATCCTTTTATAAGATCTTCAAGGGCCTTGCGATTCTAGTTTTGAAAAGACGGTTTTTTATGATGGGGATTGATGGCTGTGTCATGGCTCTAGCCTATCTGCTCAGCCTTTCATGCAGCACAGTTTACTTGTGGGAACGATACCGTGTGGGTCACTCGGGCCCTCAAGTCTACAGTGAAATCAGGCGAAAACTCTCTGATCTTTGGGACGACGAGTTCAAGTCGAGAGCTTAAGGGCCACAGCCTCTAGTTGTGACAGCATATAGTCCATTTTCTTATGATTAAGGCCAGGATGCACGCCAATCCAAAAAAGAGAGTTCATAGCCAGATCTGTATTCTTCAAGTCTCCATGGATTCTATAACTTACGTTTTTATAAGCAGGCTGCTTAATCAGGTTGCCGGCAAAAAAGAGTCGCGTGCCGATTCGAACTTCCTCCAAAGCAGACACAACTTTTTCTCGATTAAGGCCATTCAAGCAGTACATCGGAAAACCAAACCAGCTCGGGTTCGTTTCCGGTGTTGCCTGCACGGGCCTATAGTACTTTTTTAAGACAGGTGAATTGGTCACATGGTCGTACAAATACTTCCAATTGTTGCGGCGGGCCTCAATAAAGGTATCAACCTTTTTCAGCTGCGAAAGGCCGAGGGCTGCCTGCATGTCGGTCACCTTTAAGTTATAGCCCACGTGAGAGTAAATATATTTATGATCATAGCCTTCAGGAAGATCACCGAGTTTCTGACAAAAGCGCTTGTTGCAAGTGTTGTCCTTGCCGGGTTCACACCAACAGTCTCGACCCCAGTCGCGGTAGCTTTCAGCAATTTTTTTGAATCGACCATCCTTGGACATCACAGCGCCGCCCTCTCCCATTGTGATGTGGTGCGCCGGATAAAAACTGCAAGTGGCAAACTCACCAAATGAGCCGACAGGCTTATCTTTGATTTGGGATCCTAGGGCATCACAACAATCTTCAATAAGGAAAAGATTCTCACTTTTGCACCAGTCCGCTAGAACATCAGCCCGGTAAGGGTTTCCTAGGCTGTGCGCCAGAACAACAGCTCGTGTTTTCGATGTCTTTGCGGCCTGAATCTTTTCGGGCAAGGCATTTATTGTTGTATCGTCAATGTCGACAAATACGGGGATCCAGCCGTTTTGAACAACAGGATTTACAGTTGTTGGAAATCCAGCAGCAACCGTAATCACTTCGTCGCCCGGCTCGAGGGGTGTCAGGCCATAACTTTTCAGAGTCGGCGATCCCAAGGCGCTGATGGCAACCAAATTTGCACTTGAGCCACTGTTAACCAGGAGCGACTTCGTGCTGCGGCCAAAATACCTTCCAAAAACGGCTTCAAATTCTTTTGCGTAGCGGCCAGCGGTTAGCCACATGTCCAATGAGGCATCTAGAAGGTAACCAAGATCTTCATCATCAACTACTTTTGCGGTCACCGGAATATACGTCTTACCAGGGATAAATTCGGGTACAGGGCTATTCTTTTTGAAATAATCACGCGCAGCAGCTATGATATCAGTGCGTGCATTTGTTTCAGGTGTTGACATATTTACCTCAGGCAACACGCTTACCAAACTCTGATTGGGAAGTAAAATGCCATTTGGAACAGGTCGGGTCGAAAGAAGGAGATTTCGAAGATGAAAGTAGTTCTCTTAGCGGGTGGGCTTGGAACGCGGATTAGTGAAGAAAGTCATCTTAAACCTAAGCCCATGATCGAAATTGGGGGTAAGCCGATTCTATGGCATATCATGAAGACCTATTCGGCCCACGGTCTTAATGATTTTGTTATCTGCTGCGGTTACAAGGGTTACGTCATTAAGGAATACTTCGCAAATTACTTTCTTCATACTTCCGACGTCACTTTCGACATGAAAGAAAATAGGATGCATATTCACCAATCAACCTCTGAGCCCTGGAAAGTAACGCTCGTGGACACGGGCGAAAGCACGATGACAGGTGGTCGCCTTAAACGAGTTAAGGAGTATCTTGGCGAAGATTTCTGTTTAACCTACGGCGATGGCGTGAGTGATGTTAACATGACCCAACTAATCAAATTTCATCGAGAGTCAAAAACACTGGCGACTTTAACGGCCGTTCAACCCCCCGGAAGATTTGGCGCTTTGGATTTGGAAGGAGCCTCGGTTCGAAGTTTCCAAGAAAAGCCGAATGGAGATGGCAATTGGATTAATGGTGGTTTTTTTGTTCTTAGCAAAAAGGTAATCGATTTTATCGAGGGCGACGATACAGTTTGGGAGAAAAGTCCACTTGAGAACCTTGCGAGAAACCATCAGCTGTCTGCCTATAAGCATACGGGCTTTTGGCAACCAATGGACACTATGCGGGATAAAGTTTACCTCGAAGAATTGTGGCAAAAGGGAAAAGCGCCATGGCAAGTGTGGAAGTAAAATTCTGGCGCGGAAAAAAAATTTTTCTAACCGGTCATACAGGGTTTAAGGGGTCGTGGCTTTCTTTGTGGCTAGCCTCGATGGGGGCCGAGGTCGCTGGATATGCCCTTCCCCCAGGCGAAGAAAATTCGCTCTTCGACCTTTGTGAAATTCGCAAGAAAATAAAGTCAGAGCTCGCCGATATCAACGATTATGAAAGACTAAAAAAGTCGATAGATTCTTTTCAGCCAGACATTGTGATTCACATGGCCGCTCAAGCCTTAGTGAAGTACTCCTACAGATATCCTCTTGAAACATATCAGACAAATGTGATGGGAACGGCAAACCTGCTACAGGCTTGTCGCGATGTCAGTTCGATTAAGGCCATTCTAAGTGTTACCTCCGACAAATGCTACGAGAACCAAGAGCGAGAAGAGGGCTATAAAGAGGACGAGCCCATGGGGGGTTACGATCCTTACAGCAGTAGTAAGGGTTGTGCTGAGCTGGTAACCTCTGCATTTCGAAGATCCTACTTTCATGACAAGACTGTGGGGATCGCGTCAGCTCGGGCTGGCAACGTCATTGGTGGCGGCGATTGGTCACAGGACCGTCTAATTCCAGATATCATGCGAGCGATACTTAGTAAGAAAGAAGTCATGATTAGAAATCCGCAGGCCATACGCCCCTGGCAGCATGTGCTTGAACCCCTGAGTGGCTACTTACTTTTGTCGCAGCGGCTTTATGAAGATCCGGCAAAATACTCATCTGGATTTAACTTTGGTCCGGATCGCGATGACGCTAGACCAGTTGAGTATGTAACTCAAATGATAGTTTCAAATTGGGGCTCCGGAGCCAGGTATCGAATTGACCCCGACTACAAAGGGCCGCACGAAGCCCACTTTTTAAGACTCGATATTTCGAAGGCCCAATCAGTTCTCGGCTGGACTCCGCGTTGGAATCTGGATTCAGCAATTCAACAGACGACCCAATGGTATAAATCCTACCTGACGGACCCCAGCTCAATTGAGCGCTTTACAGTCCATCAGATTCAAGTCTTCACGAGCTTGATGTGATTTCGCCCAACATCATTGAAGAACAAGTTGACCGCCTTCGAGAAAAGTCAGTTTTTATCACAGGCGGCACCGGTTTTTTTGGAAAGTCTTTTCTAGATGTTCTTCTTAAACAAGACAGAGTCGAAGACTTTAAAATTACGATTCTCAGCCGAGATCCCCAAAAATTTCAAACAGACTATCCAGAGTATCGAAGTCTGGGGCTTCAATTTTTAGAAGGCCAAGTCGAAGACTTTAAGTTTCCGGAGTCTCGGTTTGAAGTTATTCTGCACTTCGCGACTCCCGCGGATGCAAAGATGAATGTTGAAGCTCCGATTGAAATGGTTAACACAATTTATCGTGGTATGATTCGAGTTTTAGATTTTGCGAGTCACAGTGGTGCAAGATCTGTCTTGTTTTCAAGTTCGGGCGCAGTCTATGGTCCGCAGCCCGCGAACCTGTCTCATCTATCCGAGGCCTACACAGGGGCGCCTCAAACAACTGCGCGAGGGTCTGCCTATGGCGAAGCGAAACGCGTGGCAGAGCTTTTGGGCGTGCAACACGCTAAAGAAAACGGATATGACTTCAAAATCGCACGATGCTTCGCTTTCGCAGGGAAAAGGCTTAACAAGAAGGGCGCTTTTGCGATCGGGAATTTTATCCGAAACGCATGTAATGGTGATGATATTTCAGTTGAAGGAGATGGCACATCAATTAGATCGTATCTTTATGCGGATGATTTGATTGTGTGGCTTTTGAAAATTCTTTTTGATGGAAAAAGTTGTGAGCCCTACAATGTGGGATCTGACGATTCGATCAGCATTCGTGACTTGGCCGAGAAGGTTCGACAAACGTTAGGCTCTAAGGGCACGGTCCTTGTTAGAAACAAGTCGGATCTTGCTGTCCCTCCCTCGCGCTACGTCCCAAGTATTGAAAAGGCCAAGAAAGAATTGGGGTTAAAAGTTTGGACTCGTTTGGATGATAGCATTCGCCTTTCGGCCGAAGGCTAAACGGGCAGCAGCCACTATTTGTCCCCAATATAATACTTTTTTAGATCGGTCTCTTTCAAATAAGGGTACATGTCGTGAAGAGCTTTCGACACCATGCTACCATCCGCAAGCTTCTGCGACTGCACAGAGGGGATGACTTCTTGCGATTCGGGAACAAAGAATTCGACTATGGCCGGTCCTTTGACAGCTAGGAATTTTTCGAGAATCGATTGGCTGCCCTCTTTTTGGAGGACGGCAAAGTAAGGGATATCATTCGCTTCTGCAATGAGCCTGTGATCGGGGAAGGCAACCCCATGCTCGGGATCTGTCCCGATCAGTCGAGAATTGAAGTAATTATTCTGCGTATTTCGAATCGAAACATATCCGTTATTGTTAACCAAGAAGACCTTGATATCGGGTTTGCGGTGTTTATAGACGCTGAGCTCGTGAATATTTGTCTGAAACGATCCGTCCCCAATCAGGACAAAGATTCTACGACTTGTCGCCATCGCCGCTCCGGTGGCCGCAGGGAGAGCGTATCCCATTTGGCCCAGCGCACCCGGGATCATGACTCTTTGTTTGGGCTTAACTTTGAAGGCATGCCCGACAAGATAAAAAGGAAGGCCCGCATCAACAATGATAACATCTTCATTTTGACTGGCCTCGTTCAAAAGCCCGAGGACTTCGTAAAAGTTGTATTTTGTTGGATGGGTGGCATGGGGTTCGTTTTTAACATCAAGATCTTTTTTGACCCTTAAGCAGTGTTGAATCCAATCAAGATGCGCGTCTTTGGCCTTGATTTCCGGTGCCTTAAAAAGAAGGGAATTCGCGACTTCAAGGAAACTCTTAACATCCCACGAATGCTTTTCGGCCACACCCACTAATTCTTTTTTTTGAAGAGCTTGATCTATCTCGACCTGAATCTTGTAAGCCTTGGGGGCAAATTTATCGAGCTCATAGCCTGTTGTCATAGCATGCAAACTACATCCCAAGGTCAAAATACAGTCTGCATTCTGGATCGAGATGTTACCAGCTCGATCGCCTTTGACCCCAGGGCGCCCGATGCAGAGCGGGTGGTTAAACTCCAAAAGGTCAGAGGCCATCGGCGTAATCACTGTTGGCACATTCAAGCGCTCAATAAAACTTCTAAAAGCGCCTGCGGCCCTTCCCATTCGAACGCCATGGCCAGCCAAAATAAGCGGTCGTTTGAAGCGAAGAACCTTTTCTAAAACTTTTCGAACAGAAGCTTCCATCACATCGGAGGAAGACTTTTTTCGCAAACTCGAACTGCTTGGGAGCGACTTATTGACCAGAGCGCCTTGGATATCCACCGGAATGTCAATCAAGGCTGGGCCCGGGCGGCCCGAAAACAGGCTGTCAATCGCCCGATCCATGACGTGATCAATGTCGTTCGGATCAGAAAGAAAATGGCTGTATTTAGTTATAGACTGCACAATGGGTAAAATATCGACCTCAAAGGTGCCATACTGGCGCAGCCCCTCAATTTTCGAGTGGCGAATCGTATGGACCAACTTGCTTTGTCCCGTGATGTACAGAACTGGGATGGAATCTTGCCACGAGTTCACAACAGCCGTAACTAGGTTCGTTGCTCCCGGACCCGAGGTTCCGTAAGCCACCCCAAATTGACCGGAAATACGGGCGTAGGCGTCTGCCGCAAAACCGCAGCTTTGCTCGTGGTGCTGAGAAACGACTTGAATTCCTGGGGTCGTTACAAGGGCATCCAACAAGTGCATCATGCCACCACCCGAAAGAAGAAAAACAGATTTTATACCTTCGATTTCGAGTCTTTTGGCGATGTAATCGGCCACACGCATCTTTACCTCTACCATAGAGAGATTTCTAAAACAGGAGGGGCTTCAAAAACAAGTCATGAATTGATAAATTCAAATTAAGTTGCATTAGTCGAGCAGGTAACAGTAGGTTCAAAGCCTCGAAAAGGAATTGTCGAATCATGGATCTCCTAGTCCACAAACACCATACGGGAAGGCGGCTTCTCGACATTAATGATACGGCAAAATCAACTGGCGGATCCTTCGTTTAAAGCTTCGACGAAACTGACTGTATCGGTAGGCTACAGACGGAAGATGATAAAGTTACACACTATAACCAGTATCATTCAATTGTGCGCGACGAATCATATTTGAAATTTTTTTTGAGCATTATTCGAAGTCACTCGAACGGCTATAAGGCGCTGGAGATTAGATGCAATAATGGTGAGTTGTTAAGCTTATTAAAGAGTGAAGGGTTTGATGATCTTATCGGTATTGATCCCACAGTGCACGGTCAAGAAAGGGACGGCATCAGTTTTCATAGAGCTTACTGGAGTTCGAACTTTGCCTCCACAATGTCGGCACACAGAAATGCGATACCTGTCATAATTGCTCGACACGTGCTTGAGCACGTTCCAGATCCAGATGATTTCATTAAAAGCTTTGATTTCGTGTCAAACGATGAAACAACACTTTTTATCGAGGTGCCCGATTTCGAGCAGAACCTCCTAAATGCTGGATGTTACACCTTTTTTTTTCGAACACCTGCACTACTTTACTCTACCGGGGTTAATAAAAAAGTTTCAGAACCATGGATGGGAGCTAAAAAATCACTTTAAAATCAACTACTGGGGCGGCACGCTGATAGCCGTTTTTAGAAAAGGGACATCTAGATCAGATATAGCGCCTCACCAGGCGTATCTGAGTGGTCTGGCGCAGACTTTTCAATCTCGGATGCAAACAAAGCATGATTTTCTGCGTCTGACATTAGAGTCTCGGAGGCTGACATTGGGGTCTGGCGTTTGTGCTTATGGTATTGGGAACAGAGCTCTGCATCTTTTCGCGTTTGCAAACTTGGGTGAACAAATCGATTTTTTCGTAGATTCAGCCGAAACAAAGTGGGGGAAAATAATCCCCTACTATCAAAAGCCCGTGTCCAGTCCGACGGATTTACTGGGGAACCCTAATAAGATTCATACGCTATTGGTTACAGCTTTTGGTTACGAAGCCCAGGTTATCAGCCAGATCAAAGCGTCTTTTAAGCTCCGGCCTGATCTCCAAATTGTTGTTGTCGATCCAGCTGTTAGATTTTTTTCTCTTGAAGACGCGTTTACTTAGAGAAGTTCGGCAATTTCCTGAAGTCTCGGTATGTCTCTTTCTGAATCCAAATGCTGCCAAGGCCCCTCATGCATTACGGCAGCAAGATTTTCCCGCGCCGCAAGGAGATCCAGAATATCGGTCTCTAAGGTCTGCTTAGAACTATCGCCCAATAGATCAGAAGACCAGATATTCTCATTGAAGAAATAGAACCCACCATTAACGTAGTGACCATGCAGAAAAGCCTTACCGAAGCCCCTTACAATGGACTCGCCCGGGCGTAGTCCGAGCACTCGGAAGCGAGTCGGCAGGTGTGCGGCCGTGAGGGTAGCAACTTTATTGTTTTCCAAGTGAAACTTGAAGGATGCAGCTAAATCAATTTTTGCGATCGTATCACTATATGTGACAGCAAAGTGCTTCGCTCGCCTAATGTAAGGAGCGACAGACCTAAGCCGATCCGCAGTTAGAGCTGTCAGGCCGCTATCGATAAAGGTAATATTCACGAGCTCCCCAGCGATTGGGCCCTTGAAAACATTTTCGTCATGTCGTTTAAAGCCTAAAGCTTTCTGAAAACATTCGATCGTTGAGTTGAGTTGGTAAGAACCAGATATAAAAAATTTTCTGAAACCACTTCTAACATAACATTTCAAAACAAGTGAAACGAGAGGCTCATTCTTAATAAGAACATTTCCTTTCGCAACCCTTTCGCCAGAAGCATCCAAATATAGACCCTTACCGCCTGCTAGAATAACAACCGGGACTTCTTCAATTATGTTACTCATTGTAGACCCCTTCGTCTTGGAAAAGTGCGTTCAGCTCGGTCGCAACAGTCGGTGTTCCCACAATATAATCAATCGTGAACGATTTAGGATGGATGCGAGTATAGATTTTGCAGCCAGCCTGTGAGGCGACCGCAAGACCACCTGCAATATCCCAAAGTTGAGCATTGAAACCGTATGCGCCATGCAGCCTTCCGCAGGCTGTGTAGCAAATATTGACGGCCGCGGAGCCCAATCGTAAGGCCGTTCGGGCTGATTCATTGACCTTTCCAAAAAGAGTGTACTCACGCTGTCGAACCTCTTTGAAGGTTTTCGAGTTCGAAAAACTCGCGACAATGGAGGCGCTCTTGAGGGCGCGATCTTTGATATGCATTCGCTTACCGTTTAGAAAGCTTCCCTGATTGCCGTAGGTGAAAAAAATCTCTCGCTGCGGAGGAACGCTGACAGCTCCAACAACAAATTGGCCCTTTACAACAAGTCCCACGGAGGACGCGTAGAGGGGCATGCTCGAAGAAAAATTAGTTGTCCCATCGATTGGATCTACCAACCAGCAACTGGATTCAAATAGGTCATGAATGGACTGAGGACTGGGGGCCGACTCTTCACTGATGGCTTGAATGGGGGAATCTTTCAGCACATCTAGAATAATCTTTTCGCAAAGTACATCGTGTTCAGTCACGATATCCTTGTGGTCGCCTTTAAGATCTATTTTCGAGACATCCAGCCCGCCCATCAAAATTTCGGAAGTTTTTGAGACAGATTTTAGAGCGAGTTCCGCCTCGCGCTCCCACTCAACCACCATAATGATTTGCCTCGCCTACGAGTTTATTAAGTCTTGCTATCATCCCAGGCAGATGAGATTTTAGAGCCACCTCGAGGGCCTCGCCCTGTCGCAGCCCCAAAACATGCGTCAAAAAATTTGTCGGCGAAAGAGAGCGCTGCATAAAAAGCAAGTGGTGATCTGAATCTTTAGGATTATCAAAAAGTAATGCGCTCGTGATTCCAAGCATGACATTCTGGGGAACAAAACCAAGAGATAAACAGATTTGTGCAGCACCAATCAGCCGACCATCAAGCTCAAGCTTCCGAAGGGGTTCGCGAGCGACCCTCGCGATAGGATCAAACAAAAGCTTACACCGAAAACGAGACAGCTCTTTCTCCGCGTACCAATCAAGAAAGTTATGGGGAATATCCCATCTGGCCTTCAGGGCATTCAGCATCTCTGTCATGGACCCGGCTACGATTTTATCAATCTCAGGATATTCCATGGATTGATGAAGATACTGGGCGCCCACTAGGGCTCCTATATAGGCGGCAATACAGTGCGGAGTATTATGAAGATAGAGCTTAGCAGTCCACTGGTGATCAATCAGTTCTCTATAGGAAAGCTTCTTGAAGTCGCCGGCAAGGTGGCGAACTCTTTCATCAATAAACAAAACACCCCTCTCGGTTGAAATGGCAAGAGGGTCTTGTGTTAGCAGATCGGCCGGCGCTGTATTCGACGTAATAACGTCAGGTATCGCAAAGTAGATATTTTCTTGTCCAAGCTGGGCTTTCAGCCGATCAACAGTGCTAGGGTCATTCTCACAGAGGATTATGGGGGCCTTGATTCCAGCGAGAAGGTTGCCAATAGCCGCAACATTTCTGGGGCCAACACTTACAAACACGGCATCATAATCAACATTCGTTTTTTCAGTGTTAAACTCTTGAGGCGAAAATGCGCCGGAGACTTTAACGGCTAGGGATTCGTATTGGTCGCCCTTTACCATGTAAGTCGAAAAGCGGCCCTGAGACTTCATCGCGGAAAGAATTTTTTGATCAGTATCAACGAAGAAAAAAGAGGGATTTTGATCCCTAAAGACCCATGGCAAATAGCCTCTCCCGATGGCCCCAGATCCTATGATTAGCAAATTCATACTCAATCCTTACAGAGTTTCGCCTATGGGCCAGGGCGTAAACTCTTCCCAGCCTAAATGGAGCTGTTCACTTTTCGTTTTTTCGCCACTTGCGATTTTTAAAAGAAACTTAAAGAGCTCTCGGCCAACAGATTCGACACTTGCGCCCTCGCTGATAATTGTTCCTGCATCAAAATCGATGTCATCGGGCATTCTCTTGTACAGCGCGGTATTCGTTGAAACTTTAACTGTAGGGGCAATTGAACATCCATAAACAGATCCTCGCCCAGTCGTGAAACAAACGATGTTACAGCCACCGGCGACGAGCCCCGTTACGGATACGGGATCAAACCCAGGCGTGTTCATCAAGGCAAACCCCGAGGTGGGTACGGGGTGCGCATAGTCGACGACATCCGCAAGCGGAGCGCTGCCGCCTTTTGAGACAGCTCCCAAGCTTTTTTCAATGATCGTGGTAATGCCGCCCTCGATATTTCCGGGTGAAAGGTTATTGTTCAATTCAACCTTATGAACTTTTGAGTAACGTTGCCACCACTCGAAGGTGTCGTTCAACTTGTTTTTGACCGACTCATGAACCGCACGTTCAGTTAACAAATACTCGGCCCCATGACACTCAGGTATTTCGGCTAAAACAGATGTGGCCTTACTATGAGTGAGAATGTCACTTGCGATTCCAAGCGCAGGATTCGCCGTTAGCGAAGAAAAGGCATCACTTCCGCCGCAGTTTAAAGCCAAGGCTAAATGCTCGATGGGAAGTTCCTCACGGCTATAGATCGGAAGCGCGTCTATCAACTCCTCAACAAACTTTATCCCAGCCTTAATGGCCGACTGCGTGCCGCCGACATCTTGAATTCGAAAGTCTTTCTCTAACGGAGAACTTTGGAGTCCCAACTCAGACACCTGTTTTTTGATAGAGGTATAGGTCGTGCCTTCACAGCCCAGCCCAATGTATAAATTTGCAACCACATTTGGGTGGTGTGTCCAGCCAGCAATCGTGTTATTCAATGTCGTGTAGTTCAGTCCGCCAATCGCTTGGGCGCAGCCCATGGAGTGAGTAATGGGAATAACCCCGTCAATCCCCTTTTTCGAAAGGTCTAAATGTCGAAAGTGCTGACATATGGCTTTTACAACAGTGGCCGAGCAATTAACAGTTGCCACCACCGCAATGAAGTTTCGAGTCCCCGCTCGGCCATGACGACGGCGATAGCCTTTGAAAGTTGAGGGTAATCCACTCAAGTTATTGTGGCTCTTGAGGTGTAGCCTGTCGTAATTTATGGCTTCGCCCGCCGAGGGCATCACGACATTGTGAACATGGACATGACTGCCAATCGAGATATCTTCGTTCGCAACGCCAATGACATGGTTAAATTTGAGAATGGGCTGGCCCTTTTTGACTGCTGCAAGAGCAACTTTATGACCTTTCGGGATTCGCGAAACTGGTTTTAAAGGGCCCCACTCCGTTGCGAGGTTGTCATCCGGGCCAAGGCCCAAATCGCTCACGACGACAGCAATATTATCTGCGGGATGTAACCTAAGAACTTTATTCACGAAGTCTCCCAGCTATGTTGTCTGTATTAACATAGAGATAAAAAAAATCATAGTTCGTTGCGTTTACTCGCGGGTAAAGTCGTAATTGACTGGCTCCTTGATATTAGCAAAGAGTCCGCTTTAAAGCGGCGCTTGAAAAGTGAGGTCTCTTAGGCCGACCAAGACGACGTGCGTTAGCGTCCGGGGCGAAGATGTTGCAACAGCCCTTGGCGTAGGCTTTCCGCTGTATTCTCACTGTAGCGAGAGATTGACTGAATTTCTCGGGAGTACGGGGCATCGAGGGCTAAGATCTCGAGTCCGAAATGATGAGATTCGTAAAGCGGTAAACAAAAAGACTCAAACGAGCTCGAAATGACGGAAATCCGGCTTTTTTGGTAGAGCTCAAAAAGTTCATTTCGAGAAAGTTTGGATCGAATCTCGAGTTGGATGTTGCGGTAGCTTCGACGCTCCAAAAGTGGGCTGCGGGTATTTCCGTCGAGAATAACAAGAACGGAAACTGAGCTGGTAACCTGTTCATCCAAGAGGTCAAGTGCCAGAGCGAAAGTGTGGAAATTCTTGTGGCTGGCAAGACTTGACACGTGAATGATGTCATAAACTTTCGGAAAAGGGGCTGGAGGGGGAAGTGTTGGCAGAAAAGGACGCTTTTCAATTTTCAGAGATCCGAATCGTCCGCGCGCAGCTTGAACCATCCAATCCGTTTGCACCCATAACTCTTGAAAGAGAGGTCGACAAAAGAAAAGCAACCCACGCTCAATCCAGAGCCTAACCCATAGACGGAACGAATCCCTTGGAACGGGGATTCCTGGCAATAAAAAGCAATTTTGCAAATACACGATGCTTCGGCCGCGCATGGGGAGCAGAGGGGGGGTGTTACCAAAGAGTAAAATAGTAGGAGCCTCTTCGGTTCTCCAAGATTTCCAAAAAAGATCCCATTGCGATTTTAGTCGCGACAGAATGGTAGGCCTGTAGACGTTGATGGTAACTCCGTTTCCGATAGACTTTCGATCGTAACGAGAATCAAGAAACGCGCATGTAATTTTACCAAAGGGTTCGTTTGAGAGGAGCTCATCAAGAAGCACCTTTCCACCACCCGTGTGAACGTTGACGGCATACAAAATCATATAATCACCGAGCAGGTCCTCGTGGTTCGGCTGCGATATCGTTCAGGAGGAAGGAGAGAATCAGCTGGAACCCTAAAACTAAGGGTAGAACACCAATCATCACACGCCCAGTTGTGGTGGGAAGCCCCGAGCTCACAGACAGAAACCAAAAATAAAGACTCCAGGAGGCTCCAAATGCAAGCAGAAGTGCGCCAAGGACCAAAAAAACAGAGCCTACCGAAAAGTCGCGAAGAAAATAATTATACACGAGTCTTTTATAGAAGTTACGAAAGTGACCCTTTAAAAAAGTGGGAATTACGCGAAGTTCGTTCAAGTTACTAGTCTCATCTTTATATATTGGGAACATAGGAATGTCCCAAACCCGCGCGCGCGAGAGATTTAAGCGAAATAAAATGTCAGATTCGAAAAAATATCGATCATGGACTTTCGAGATCTCAAGTTCCTGAAGTATATCAGCTGAAATAGCAGTATAGCCATTCGTAGGGTCAAAAATCGAATAGTAACCGGAGGAGATCTTCGTCAAAAAACCTAAGACGGCATTCCCGAAAATCCGCATTCGCGGCATGTTTGTAATTGCCCGAGGATAAAAAAAGCGATTGCCCTTCGTGTAATCGCAGACGCCGCGGCCGATTGGAGTCACAAGCTTATGCATCAAACTCAGATCCATTTGATCGTCGCCATCAACCTTAACCAAAATATCGACGCCTTGGGAAATCAGATAACGGTATCCAGTTTTGACCGCAGCTCCGACGCCGCCGTTTTTTTCGTGGAAGATAACATGAGCGCGGGACTCTTGAAAATTTTCTTTCACAAAGGAGCCGGTTCCTTCCGGGCAGTCATCATCTACGACAACGACCTTCGAAACAAAGGAAGGCATCTTCTTCAAAACATTCAAGATATGCCGCTTGCATTTGTAGGCCGGTATCACAACCCCAACTTTTATGGATCCAAGATCTGGGGAGCTTGAAACAGTTTGTGTGCTACTCACGGATCATTACCTCATACGGAAAGCAGCTATATCGATCATTGTTCTTGATAAGGAATTGAAAAGACAAATCAAATTTACAGTTCGGATCAAGATTGCCTGCGAGAGCAGCATGTGTCCATTCATTCGAACGACGCACCCAAAGAACATCGGCTTGATTAGCAAGAGCTCCGAACTCTTTCGACGAGACTTTACTGAAGCCATTCGGGCCGGACTCTTCAGCATAGGCCCAACCCCTAGCGAATCGTCCCCTCAATTTTTCGTGATCGAGTGAGTAGTAAAGACCCGTTAGATAATGAAAACCATTATCCTGTTGATCAATCAGAAGGATCTTTTGTGGACTATGCTGAAGCCCCTGGAGGATCTGGCTCAAGGAATTGAGTTCGGATCTGCTAGGCGGGGGTGAAAGCTTCAGTTGCGCGACAAAAAATAAACTTGCGAAGGCGCCACCAACCCAGCCTGCTGACGGCAGCGACTTTAACAGAAAACTGGGCCAGCGACGTTGGGTTCGGCAGAAATGTAGATAGGCGATGATAAAGAGGGGCACCAACACGTAGTTCAGGTATCTTGAAAACGAGGCAAGACGGAGGGCCTCGACTTCAACCGCCACAAAAAGGTACCACCAGATTAGAATCGCCAGGTAGGCCGCAAAAAATCCTAAAAACGCGGTCCAAAACTTGAGAAAGGACTTCTGTAAAAGTCGCGAAACTCCCCATAAGGGGAAAACAAGAATAAACAGATCTAGAAGGTAGAGGAAAATCTCACCGAGTGCTTGACCCAAGATCCACCGGCGCTGACGAAAGTGCTCGACGAGAAACTCAAAATTCAGGGATTGTGCAAAATTATGAACACCCCTGTAGTTCTGAATTGCAAACTTCCAAACGAACATCACAACTAGAAGGCCTACGCTACAAAAGAGAAGGTTACGAAGAAGGACAATGAACCGAGCTTGCGGGTTGATCATCTTTTCAACGGCGAAATAGAGAAAGATCGCGCCTGGCGCTAAAATAAAATACTCCTTCAGGGCATAACCACAAGTCGTACTTAGGCCAAGGAGAACAAGAAAGTCTCGATTTTGAATCAAGTTTTGGCAGCGGAGATAAATCGCGTAGAAAAAACAAAAAGTTACGATAATACTAGGTGCCTCGACAAGAGTTGAAACGATAAAAGCTTTGCTTCGAATCAAAACAAAGCAAAGCAAAATAAAAAGACTGAATGTCAGAAGCCCGCGTGGAGTTTTCGAAAGACCCGACGGCCTGTCGCTATTCAAGAGCTCTGACCAGAGAAGGCCAAGACCACAAGTAATAAATAAGAAATTCACGTTAAAGGCGAATCCATCCTGGAAAGCGCTGGAAAAACTTAAAGTTTGATTTAACATTTGCAGCGCTGGCAGACCTGGCAAATAGGAAACGAAAGTCTTATTGGGAAAGTCAGAATGAATCAAAGAACCAAAGAGAAACATCTGCTTCGGATAAGTTAACCAATAGGAAAACTCATCCCAATGCCGGGGTGTATATTTGAGCTGGAGAATATGAAGTCCTGCGAAGTACAGAAGCAAGCTTGAACTCATGGGCAGGACGAGGAAAATGTCTTGAAAAAAAAGCTTCAAATTTCGACGTTCGAAAACGTAGCCTGAAGTTGCAAGGGCCAATAGCAAAAAAGCAAGACTAACAAACGACAAGCCGAGTGCGACATTTCCAAGAATTAGAAAGGGAGGTAGAGTCATCAACCCGAGAAGGGGAGCCCAAGCCGCTGCCAGATTTAGGCGCCCAAGGCCTTTCCATAAGAGCCCGAGACCAAGAGTAAGATACACGAGAAGTAGTAAAGCCAAAGCGTCTCCCTAAAGTATTCTAAAAGAACAAAGACGGCTTCGAGTCCTCATAACTTTTTACCGGCTACGATAACTAGAGAATCATTCAGTGACAGTGGCGAGAAGGGCCAGTAGACGAAACCACAGATTGTTGCCAAAAACTTTGTAAGACATTGAAACTGAATCTCGCGGGTGACCTTGAGCGGATTTTCCGGCGAAATGTAAAACTGTTGGCAGAACGCCGGCTGGACCTGACCCAGAAAGGACGTGCAATGGCCAACAAGCTGGTCTGGTGAGGAGGACTCTCGAAAGAGGATTTCCCCAATCAACTTTGAATTTACTGAAATACCGAGATTGCGCATTTATTCGTCGGATAATATAACGAGGGTAGATTTGATATCAAAAGCGGCTCGAAGTAGACGCCTTGCGTTGTGGGTGAAAGCTGAAACTTCATTTTTTTTCTTACGTTTTTTGGCCCGAGCAATTTTTGCTGAACGAGTTGGTGGAAGAAACTGCGAAGTCCCACGCGGTCTGTGTTCTGACTGGCCTTCCGAACTATCCAAAGGGAGACTTTTTCCCTGGCTACTCTTCGTCCCGCGGTCCTTACCGCGAGAGTTATAAGGGGGCCTCGGTTCTTCGTTATCCGATACTGCCCAGAAAAAAAGGCTTTCCTCGACTGATTTTGAACTATTTAAGTCACCTGCTCGGAGCAAGCCTTGCTCAGTTTTGGTTACCAAAGGCGGATTGGGCCTTTGTGTTTGGGACGTCCCCGATCACGACGACTATCCCCGCGATTCTTTGGGCGCGACTGAACGGCTCGAGGGTCTGTCTTTGGTTGCAGGATTTGTGGCCCGAAAGCGTGGTCGCCGTTGGAGCCGCCCAGCAGCGCTCTTGGATGTACAAGATCCTCGCGCTCATCGTGCGATGGATTTACCGACGTGTGGATTTGGTTTTGATTCAATCCCCCGCCTTTTCAGAGAATCTCAAAGAATTTGGCTACTCGGGACCCATCCACTTTGTTCCAAACTGGGCCCCCGAAATGGACTTTCAGAACGCAAAAGAGCCCGAGTGGCTTCGAGATCTTCCTCGAGATAAAATGACCGTTACATTCGCGGGAAATGTCGGCCGCGCCCAGGGCATCGATACTTTGATGGTGGCGGCTGAAAAGCTCTCCCATGAGTCACGACTTCAATTTGTCATTGTCGGGGACGGTTCGGATCTTCAGAGGGTTCAGGCGCTCGCGCGTGAGAAGCGGCTTTCGAATGTTCACTTTTTCGGGCGAAAACCCCTGTCCGACATGGCGGGGCTCTTTCAACGAAGTGATGCGCTTTTGGTGATGCTAAAAAAGGACCCGATTTTCGCGAAAACTATTCCTTCGAAGGTTCAGGCCTACCTGGCTTCGGGGCGCCCCTTGATTGGAAGTCTTGATGGCAGCGGGGCTCAAGTGATCGAAGAGTCCCAATGCGGCTTCGTGGGTCCTTCTGAGGATGCAGAAGCCCTTGTGCAAAATCTCGTGAAGCTTTTGTCACAATCGCCCTCCGGGCGAGAGCAAATGGGAGCCAACGGGTCTCGCTACTTTCAATTGAACTTTCATAAACAGAAAGTGGTCTCGGAAATTCTTCGCCTTTTGCAGACGAACCCCTGATGGCACGGCGAGTCCTGAGTGCAGCTCAAGAAAGAAAGCGGGAAGCCCAGAGCCTAGATACAGCTGGTCATTTTTGAAAAGTGCGAATATCTTGGCAAATGATGTGAGGTTAAGACCGTGAAAGTTATGGTGATTGGTGGGGCCGGCATGCTGGGCCACCAGATGTTCTTGAAACTGCAAGACGCGTTTGGCCCCGAGGCTGTGGGCTGCACTCTTCGCAAGTCACGAGATCACTACAAAAAATTCGGCCTTTTTTCGAAGGGCTTGGTTTTTGACCGGACTGATGTGACGGATTTTTCTCATCTTCAAGAAGTCCTCTGTAGTTTTCAACCCACCGCAATTGTGAACTGCGTGGGCCTGACACTAAGAAAGCCCGAGCTTGGAGATTTTGAGCGTTGTCTTGAGGTCAATGCAATGGTTCCTCACTGGCTAGCAAAATGGGGTGAGCAAAACGGGGCTCGAGTCCTTCATTTTAGTACTGACTGTGTCTTTGACGGCAAAAAGGGCAACTACCGTGAGTCTGATTTGCCGACGGCGAAAGATCTGTATGGACGGTCGAAGTTTTTGGGTGAGATTCTTTATCCGAACAGTGTGACTTTGCGACTCTCGATTGTGGGTCGCGAACTGGAGGCGAAGACGGAATTGATCGAGTGGTTCCTTTCACAAAAGGGAAAATCCGTGAAGGGCTACTCGCAAGTTCGCTATTCGGGGCTGACAACAAATGTTGTAGCGGATGAAGTGATTCGAATTCTGCGGGATTTTCCAAAACTTCACGGCGTCTACCAAGTCTCGAGTGAGCCCATCAGCAAGTTTGAGCTTTTGCGGATTCTCAATGAGGTCTATCAGACGAAAACAGAGATTGTGCCCTTCGCGGACGCGATTTCAGACAAAACTTTGAACTGTGATCTTTACTCGAAGGCCACGGGATTTAAGCGTCCTCAGTGGCAGGAAATGTTAATGAAAATGAAGCAAGAAGAAAGAGTTCAGTATGACTAATTCTAAATATTTTGATGGAAAAACAATTCTTGTGACGGGCGGCACGGGATCGATGGGAAGAACATTTGTCCGTCGAGTTTTGACGGGCGAAATGGGAACGCCCCGGAAGATGATCGTCATGTCACGAGACGAGGGAAAGCAGCACTATATGCGGCTTTCTTATCTGCACAAAAAAACTTCAACCGATGAAGTGGTCTACAATAACTTTAAGAATCTGCTTGAGTTTCGAATCGGGGATGTTCGGGATTACGCCGATGTTTGCTCGGCGGTTAAGAACGCCGACTTTGTGATCAACGCCGCAGCTTTAAAGCAAGTTCCCACCTGTGAGTACTTTCCCGACCAGGCCATTCTGACCAACTGTATGGGGGCCTACAACATCGTGCGCGCCATTCGCGAACACGGCTATCCCGTGGACACGGTCATGGGAATTTCCACAGACAAAGCCTGTAAGCCTATCAACGCCATGGGAATGTCCAAGGCCATGCAAGAGAGAATTTTTATTTCAGCGAATGTGTCGGCACCTAAAACGCGCTTTATGTGTGTTCGCTATGGAAACGTTTTGGCCTCGCGCGGTTCTGTCATCCCACTTTTCCATGATCAAATTAAAAATGGCGGACCCGTCACAATCACCGATGTTCGCATGACAAGATTTCTCTTGAGCCTGGATACGGCAGTTGACACCGTTTTCAACGGGCTTTTGCACGGGAAAGCTGGGGAAATTTTTGTGCCTCGTGCGCCAAGCTCTTTGATGACCGATGTCGCAAAGGCCCTCGTCGGCACTCGCCGAATTGAAGTTAAAGTGACGGGAATTCGACCTGGCGAAAAACTTCACGAGATTATGATCTCGGATGAAGAAGCGCCCTATGCCGTAGCTCGCGGGGACTATTATGCCATTCAGTCCATGCTGCCTGAACTCAATGGGGGGCAGATTGATATTACCAAATCGATTTTGAAAAAAGAATTTTCGTCAGGGGACACGCTGCTCGATTTCGAAGGAACGGTGGCTTTGTTGAAGAAGCACAAGTTGATGATTGAGGACAACGCGAACTTTTCTGACGATGAATTAATTCGTTAATTTTTGAGGGTTTGAAATGAAGGTCATGACTCTTGTGGGCACTCGCCCTGAAATCATTAAGCTCAGTCGAGTCATTGCGGCTCTGGATCAGCACATGAAGCACATTCTTGTCCACACCGGGCAAAGCTATGATTATGAGCTGAACGAGGTGTTCTTCAAAGATCTAGAAGTGAGGAAACCCGATCACTTCTTGAATGCGGCCGCAGATACACCCATCGAAACCATTGCGAAAGTTCTCGTTGAGTCTGATAAGCTTATGGAAAAGCACAAGCCCGATGCTGTACTTTTATACGGCGATACCAATTCGTGCTTGGCCGTCATCGCAGCGAAACGTCGAAAGATTCCGATTTTCCATATGGAAGCAGGGAATCGAAGTTTTGACCAAAGGGTGCCTGAAGAAATCAATCGTAAGATCGTCGATCATTTGTCGGATATTAATTTACCTCTGTCCGAGCATGCTAGAACCTATCTGGTTCGAGAGGGAATTTCACCGGAGCGAGTGATTAAGACCGGTAGTTGCATGAAGGAAGTTCTTTCTTACTACATGCCGAAAATTGAAAAGAGTCAGATTCTTTCCGAGCTGAAAGTTCAGCCGGAAGGTTATTTGCTGGTGAGTCTTCACCGGGAAGAGAACGTGGACTACGAAGACAATCTTCGCAGTATCGTCGAGTCTCTTGATCTACTGGCTCAGACCTTCAAGAAAAAGGTTCTTGTTTCGACTCATCCACGAACACGAAAGCGCATGGAAACTTTGAAGCTCCAGGCCCGAAGTCCTTTAGTGGAATTCTTGAAACCCTTTGGCTTTCTGGATTACAACAAACTTCAAAAGCACGCTTACTGCGTGGTTTCCGACAGCGGCACGATTACTGAAGAGGCAAGCCTGCTTGGGGTTCCGGCCACCACTATTCGGAACGCTCATGAGCGCCCAGAAGGCATGGATGTGGGGACTGTGCTCTTGTCGGGAGTTGACCCCGAGGATGTTCTTGATGCGGTGAAATTGGCCGTAAACACCCGTCGGGCAGCGATCGTCCCGGACTATGATGTTGAGAACGTTTCTGAGCACATGGTGAAACTGATCCAGAGTTATACTCACTACATCAATCGCTTCATCTGGCGCAAAACCCTCTAAGGGCGAAGCCAAACGGCTGGATCCTTCGTTGCTTAGTCGGTCGGCTTGTGCGGCGTAGTTGCACTACGCCTCCGCGCCGCCCTCCTGCGCGCCTCGGCTGCAGCCGTTTTGCTTGCGCCCTCCACTTGAAAGATAAAGTTTTGAGTTTTGATTCTAGTTTTTTTGTGAGGGAATTTTTGGGGGTGGTGGGGGGGGAGTTGTGGGGGGAATACAACTTGATGTTGGGGGCTGAAGCGGGTAGTTCTCAAGATTATGAAGGTGATTGAGCACGTTGAAAAGGCATTGGCGGCTAAAGATACTTACTTTTCTTGTGAGATTGTTCCGCCACCGCGGGGAAAGTCCGCTCAAGAGATTATTGATACTGTCGAGCTTTTGACTCCAATTCGTCCGGCTTGGATCGATGTGACCTCACACTCATCTATGGCCTACTACCACGAAAAGAATGATGGATCGGTTGAAAAGCGAATCTATAAGAAGCGTCCGGGTACGCTTGGGATTTGCGGCATTATTCAGAACCGTTTCAAGATTGATACGGTCGCGCACATTCTCTGTAAGGGCTATACGCGGGAAGAGACCGAAGACGCTTTGATTGAGCTTCACTATCTTGGCATCCACAACATATTGGCCTTGCGCGGAGATGGACCGAATTACAATAAAGCAATTTCGAAGAATCGCACAGCAAATCTGTATGCCTCGGATCTAGTGAAGCAGGCGACAGATCTTCGAAAGGGTATGTTCTTAGATGAAATTTCAGACAGCTCGCCGCTTGATTTTTGTGTGGGTGTTGCGGGTTATCCCGAGAAGCATTTTGAAGCTGCTAATATGAAAATGGATCTTCAGGCCCTTAAAATCAAAGTCGATGCGGGGGCTGATTACATCGTCACGCAGATGTTCTTCGATAACCAAAAGTACTTTGATTTCGTGAAGGCGTGCCGTGCGATCGGGATTCAAGTTCCGATCATTCCCGGGCTTAAGGTGATCAAAACTTATAACCAGTTGACGACGCTTCCGAAAACTTTCCACGTCGATCTGCCCACGCCCCTTGTGGATGAAATTCTCGAAAGTCCTAAACACGTGGAAGAGATTGGAAAACGTTGGGCGATCAAGCAGTGCGAAGAACTTCTAAATTTTGGAGTTCCCGTTTTGCACTTCTACATCATGAACGATGCGCCCCAGATCGTCGAAATCTTCAAAGGCCTTCAAGGCCGAGCCGCTAAAGCCGTGTAGGGCCCCTAGCGGCACCGAATGCCCTTCCGCCAACGATAGACTTCAAGTCTGTCTTGGGGATCACCCACCCTTTGGCCAGTCCGTTCGGCGAGTTTAAAGCCCACACACGAGACTCTAGGCCCTTAGAGGGAGTTCAGTCTTTTTAGGATCTCGAGGAGGAGCAGAATGAGAACCAAAATCCTCCTCAAGATCCGCAAAGTTCGTCCGATAAGATCCTTACGGTGGTAAGGGTCCATTGGGACCTCCTTTCTTGGGGTGGGTGATCCCAAGACGGGAGCAAAGCGAGGTGCGCTAGGGGCGATCTCGCTTTTTTGCATTTTGGAGGGACATCTAGGCCCTCATGACAGCTCACAAGGAATTTATCTTGCGGTCCGAAGTCGGATGGGTCTTGGGCTTGTGATCATGCGATTGAGCCTTTGCGTGGGGAAAATCTCTCTTGTGCTTCTTCTGTGAAAGCGTTACGACAATTAGACAGCATGAACTCTCTTAGCTCTCTTGAAAATCCTAGCACTCAGAATGAGGTTCGAAGCTTCGCGCAGGGTCTAAGGCCTTCGGTGATCGCTCGCGAGATTCGTGAGCAGCTGAAATCGCGCATTCTGTTTCTTGATGGTGCGATGGGAACCATGATCCAGCAGTACAAGCTCCAAGAAGCCGACTTTCGAAAAGGTCACTTTGAGAAGCATCCTCACGATTTAAAGGGGAATAACGACCTTCTTGTGCTGACTCGCCCTGATGTGATTCGCGAGATTCATACTCAGTATCTGGAAGCTGGTTGTGACATCATCGAGACCAATACATTTAACGGCACAAGCATCTCGCAGGCCGACTATGGACTGCAGGCCGCTGTTCGCGACATCAACTTCGCTGCCGCGCGAGTAGCAAAAAACGCCTGCCTTGAGTTCATGAAGAAGAATCCCGAGCGGCGTTGTTATGTGGCCGGAGCCTTGGGTCCTACGAATCGAACCGCTTCCATTTCTCCCGATGTGAATCGTCCTGGTTATCGAGCGATCACTTTTGATGAGCTAGCCGACGCTTACTACGAGCAGGCCAAGTTTCTGCTTGAAGGTGGCGTTGATCTTCTTTTGCCCGAAACAGTTTTTGATACTCTGAATCTGAAAGCCTGCCTGTACGCGATCCAGAAACTTGAAGAGGAGCGCGGTGAAGAAATCCCCCTGATGATTTCAGTCACGATCACGGACCAGTCAGGACGAACTCTTTCGGGCCAAACTGTTGAAGCTTTTTGGAACTCGATTCGTCATGCGCGACCGCTGAGTGTGGGGATCAACTGTGCCTTGGGCGCGGATTTGATGGCGCCCTACATTTCGGAGCTTTCAAGAATTTCGAATTGTCATATCAGCTGCTATCCTAATGCCGGGTTGCCGAACCCGCTAAGTCCCACGGGCTATGACGAGACGCCTGAAAGCATGGCCAATGCCCTCGCCCACATGGCGGATCTAGGAACAGTTACGATTGTCGGCGGTTGCTGTGGAAGTACGCCTGCGCATATCAAAGCGATCGTTCAAAAACTGCGCGCCAAAAAGCCGCGAAAACTTCCCGAGTTGCCGACTTTGGAAGAGCAAAAGCAGCGGCTTTCCGGACTTGAGCCTTTGAACCTCAAGTGGACCGGCGAGAGATCCTTTATCATGGTTGGTGAGCGAACGAACGTCACGGGTTCGCCTAAGTTTGCGCAGACTGTGCGTGAAGGGCGCCTTGATGAGGCCCTGAAGGTCGCACGTCAGCAAGTTGAAAACGGCGCCAACATCTTGGATGTTAATTTCGACGAAGGGCTTTTGGATTCAAAACACCTGATGAAAGAGTTTTTGAATCTGGTCGGAAGCGAGCCGGATATTTCGAAAATTCCAATCATGGTCGACTCTTCAAAGTTTGACGTCTTGGTTCAAGGGCTCAAATGTTTACAGGGTAAAAGCGTTATCAATTCTCTTTCCTTGAAAGAGGGCGAGAAAGTTTTTGTTGAGCAAGCTCTTGAGGCTAGGCGCTTAGGGGCGGCTGTGATCGTCATGGCCTTTGATGAAACTGGCCAAGCCGTCACGAAAGAGCATCGACTGGCGATTTGCGAGCGAGCCTACAACTTGTTAACGGAAAAAGTAGGATTCGATCCGGTTGATATTATTTTCGACGTGAATGTGTTGGCGATTGGCACGGGAATCGAAGAGCATAACGAGTACGCAAAATCTTTCATTGAAACTCTTCGAGATCTTAAAAAGCTGTGCCCTGGGGCCTTGACCTCGGGAGGAATTTCCAATTTATCGTTCAGCTTCCGCGGCCAGAATCAAGTGCGGGAAGCCCTGCACACAGTGTTCCTGTACCATGCCATTCAGGCGGGTCTGGACATGGGAATTGTCAACGCGGGCATGCTGCAGGTTTATGATCAGATTGATCCGGAACTTCGCGAACTTTGCGAGGATGTGATTTGGAACCGAAAACCCGAGGCCACCGAAAATTTGATTCTTTGGTCCCAGACACATAGTTCCCAGACTCAAAAGAAAGAAAAGACTGAAGACTGGAGATCGAAGCCCGTCCGTGAACGAATCACTTATGCGCTTGTCAAAGGGATCGACGAGTTCATTGAAAAAGACACCGAAGAGGTTCGTAAAACTGTAGCCCGCCCCCTTGATGTCATCGAAGGCCCTTTAATGGATGGAATGCGGGTGGTCGGTGATCTTTTTGGTCAGGGAAAAATGTTTTTGCCCCAGGTTGTGAAAAGCGCGCGTGTGATGAAAAAGGCCGTCGCGTATTTAGAGCCTTTTATGAAAGACAGTATGGCAGAAGCCACATCCCAGGGCACTGTCATCATGGCGACCGTGAAGGGGGATGTTCACGATATCGGTAAGAACATCGTGGGCGTGGTCCTAGCGTGCAACGGGTATAAAGTGATTGACCTTGGGGTCATGGTGCCATGTCAGAAGATTCTAGACGAGGCCAAAAAGGCGAACGCCGATCTAATTGGGTTAAGTGGATTGATCACACCATCTTTGGACGAAATGATTTTCAATGCGCAGACAATGCAAGAGCAAGGATGGAAGACGCCCTTGCTGATCGGGGGGGCGACCACTTCGCTTGTTCATACGGCCGTCAAGATTGCGCCTCACTACAAGGCGCCCGTAGTTCATGTTTCCGATGCCTCGCTTGTTATTGAAGCCTGTTCAAAACTTCTGGGAGAACAGAAGGATCGTCATCGCGAGGAGTACCGCGCGAAGTACGACGAGGTTCGCAAAAGTTATCTTGAGTCGAAACAAACCCCCATGGTTCCCTTGCTCGAAGCTCGAGCGAAGAAGTTTTCTTGGAACCTTGAGGAAAAATCTGTTGCAAGGCCTTCGCAATATGGCGTTTTTGAATTGCATCCCACGTTTGATGAAGTTCGCCAATTGATCGATTGGTCCCCGTTCTTTTGGACGTGGGGGCTGAAGGGAACCTATCCAGGGATTCTTGATAAAGATAAAGTCGGCGAACAGGCGCGCCAGCTTTTTTCGGACGCGCAAAAGTGGATGGAAAAAATCTACAAGGCCCGCGTGAAGAAGCTTCAGGCCGTTGTCGGCTTCTTCCAAGCCCAGTCTGAGAACGAAAGTGTTTGGCTTTTTGATGAGTCGGGAAAGACTCTCGAGTCCCTTGTGTTTTTGCGACAACAAAGACCTAAAGAGGCGGCGAACGGAACTCATTATTGCTTGGCTGATTTCGTGGCTCCGAAGTCTTCAAAAATTTTTGATTCAGTCGGAATGTTTGCTGTCACCACCGGTCATGAGGCCGAGAAAATGGCCGATGATCTAAAAAAGCAGGGCGATGATTATAGTTCGATCATGGTGAAGGCCCTTGCCGATCGAATGGCCGAAGCTTTGGCTGAGTGGGCTCACAAGAAGGTCCGCGACTCGCACGGTTATGGGCGCCTTGAAAATTTAAACACTCAAGATTTGATCGAAGAAAAGTATCGCGGAATTCGGCCGGCCCCCGGGTATCCGGCCTGCCCCGATCATCAAACGAAGCTTCAAATTTGGAAGTTGCTAGATGTTGAAAAGCGCGCAGGTATTCGGTTGACCGAAAATCTTGCCATGTCGCCGGCAAGTTCAGTGTCAGGGCTTTATTTCCACCATCCCGAAGCCCGCTATTTCCATGTCGGCCCCATCGACCAAGATCAGCTTCAATCCTACAGTGAGCTTCGGGGAATGACCCGCGAGCAGGCCAAGCGCTGGCTTCCCGTCCGCGAATAGACACCATTTAGAGTCTTGACTCCAGTGGCCGGGCTTTAGATATTGGGAAGCCTATGAAGCCAGCTGATTACATGAAAAAAGCCGTTGAACTATCCCGAGAACACATGCGCCAAGGCCATGGGGGCCCGTTCGGGGCCGTCATCGTGAAGGGCGGAAAGATCATCAGCGAGGGTTGGAATCAAGTGAGCTCCACGAATGATCCAACGGCTCACGCGGAGGTTCAGGCGATCCGAAAGGCCTGCGACGCTTTGGGAACGTTTGATCTTTCAGGAGCCGAAATTTACACCAGCTGTGAGCCTTGCCCCATGTGTTTATCAGCCATCTACTGGGCTCGTTTAGAAAAAATTTATTACGCGAACACGCGAAAAGACGCAGCAGAAATTCAGTTCGATGATGATTTCATCTATCAAGAAGTTTCAAAACCTTTAGAAAGCCGAAAGATTCCTGTCCAACAAGTCGGCCGGGCAGAAGCTCTTCAGGTTTTTCAAGAGTGGCAAGTCAAAACTGATAAGACAGTTTATTGAAGGATTTCGAAAATAAAAAACAAGAAATCTTTAACGCGGCGTCACTGGTAATGTACCTGTCACTCTTAATCGGTACAGAGCTTGCAGATTTCAGGGCGTGCCCTTCTTGGTAAAGAGAGCTCTTTCGTAGATCCGTTCTCGTCGTTAAGGCGACAAACGACATAATTTAATATGGAGGACTTCATGACCCTACCTCAAGGCAGTGAAACCGTATCAACTTGGATGACGTCATCGGAAATGCCAGCAACTTGGCCTTTGGATCGAGACCTGGAAGTGGACGTCTGTATCGTGGGCGCTGGAATCGCGGGAATTACGACGGGATATCTTCTAAGCCGAGAGGGAAAACGGGTTTGTATTCTTGATCATGGCGAGATCGGAAGTGGCCAAACAGGAAAAACGACCGCTCACTTTTCAACGGCCTTTGACGATCGGTACTTTGAACTTGAAAAAATGTTCAGTGCCGAGGACGTCAAAAACATTGCTCAAAGTCATGTGGAATCTTTGAATCTCGTCGAAAAAATTATTCGCGACGAGGATATCAAGTGTGAATTCTCACGACTGCCAGGCTATCTTTTCTTGGGCCGTACGGACAAATACGAGTCTCTTGAAAAGGAGCTGAAATCCGCCCATAAGGCGGGATTGGATTCAGTTCATTGGGTTGAGCGCGTTCCCCTCCAAGGAATTGAAACCGGAAAAGCCCTTTGTTTCCCAGATCAGATTCAACTGCATCCCTTGAAATATCTCTCGAGCTTAGCTCAGAAGATTGTCGAAAAAGGCTCTTCAATCTACACGCGCACCCAAGTGGTCGAGACAAAAGGCGGAGACTCCGCCTATGTTAAAACCGGAACTGGATTCCAAGTGAAAGCGAAGTCGCTGGTGATTGCGACGAACACGCCGATCAATAACCGTGTCACCATCCACACCAAACAAGCCGCTTATCGAACCTACGTAATTGGGCTTCTCGTTCCGAAAGACTCATTACCAAAGGCTTTGTATTGGGATACCGAAGATCCCTACCACTACGTGCGAGTCGCAGCCGAGAATGATCTCTATGACGTTTTAATTGTGGGAGGGGCCGATCATAAGACAGGACAAAGTACGGAACCTCAAAATAGTTTTAAAGAGCTTGAGCGTTGGACTCGAACACGATTTCCAACAGCAGGAAGCGTTTTTTATCGTTGGTCGGGGCAAGTGATGGAACCCATCGATGGAGTCGCTTACCTAGGTCAAAACCCAGGTGACGAAAAGAATGTCTACATCATCACGGGCGATTCAGGAAACGGGATGACCCAATGTACGATTGGCGCGATGATCATCACCGATTTGATTCAGGGTCGAAAGAATCCTTGGGAAAAAGTTTACAGTCCATCCCGGGTCACTTTCCGAGCCGCGGGTCAGTATCTGAAAGAGAACGCCAACGTCGTTCGTCAGTATGCCGACTGGATTGGTGGAGATTCTGAAGAGCAATTGAAAGCTCTTCCCCCTGGGGAAGGCCTGGTGTTGGGACGCGGTCTTCAAAAAATTGCAGCCTACAAACATCAGGATGGACTTGTCGAAATGCGTTCGGCGGTCTGCACCCATTTAGGCTGTATCGTGGCCTGGAACACTGTGGAAAAGTCCTGGGATTGCCCCTGTCATGGATCACGCTTCGACTGTCATGGACAAGTCCTCGAAGGACCCGCTGTAAAACCGCTGGAGGTCGTGGAGCAAACGCCTTTTCCGGCCCAACATCCTATTCCAATCTAGGGAGTTTACGATGAAAAATTGGAAACAAATCGCTCTTATCCTCGTCTGCTCGTCGGGCCTAGCCTGGGCACAGGAAAATACGACTGAGATCGCCACGGGTCCTGAAAATGCAAACTCCGATCAAGCTGACAATCCTAACGAGCCCTCCGCGCCCAGAATTGCGTGCGGAGTGATCCGTTAAAAGAAGGAGTTTTTATGGAGCCGAAAGAAAATTTAGTTGGAAAGAAAGTCGCCATTCTTGCAACGGATGGTTTTGAAGCCTCTGAATTGATGAAACCTCGAGAAGCCTTGCTTGAGGCCGGGGCCGACGTGCAAATCGTAGCCCCTCATGATGGAGAGATTCGAAGTTGGAAGGACAAGGATTGGGGTGACTACGTTAAAGTGGATCGAGTTCTTCACGACGTGAAGCCCGACGAGTACGATGCGCTCATGCTTCCCGGCGGCGTCATCAACGCAGATCGACTGAGAACGGAAAATGCAGCCGTTCAGTTTGTCAGTGAATTCGTCGAATCGGGAAAGCCCATCGCAGCGATTTGTCACGCCGCTTGGACATTGGTTGAAACCAACAAAATTCACGGCCGAACGTTAACATCATGGCCGTCCTTGAAGACGGATATTCAAAATGCTGGAGCGCTTTGGGTTGACCGGGAGGTTGTCACCGACAATGGCCTTGTGACAAGCCGTAAGCCAGACGATCTGCCTGCGTTCAATCGCCAGATGATAGAAGAGTTCGCAGAGGGAATTCATCGGACCCCGGCTTGCTCTGAATCCCGAGATTCTCTTTTGAATCGAATGCTGTAACTTTCGAACGTGACACAGTGTTAAAAGTTGTCGAATCCCCCATTGGGCGACCATAGTAGAACCTATGTCGCTCGTGACAGAAGGAACCACTTTTTCTTTGCTGACGGCTGTAAAAACCTTGCAGCACAAGGCCGATCCCGATGGACTCTATGTCCAGGATATTTTGGCCACATTCGGCTCAAGAAGCCATGCCTTCTTGGTTCTCTTCTTCAGCATCCCCTTTGTTCAACCTGTTCCGCTTGCGGGACTTTCGACGATTGTAGGTTCTGTGATTATGCTCTTAGGACTTTTCCTGGCTTTAGGAAGAGCACCCTGGCTGCCAGAAAAAATTCTACGCCGCCACATTCAGTCCCACATTATTCAAAGTGTTTGTCGCGGAATCATTCGAGTCCTTGAAAAAACCGAAAAAATCATACGCCCGAGACTAGGCGGACTCGTCCTTGCAAGAGGAGTCGAAATCTTAAATGGAAGTCTTATTCTTCTTTTCGCTTTTCTACTGGCACTCCCTCTGCCGATCCCCTTCACCAATTCCGTCCCCGCCTACTTTCTTATCCTTAACGCCCTAGCCTGGCTGGAAGGAGACGGCGTGCTCCTCCTCATCAGCTACGCAGTCGCCATAGCCGGAATCATTTTCTTTTTAGGCCTAGGAGTAGGCGCCGCAGAAATCCTCGACTACCTCTACCTCAAACTCCAACTCCTACTTTAAAAACAAAAAGAGAAGGGGAGGGCCCCTTCTCTTGTTCGAGGTTAAAGTTAAGTCTACGCGTGCGCCTTCACGCCTGTGCGGCTTGTCGAGCGCTTTGCAGACGTGCGTGAACCGTTTGATCCGCCTCGAGTGATGCTTTTAGCGGCTCTTTTCACTCGACCGGTAATTCGGCGAGCTTTGCTTGTTCTTGTTCTCATGAAGTCTCCTTTTTTAGAGTTCTGCGAGATTTGCTTTCAAGAAGTGTTCCGAATGCGAGTGCCAAGAGGCGTTTGATAAGCCGAACTGAGGGGCTTGTTCGCGTGAAGATTGTGATAGCCTGGGGAATATTTCCCCACCATCAGAGCAGAATCGAACGATTCGAAGTCAAAGAAGAAAAATTAGTAGGACTGTTCGAAGCGATCGAGCCATAGTCCTTGGGGCGAGGCCGATGTTCGATTCAAGACAACGTAAGACTGCGCTCCGTAGCGACTCCATCTTTGAACCCAGCGAAGGGTTGAAAGTTGATCGTTGATAGAAATCACGATCACCTTCGATCGATTCCAGCGCAATGAAAAAAAGACTGCAGTTTGACTTAAATCATAAACAGTTCCATCAAGCCTTAAAGACGAGTCACTCAGTTTAATGTTTCGAGCTTCAAGAAGACGGACAATCTCAGGCTGGGATTTGGCTTGCTCAAGAGTCATGAGATAGAGCTCGGGGCGGGAGGAGTCCCAGCGAATCACCTCTTGAAGATTTATATCTGGGAAAACCTGACGCAAAGATTCCGAAAGATCAGCGGCAGGTGACTTTACAGACACATTTGAAGCCCCAAAAAGCTGGGAAAACGTTACGGGCTTCTCGATTTCTTGCAGCTCACGAAAAAGAAAGAACTTAGGATCAACTCCGTAGGCGCGAGGCTTTTTATCCGAGGGAAACGAAAAGAGGCTCTCGATCAATTCTCGACCTTTAGGGTCGACTTGCAGAGAGATCGTCTTAGGCGCATCGCCTTCGAGAAAATAAAGCTCAGTTTGAACAGGGTGCCCAGGAATTTTCGTTAGTTCTTGTGCAACTGCAGTCCACTTGACGATCTGACTTTGAGGGTTGGTTGCAGAACTTGAAGTTACAAAGTTCGATTTCAGAGATCCAGTCGAATGAATCCAGAATTTTTTAAAGTTCTGAAGGTCCCGTCCGCTTACTTTTTCAAGAGTGGCGAAGAGATCATCCCAACTGGCTTTTTTAAAGCGATAGTTTTTGTAGAAAGTCTGCAACGCTTTTTTGAAAGTGGACTCACCAACCTGTTGTTCAAGCATGACAAAGACCATCAAGGCCTTGTCATAGCCGATCGCTTGCAAACTTCGATCTTCTCCTCGAGAGACAAACTGAGCAAGCGAGAGGTCTTGGCCTGACTTTACATAGTTGGCGTAATTTGTCAGGGCCTTTAAGCGGTAGATCTTTTTTCCATTTTCATCGAGCAAAGCATAGTCCGCCCCGAAACTTGTCAGGCCTTCGCACCAATTTCCCTTTTCATAATCGACATAAACGCTAGTTCCCCACCATTGGTGGAGCAGTTCGTGGGGCAGGGACGTCGTCAAAATGAAAGGAAAGCGTAAAAGCTGACTTCCGATCCAAGTCATTTGCGGAAACGCATAGCCAATTTCATCGGGACTCTCGACAACGGAGAAATCTTGAAAAGGATAAGGACCGAAATCGGATTCGTAACGTTTCAAGTACTCGGACAGTTTTCCAAGAAGAGTTTCTGCAAGTCGCGCATCCGGCTTCATCAGATAGACATGCAATCTTCCATCTGGAGAGGACACTTTCGTAAAAGGACCGAAGGACAGAGCCAGGTCTTCCTGCGGATGACCGGTTGCGCTTGAAATCAGCTCGAAGCCAGAAGCAAGCTCTGATTTAAGGCGGAAAATCTGAAGTCCGGACGAAGTTTCTGCAAGGACCGGGATCCAGCGATCCTGCGAGGTTACAAAAACGGGGCGATTTTTGTCATACTCAAGGTCGTATTCAAGTTGGAGTTTTTTTCCAGGCTCGACATGAAACTGGAAAGCCCTCTTCAATGATTTCTGGTTTCTTTTTGTGGGCCCCTTCAGGTTTTGAGCCTTTTCGGTCAATTCAAATTTCAGAAACTCAGAGCTTAAGTTATGAATTTGAACTTTGAAATGAAGAGAGGGACTTGCGGACGGATCGAGTTGGCGAACGTGGATATCCGTTTCGACAACGCCCGCCCAGCTCAAGAGTGGGGCGAGAAAGAACAAAAAAACGAAATTCCTAAGCATAATTTTTCCGATCTCGCTCGCCCATGGAACCCAACGGGCTCTAGGAAAGATTTCCGATTAGGTTCAGCGGCGTGCGAACGTCTCGGCTGGTTTAAACCAACAACGGGGGCGATGGTAAAGTTCCGGCGCGCCGTTTACAGCACTGCAGGTTCCAATATAGGGGTTCTGATTATGAACATCTTCTATTTCTGGAATAGGACAAAGGGCGCCTCGGAAAAATGTGTCCAGCCGACATTGAGCAGGTGGATGGCGATCACTTGTCACATTCACAACAGAAGGATCCGCCATAAAACTTCTTCGCTGAAAAAGACGATTCACGATCGCGACATTTTGGGCAGTAGAAAAAGTTTTGAAATAGCGTCGCAAACATTTCAAAGTGGCAAAGTAGTCCGACTGACCATCATTCGACGCCCAAGGATTTGATCCCCAGCCACGAACTTTCGGGGCACCGCCTAAGTGGTGACCAATCTCATGACAAATAACAGCGGCCAGTCCATCTGGAGTGATCGCCTTATGTCTTGCGATTCCCCCAAAAATAGTCACGCGAGCCGTTCGCCCCGCGCGATCGGCGTAGGCATTGACAGTGGCACTTTGCCAACTTCCAACTAAATCAAATTCGAGTTCTTTTTCGGCAAACAGAGGCCCATACAGATTTCGAAAGGCCTGAAGAATCTGGTTGTACTGCTCTTCTGTCAAATTGTTGGCTTCAGCGCTTCGAACTTGAATTCGCCGATCATTTTCAGGAAGTAGAGTCCCAACATCCGTCCACTCAGATCGAACACCTGCCCAGCTAAACGTGTTGGAAAAAATCAAGATCGCCACAAGAGTTTTCATTAAAGTTTCCCCCTCGACGAAAAACTGTAGGCCTTCGAAATCCTAAAGGCAAAAAAAGAGGAGAGGGACGACTTGCGTTAACAGAGAGTTTCAGATTTTCGCGAACGAGCTTAAAGCCCCACGATAGCGCGAGCCTCGTCGCGATCTGATGGGTGAAACTTCTTGTCAATGAAAGAAGGAATATTGTTTCGGTCCGTGAGGATTCGATGAAGTTGATCAAGAACGGCAAGTCGCTCTCGACGATCCGAAAAGAAGTCCAGCACGAAGCCCAATTGTTCCGTTGTCATGGTGGGGGTCTTTGAGTTTGACGTGTAGGACAGTAAGTACTCTCGAATCCAAGCAAACTTTCTAAAAGAAGCTTCGGCCTTAGCAAGACCGCTGATCAGCTCTTCAAATGTCAGAGGAATAAATCTGGAAGTCAGGAGCTTTCCCAGGTTATAGGCTTCAACCCGCGCTTTCGGCGGAAACAAAATCTGGAGGCGGACGTAACAGCCACCTTCAAGAGCTTCAATTTGTCCTTCCCGAATTCGAATTAAACAGGTTGGCTGACCAACTCCAGAAACCGACAGTCGACGACCTTTAACTTCCACTTTTAGCTCGGGTCGCATATCAGGAATGAGCGAAACCCAGAAAAGTCGCAAAAGAGCTGAGTCGGTTGGGACGTCGGCCGATGTTAAGACCTCGACGTCGTCAATAAATTTAAAAATGTCGAGATCAATTCTGTCGACCGATTTGGTCCGAATGGTCAGGTGGTGCAAATCGGGGTTAAACTTGGAAGGAACCGTCGACCAGTTCACTCGGTTATCAGGTTGAGGTTTCGATTGAGTTCGATCCTTGGGGTTATCAACGCGCTCATCAAGACTTTGATCACAGCCAATCAAGCAGAGGGCCATAAACGCGAACACAAAATATTTTTGCCACATCCCAAGTGAGTCTCGCATAAAATCTCCTCGATTAAATCCTGCTCAAGTTACCACAGGCTCAACAGGATATCTAGAGCAGGATTCGAGGCGATTTTCGGGGCCTTTAACGAGTACAAAGCCTACGAAGGCATGCAGTTTAAAATACCAGAAACCATAATCTGGAATATGTAACACTTAGGCATGTTGGGTTCCGTTATGGGACTTTTGCTAAGCTAGATCTGAGTGGTCATCTGCATTCGGTGTGTAAGACTTGTTCGGCTGTCAAGGCGTTGCACATAGAAAAACGATGCTTTTCCTTCTTGTCACTCCAGGTGAGTCTAGAGTGGTTCAAAATGAAACACACGATAGACTAGAATTCTTGCAGAGAACTCGCTACCATAAAAATGTAGGGGGCTTTTATGAAATCAAATATCGGATATTCCAAGCGTCAGCTTCTTTGGGGAGGTTTGCCAATCACAGCGCTGCTCATGATTCTCTTTCAAAACTGCTCTCCGAATGTAAGATTTCAAGAAACTGCTGCACGACTTGCGTCCATAAGCGTTCCTAGCAGTGCTAAAGGTACCCTTGATTTCCGCTGCCGCAACCAAACTCGGAATGGGGCTTGGTCGAAACAAATCACGGTTGGCTATAACGAAGTTTATGAGTGCGAGTTTACTGCGCTAAGTTCGGCTCCTCGCGGAAATAGTGTTTATACTGAAACCAACGTTTCTGTGGAACCAAGTCCAATTCTATTAGGGGGGCCGGGTCGTGGTGGTGGCTGGACCGGTCCTGATGGTGCGCGGAAGTACATCTTTAGCGCCACGAATGTCGCGTTGGAGACGACGCCCATGGCATCCATCGTAAATGATATGACAAACGCAGGGGTTGCTGCATCTGAACGCGTGGACTTTATATTTCAATCAAACGGCGGGGTTTCCTCACTGGCGATGCCCGTAACTCAGCCGCCTCCTCCAGGCGCGACATGTGTCGCAAATTATCAACAGGCGTGTCAGCCTACGACTCTGGTAAACTGGACCGGCCAAACTGTTTCGGCATCAGGAACTGTGGGAGCCATTAACTGTGAGGGAGTTTGCATGCCCACGGCTTGTAATACGGCTCAAGGCTATCGATTTCCGATTGAGCTCTATCCAGGGCAAATCCAGCAGTGCTTTCGATGCAACGAGCTTCCCACTGTTCGCTGGGGCGGAGCTGATGGACTATTGAGCTGTGGCCACTATGGAAACAGCACTGTGTTTACCGATTCATCTACAACTGTGAACTCAGGAGGTCCGTTTGTAACGGATGGCTTTGGGCAGCTTCCTGTTGTGTGTCAAAACAATCGCCTTGTCCCTGATAGTTCCCGGCAGACGACGTGTGCTGTGACCTACTATTTCAGTAACACTTATGCGGACAGCACTCACCCTGCATATAGATATGCTCCTAACTACGATGCTAATCTGTGTGCGACCATCCATCCGACCCGGTGTCAGCTTAGCCAGAATTCTCCACCTGTGGGGAATTCTAATTGGTCAGTGACGTGCGTTTGCAACTCGATGTAGGAATAATGGCTTCGAGTTTAAAATCCGTTAGATGTCGACAGTTCCCACGGCTAGGAGTGCTCGAAAGTCAAAGGCTCTCCCATGACGCGCCTGCGTTTTGAAAAGAATCGGGCGTGACGATTCGGGCAGCGCCCTTGCCGAATTTTGAACCGCTTGAAATGACGTCGAAATTTTAACACAACACTTTGTTTGAAAAAATGTGAAGCCCCAATTTGGTCACTGAGCAAGACCTCAAACCCCTCTCAATTCGATCTGCGCTGGCACAAAGCTTGGAAAAGGGGAATCCGCGCCCTGATCCAACAAAACAAGTCAGGGGCTAACCACAAAAGAGGGGGATACTATGAAGACATCCGTATTGACGGCTGTTACAACCACGCTGCTCGCAGCAAATCTTGCTGGAGCTGCACCATGGATCAAGTCAGAAGGAAGCATCAACTTTGATGTGACCGGCAAAAAATCTGCGGACTACGAGCGTGATCTTCGTATTCAGGATGCAGAGCTGCGCTTTGAAATCTTCTTGCGCGAAGGGGTCAAGGCTGTTGTGAAGGCCGAGCTTGAAAGAAAGCTCAACAGCGACACACGTAAAGAGGATCTAAACTGGGAGCAGCTTTTAGAAGAAGCCTACATCGAAGTCCAAACCGACAAGATGGGCTTACCTCAAGCGACTGTGATCTTCGGTAAACACTCGATCGCGTTCGGTCAGAAAGTAACCGAGATTCCCATGTTCAAAGATGCGCTTCTGTATTCTTTGAATCGTCAAGACGAGGTTGTGGGACTTACCGTCGCCCTTCCTGCAAATTATCTGAAGATTGTCGACAGTGTCGCGATCAGTTTGTTTGAAGCCGGCGCCGGAGATTTCAAGATTTCCGATGAAAAGGGCTATTCAATTAAGCTGGGCAAGGCCTTGACGAAACAACTTCAGGCGCAAGTGTCGGCGATGATGAAAGAAAACGCGCAGACATCGAAAAGTGAATCACGAGTTTCCGTAGGACTCGTTTTCACAGATGCTGCAGGAAAGATGAAAGTATGGGCCGAGGGTCTGATCATCAACAACCATCCTTTGTATGGAAACACTCAAGGATTGACCGTTGGCGGATCTTACAAAGTCGGACCTGGAAGCGTTGTTCTTGAGCTTTCCAACCTTCAAGACGTCGCTCGCGAAGCCGTTGTGGCCTACAACATGCCCGTGACTCGCTTCATGGTTCTTTCTCCAGAAGTTCGTTTGCGCGAAAACCAAGATGGCTCTGACGAAACGACTGTGGGAATTCGAGCTCGCTTACAACATCAAGCCGAGCTGAAGACAAAACTTCGTAAAGGTTAAAGAAGAATAGCCTACAACGCCGAGGGGGTCCTTGTAGGTATCGGGCCGGCTCTTGAAAGAGAGCCGGCTTTTGCCATTATTCGTACTGAAAACTCTTTAGAAATTCTTGGGCCTTTTGGGTCCACAAGCTTGAAGCCAGGTGAGTCTGCATCTGAACCAAATCCCGCTCGGCCAGCGCGAAAGTTTCGCTAGCAAGTTTCCGTCTTTCTTCTTGGGTTACCGGAGTTTGAAGATCCCGGCCCAAAAGCTTATTTAATTTTACATTCGAAATCAGGCGAGGTCGGACAAGCCCAAAAGCGAACTCAGACAGAAGTTGAATTCTTTCATAAAGAGCTTCTCCGAAAACATCAATCACAGGTCCCCACTCAAGAATCATCTGCAGCTGATTCAAGGCCTTCGGATATTCCATCATCAGTCGGTTCGTGCGGGCCCGCGCAAGAATTTCGGATCCGTATTTTTGCCGAGCCTCATTTTGAAGAATTCGGATTTCGTTAGCATAAAGAGAGTCCGGGTACTTTTCGAGAAAGTTCTGATACTTCAGATTTTTCAAATAAGGGTTCGAATCATTCTGCTCAAGCGAAGCCCCAAGGGAGTAAGACAGAAAGTCCATCAGTTCGGGGCTGACATTGAGATCCTGGATCTGGCGCCCCAGGGCTCGAAGCATCATATAGTGCGTGTACTCGGAATCACGATCCAAATTCAAGTTCGCATAGTTGATCGCGCCGACAAAATCCTGAGCTTGAAAGAGTGTCATCAGGATGTCTCGATGGGCTACTTTCGCCAAAGGATCACCCGGGTGTTGGCGCAGGATCTCTTTCAAGAATTTCAGCGAGGCGCACTTGTTGTAGGACGACTTTGCCTTTTCGGCTTGGGCCAACAGAACGGCGGCCTCCGTCGCATCCAGATGAGATGTTTCTTCGGGACAGTACTGCGGCGCCCCGCGCGGTGGAATAATTCCAAAGTTGATCAAAACATTTTCAATCACCGTCGGAAGCCGTTCAGCTTGAGCCGGAGCCGAGAAAGCCAGGATGAAGAGAACAAGGCCACACATCGCCGTCAAAAGCTTGTTCATTAAAAAACCTCCGTCTCAAAATAGGATAATCTGACAACTGTGTTTCACGTCCTGTGCCACACGAAAATGGGCCATGAAACGTCACCTGAAAAATTCGTAATCAGCGAATGACTCCCGAGTGGACAGGGCGTTCCTCGGACGAGGTCTCGATTTTGTAGATCAAGCAGTAGGCGGCCTTCGCGTGAAGTGACGAGGAATAGAATGAGCTTTCATTTTCCATTTTTGAGACTTTTTCTAGCAGCCCTCTTGATCGGGTTTCAGCCATCAGCTTTTGCCGTTACCGACGCCCAAACCTTGGCTCTCCAGAAATGGGGAAGCCGGCATGCTGAACTCGGGGGACTTCAGAATCCACCTGTCGGACGAGTGCAGCCAGAGGTGCGAGAACTAGAAAAACTTGTGCGCGAAATCGTCAAAAATTTGAAGCCAGAAATTTTCAATAACTATCAGCTGACTTTTGGAGTCTACGGTAGCCATGAACCAAATGCCTTCATGGAAAAAGTCGATCTCAAATCAAAAGAAAATCGACTTGTGATCCGGAAGTTTTATCAGCTCGATCCAACTCAACCTGTTTACCATCTGGGTGTCTCGCAGGGGCTTTTCCGAACCCTTTCGACGGTTGATCAAGTGGCCGCCGTCATTGCCCATGAGCTCATTCACTTGCTTGAGGGTCACCTCGATAGCCCCGATATCGAGCATGAACGCGCAAAGAGATGGTTTTCAACCCAGCGACTCGAGGCCGTGACCGATCATATGGCTCTAGATCTTTTGGTAGGGAAGTACGACATCGACGCTCTTCGTGACTCCCTCTGGACCTTGGCAGAAATCGAAACACGAGCGGATCCTAGCAAAAAGCGAGAGGAATTAGGCAAGCTGATCCAGGCTATGCACGCGGGAGCCAGCTCGCATCACGACCGAGGGGTCAGGATCGGGATGGTTCAGGCAAAGGCTGAGCATCTGAAATCAACACACCCGAAAGCTCTTGAGCCTGTCGTGAAAGCCTTGCCAGAGCGACTTCGCCGACTGGAGGGAACCGGTAATGCGGGTGTATTTCTCGGTCGAAGTTTAGATCCCAAGACGCGCGACCGTATTGCGGCAATTCATTTGGAGCTTACGAAGCGAAGCCTTAAAAGACCGACGCTGATTGTGACCCTTGGAGCGTCGTTGGCTTCAGCCGACAACGCCGATCTGGCAACAAAGGAAAACTTCGAGGCTCTTGCGGAGTTTTCACCTGACCGCGAAACAATGTTGGACCTTCTAAATCGAGCCTTTCGATCGATTGAAAAGATCCCTCGCTACAGCCCGGAGAAAAGGGCGGCGGCGATCTGGAACGCAGCCCATTTCTACAAGGGCACTGACGCAACATTTGATAGCCTTCAAGGGGGAGAATTCGACTTCCTAGTCGCCAGGGAAATGATGCCTTGGCTGAAGCATCCTAAGTTTGATGTGACAAAATTTTTGACCACCGTCTTTTCTTCACCGCGGATCATCTTCCAAAACCCATTTCTGCAACACCTAGCGCACCTCGAAAACGTTCAAAAAATGTGGGCGATTGGAATTCAGAACTTTCTGTATCCAACTTACGCGAGGTCTGAGGAGAATCACTGGTCAAATAAGAGGGAAACTGAGTCTTTCCGACTAGGACAGTTCACGACCTTTCTCATCAACGAGCCCTTTGCACGGCAAGAGAAACTGGACAGCATGTCTGAGAAGCAAAGGAATAAACAAGAGGCGAATCTGCATCTCAAGCGCTCTCGAGCGATTCTCGTAAAGCTCCTTGATGAGCATACGAAGAGTCTTGATGATCCCAAGTTTGTGGACACAGCGATTGTATCACGTCCAGATGAATACTTCGGACTCTTGAGTTCGACCCGCAAAGACGAATTCGAAGACGTGGTAAGGCGGTCCACCTTCCTCAAAAAAATTCAGGAACTCGAAGCGGATGTTACGAAAAAAACACGGCGGGATATCAAAAAAACTCTGCAGGCCATCGCAGGATCAAAAACCGAACTTAATGAAGATCATATAACAGAAGTGAATAGGGTTCTCTACCTAACCAACAACTATTTGGCGCGAACCCAGGAAGAACAAGAACTTCTTCGGCGGATCTACTTTCGCGCACTGGAACGCGCCCTCAACTCATTACAACCAACAGTCTATTCGGATGTAAGCGGATTGTTTCACAGTTTTCTTGAGACTGGCTCGGTCCCTCTGGGAACCGTTGAACAGGACATGAGAACCCTTATCTATCTGGTCGCAGAGGGCGGCTCTTCAGATGAAAGCACCCAGGCCAAAGGCCGCGAGCTCTTTCAAAAACTTCTAAACCGTTTAGGAGCAAAGGCCGTACGGCAACTTCTCGTGGGTCCGATTGATGACAAAATCGAAAAAAGGTTCCAGCAAGAACTCAAGAGTCAACGTTACAAGGAAAACCTTCGTGAATACCGAGAGCTCCAGAAGAAGAAGAATCAGCTTGAGAAGCTGCACGTCAATTGGTCCCAAACGAACCTTGAGCTCGTTGATGCTACAATTCAGCTCAGTGAAAAGGGCGGATATTTTAGACGCCATGCTGGGATGTCTCAGAATGAACAAGCGCGCGAACTGGGGGCGCTTTCCCTCTTGGCTGAACCCTTGCTCCGCGAAGAGATGTCAAAACTTTTCTCCCTACAGGATCTCGAGCAGATCACTCGTAAGTTCTATACTCTTCGAAGTCGAGCCGAACGAAGGGAGCGAGAGTTCGATTTGACCGGCGTGAAGAATCCTCTGAAGCTAAGAGGGTGGAATCCCCTCGACTTTCCTAAACACGTATCATTTCTTTTGAAAGTATTCGCGAATCACCAGAACAGCATCAAGGATTTTGGTGACTGGATGAAGCTCTATCGATCCTTGTTGACGATCTCTCTGCGAGCGCTGGACTACGTCCCTGAACTTCGGAGCGTCTTTGAGAAGAGATATTTAGAACTTTCAAACGGCGGAAAAGATCCTCGAGCCTATCTTTTTATTCGGCGAGCGGGTACGACGGAAGGTTTAACGGAGAACGCTCTGATCTCAACCTATTTCGAAGAATTCGTTCGGCGTTTAGGCGCTCGAAAGGATCCCGAGTCCCTGAAGCGTGTTTTTGAAGAGATAAATCAGGACTCAGAAATCAAAACTAAGCTTCCCGACATCTATTTACGTTTACAAGAAAAGATCGCCGAGGATCTAAGACTTCAGCCGCAAACAATTTCGTTCGTGTTTCCTGAAACGAACTCCAAGATTAACACTGAAAATACAGCGGGTCTTGACGGCGAAGTGCGAGGAATTAGCCTTGTTGCAAACCTGTTGAGGTCTCGAACCACACAAGAACAGCTCAACATGATCGAATATGTTATGGGACGCTCGCCTGAGGTTCCGAATTTTGCTCTTGAATGGGAAAAGAAGACGAGCCTTCCCATCTCGAATATCATCTATCAAATGCGGACACGCTTGAGTCATGAATCTGAGCTGGTGCGCGCCTTCACACTGAATATGCTTTTGACCGGGCCTGACGGGCTGGCACAGGGGCCCGAAGCCAACCAGGTGATCATCGATCGTTACTTCAAAAACTCCGACAATCGAAAGATCGCAGAAGAAATCACCCAGGCCCTCACAGATTCCCTGGGCCGTGATCGGTCCTTTATCTTTGCCTACGTCCTTGCGCAAAAGAGCAAAACCGACACGCAGCTAAGTGAGGGTGAAATTCTTAAGGGAGTGCTCGAGGTTGCGTTCGGCGTGCCTGGTCGAAAGCTTGCGCAGTATCTGGGTTTCACGAGCGAACTCAAATCGTTGCAAGAAGCTCTTGCAAGCTCACAGGACTCGGCTGCTCCGCTGAGCTACCTTGAAATCCTGCGACTCTTGAACACCCAAATGGGACTGGAGTTTGGGGAAAAGTGGGAAGTGGTTCGCGCTCTTGGAAGCGGTAGCGTGAACATTGCTATCGAAATTTTAAGAAAAGCAAATGCAGACGTGAGAGTGATCTCAGTGCTACGCGAGTCGATTGAGGTCGCCGCCCAGAAGGACTTCTTAAGGCTTGCCAACGTGGCAAACGAACTCGCCAGACGAAATTTCGATCACTACGGCTTCTTGCCGGGGCTACTCGAGGTCATCGAAAACTCCGTTAAGCTTGAATTCAACAAGCGGAACTCCCACGATAGGCAGGCCGAAGCGGCCTTGATTTACTCTCGGCAGGTGGAGGGATGGACCTTCAATGTGCCCAAGGTTGAAAGTGTGACTCAGTTCGGCCTGATCATGGAAAAAGCATCGGGAAAGACGGCCCGCAAGATTCGCGAGCAGAACTTTGAGCTTTATAAAGAGACCATGGAAATTGTTTTAGAAAGCGAATGGAAGCATCTTCTAAATTCGAACTTCCTTCGAAATCGAACCTCAGCCTTCGCCAACCCTGATCTTCATGACGGTCAAGTCATTATTGATAAGGAAAAAAAGACCATTACACTTTTGGATTTCGGTCAAGCGATTCCAATCTCGCTCGCCGAGCGGGACCTGGGTGTGCAGACGATTCGATTACTTGCTCAGACCGAAAATCGAAGAGATTTTGATGTTCAAGTCCAACGCTTAAAGCAGCTGACCGGTGGGCAGGTCGATCTTGAGAGAGCCCAGCTTGAGCGAATCTACGCGAAGAAAGAGATGATGGATCGATTCATCTATCTTTTGGGAGCTTCGAAGTTGGCAGGGTGGAAGATTCCACTTTCGACTGTTCACTTTGTTTTAGGAATGAACCGCATTCTGAAGCTTGGCGATGTAATCGGATATGATTTGCGCGCCCCTCTGAAAAGAGTCTTGTTCGTACGCGACATCACGCGATCGACCGAGCTCGGTTATTTCGTCGATAAGCTTACCGTCGACCTTGGAAGGGCTGCGAAAGACGTGGTTCGACAGTGTCGAGCCTTGCTTGGCGGTTCGTAGTTCAAGGCTTTGAAGGGCTCTGTGGACTAGCTTGTCTTGGATTACTCTCAGCGTTCGTCAAACTTAGCCGCATCGAGAGGCCCGCAGCGGAACCGAAACGTTTCTTCCTCGCGAGGAGTCTCTGGCGGTTCAAACTCGAGACTCTGTCGATGAAGACTCAGTTGAAACTCTAAGGGTCGCGCGCCCTCCGTGCGACAAACAAAATTTTTGAAGGCCCGCAGTCGCCTTTCGAAGGGGGGGCGTTTGTGCAGCATATGTAGAGCGAGTTCGGAGTTCAGCAGCATTTTTGCTCTGAGAGCTTGATTATTTTTTGAGATCTTTCATTCTGTTTGGGTGAAATCACCACCAATTTTTCAGAGGAAGAATCATGATAGACTCCCGTCAGATCGGTTT